>NZ_BAAHXT010000017.1:0-62112 GCF_054657935.1 Spirochaeta dissipatitropha | reverse complement strand
AGCTGTATCACCAGGTCCAGCCAGTGGTCAGGCTGAGGTCCAGAGGAAAAAAGCCGGCACCGACTGAGGTCGAGAGACTGATGTACCTCCGCTCCCAGGGTCTCCATGTCCAGGTGGCACCTATCCTGCTCATCCAGAATTCAGTAACTACCTCGTCCCTGTTTGATACCCAGGCTCGGCGACCGAAACCGACAGCAACACCGGTTTCTGCATTATCTCCGATTTGAAAAAAAACATTGGCCGAAAATGGAACAAGGTACATACTGAATACCGCTTCCGGGCTTCTTCGCCATCTAATAGAGGGATACAGATCCATGTTTCCGGCTGTCGCAGGAGCAGATACCTGTAACAAACTACTCGATTCCAGACCGAAGCCGATACCGGAATCAGTCCAGTACATTCCTTCCACTATAAGCGGCAACAGGACTGCAGGAGCACCAAGCATAAAATTGAGAACCAGCATGCTCCCTGCGGAGACCACTACTCCTCCGACTGAAGCCCCGACACCGTGATCAATCCGGGGTTCCCGATTCTCGGCGAAGGCTGAAAAAGAAAACGCCATAAACAGCACAAGCACCATAGGCCTGCGTACAAATCCATACTTCATATTAAAACTCCATTCCCAGACTGAAAGATGATCTAATCAGGCTCATACCACCAGCGCCTGCACTGATTCTGGCATACCAGCCGTCCCAGAAACTCCAGGTCCAGGCCAGTTCGACAGCTGCCGCCGGGTTATGAAGCTGAAACCCCTGCAGGCTGTGGTTCGGATCTGTACTCCAGCGCCAGAGGCCAAGGCCTCCATACAACACACCTCCAACATGATCGTAGGCACCAGCAGCGAAACCCGGGTACAGGACAATACTGGGGCCTGAAGCCCCGTTTCGCTGAGCAGACAGAAAGCGCCAGCGATACCCTGCACTTGCTTCAAATCCGTAGTAGACTCCTCTGTGCCAGCCAAACCACTGTGTTGTCTCTACAGAGATTGACGAATCTCGACCAAGATAGACATCCGCTTCCAGATACAGTGGAAAAACTGGAGGCATCGGAGAACCCGGGAAGACTGTGTATACAAAACCAAAAGCACCAATCAGTGACTGGCCCAGTCCTGCACTGAAAACTGGCGCGTGACTGTCTGCTGCTGGATTATTCTCCGGTGCAAATGCTGCAACTATGCTCCCTGATAGCAGAAACAGGCAGACGAGCAGCTTAGTATATCCTGATAGTTTCATTGTAGAGTTTCTCCATTGCAGAAAGATCATATACGTGCAATTCGAAAATTTCAGGAAGGGATAAATCATACATGTATAATATGTCACCATCGAGCTTGGTATACGGAAAAAAAACAAACCCACCAAGGATATCACTGCCCTCAATATATTCGAATACACCGGTTTCCGGAAAATACAGATACAAACTGCGCTCTTCATAGTCCTTCTCTGCCATGATATACAGAGAATCATCAGGAGAGAAACCTAAAATAGTCAAATGGGTATCAGGATCCCAGTCGGAAATAACGTCGAACGATAGTTCCTGCGTGCCAAGGTTGTACTGAACCAATATAGGCTCGCTGTTGTAACGAACATATTGATCCAATTCATCATCCCAGATCATATTGTGATTCGCTGCATAGTATAGAATACCATTACGCTCAAATATTTGCGAAGTTGAATACCGACCGGAAATATACTCTTTATCACCATGCCGATACAGCTCGATCAGACTCTGGTCTGACATATTAAACTGGAATACAATGGTATATAGATCCCCCGATTCAGTGACACCATCTACATCCATGAAATAGCTGCTGAGTTCCGGCACATACATAATGTTATTCCAGTAGCCGTTGCCAGAAAGGTAGAATGGATCTCCGACGAGTGTCTCTGTTTCAGTATCCCATATTCCTACCGGACAACCCTGCTCTGTTAGTATGTTATACCATATCAGCAAAAGGCCATCCTTACTGACAGGGCTCAGTGACCCAGGTGGTAGATCAAAATCAATAGGCTCCTCAATTTCACCACTACGTGGATCGAATTTGAATATCTGCCGTAGCCAGTCCGCTGCTATATAATACATATCACGCTGGGGTGAATACTGGAAATGATAGTCCAGCTGCGCATCTCCTCCTGTAAACATCTGACGGTTTACTATTTGCCGGCTTTCCCAGTCATACGCCACAAAAAAGAAACTTCCATTAGGATTTTCCCGCATCCAGGGCAGGGTCATAGCCCGTTCAATTTCTGCATCGGAAGCCAGTGAAGGGACTAATCTCGCTCGAATGACAAGTGGGTCATTCAGGTGATCAAAAGGAACAGCATCCGGTCTCCTGAGCTGCGGAATGTGATCACAACAGGAAACCAGAAAAATTGTACATACTATTAGAGTCATATATATATATCGTTTATTCATTACTACTCCAGATTACTACTTAATTCTATGCGGCAGAGGGGTTGGAACTCTGCCACCTTCCATCAGCTTTTACAGATGGGAATCAGAAAAAACAACTCGGGTTCCACTATGGTTCATAATAGAAACCGGTGATGCCCAAGGTGAAGATGGAGACAGGTTATAACCCTGCTGTTGCCAGGCTCTCCATACCAGCTGACTACAGTAAAAAGCATCGGTTGTCCATTTATTTGGAATAATCCAGTTAAAAGGTTTTCCGATTTGGGCTATTGCATAATTTCCAGCCGAATTGTGTTTGCTGGTACTTGCTTCAGTATAAACATACCCCGAGTTAGCCCAGTTCCAGACCCATTTCCGCTCACCGACTCTCAAAGCGGTAACACCACGAACTGTACGACCATGTCTGTCACTATTCAGCCACAGCTCAAACCGTTCATACTGCACCCCATCGGAAAGCCCTTCCCATCTGTTATCGGGCCATGCACTGACTGCAATATTTGCAGAGTCAGATATGCTATTGCTTATACTATTACGACTCATTATTGACGCATGTCCGCCTATGGCTACTACAGAACTACTCGAACTGCTTGAACTACCATCGCTGATAGTAGTGAGCACCCTACCTTTTCTATAGTTGTTTATAATCCCGTTACGAATTCGTAACTGTCGAGCCCTTCTTTGATCAGCTGTTGCCCTATGTACCGTTCGGTCCTGTACTGCATCCAGTCGTCTGGCAAGTTCATCTGAACGCTGTTCCATTTCTTCCACGAAAAAGCGTTCAAAATCTGCATAACTGACATCAGCACTCCGGGCACTTCGCTCAAGGGCGGCTTCCATACTGTCATTATTGACGGCTGTATGCTCAGCGAGGCCAGGGACAGTGTCATGCTTTGCCCTGAGATCCTCAACTGTTGCCTCTGCCCAGACAGAAATAAATATATTCTGTTCTTCAGGAGTCAAGGCATAGAAATCTACCGGATTTCCATCGGTATCCACTATAGGCTCGGCATCGAACAGCCGATCCTGCACTTCATCTGCTGACCCGGCGCTGCGAGCTGTGCGACTGCGTACAAATACCCTGTCGATCTCAAGCATATTGGCTACATAGCGCTCAGCTTCTGTAAGACCATCTGCCGCTGAGCCTTCATTCTGTCCATTGAAATCTTCAGGTGACATCCCGAGATTACATCCAGATACCATTATCGTAATCAGGATAATCAAAAACAGACCTATCCTTAGGCTTGATTTGATTTGATTTGATTTGATTTGATTTGATTTGATTTGATTTGATTTGATTTGATTCAAAACTACTCCTCCAATGTGTCTAAAAAATACAATTACGATTACCAACCCCATTCGTAATCAAAATGAAGTATATCCAGAGAAGTTCAACTGTCAAGAATTTTAATAAAAATTTAAATTAACTTGCGAGGCGCAATGTGGTCATTGCTCAGGCAGGTTCTGTAACACAAAGAATAGTCATCGATGATGTGTTCGGATTTGCAGTCTGACCCAGGGATAATCTCTTGTCATTAGGTAGGAATCCTCTCGTTCTATCCATTCACGCCGAATTGCTTGCTGTTCTACCTCTGCCCAAGCGCGTTCGAGTTCGTCATCTGTCAGCTCGATAATTCTCTCATACAAAGACTCTGACAAACGATAGCTTTCCCTCAACTGCTGACGCATTGTTACGGATTGATAACTGTGTACTCTGACATGACCCAGCATAAGCGCATATTCCCTGTGCAATAACTCAAGTGCCTCTGCCAGCTTGTCATCGTCAAGCAGCAGATTTGCGTTTCCACTCGAAAAAGACAGAAGAAGCACCCCGTATTCCAGATGTTTCTGCAAAAAAAACACAATTTCGGAAACATCAATCTGAGGACTGGATAAAAGATTTAACTCAAGTGCTCCCTGCTCCTGGAGCATCTCCAGATTATTGATAAGTTCACCTGTCAATGGACGCATTGGCTCGTGATAATTCGGTTGATCTGCTTCTGTAGATGCACAAGCGGACACTATCAACAAAGATACACAGAATGCAGTAAACAACATCACCTGTTTCAAGATGGAAGTATTCTTCATGATTCCTCCTGTCTGAGCTGATCCCGGTTCTCCGCAAGTACAGTGCCGTTTCTCCGTACGAAACCTGCGAAGGCAGCGGGAACATCCTGCAGATTCACAAGGTCAACTTTCTTCCTGCTGCATTCGACCATTGGGTAGATCGTCATAAGATCTCCGGCTTCTATGGCCAGATCAATATCACTGCTGGAATGGTAATTGCGCCAGATTTCGTAGGTCGAACCAAAGCCCCATACTCTCATAGCCTCTGGGTACTTCTCAAGAATATTCCTTGCAAGCTGTCGCCCTTCCGACTGGGCTTCACTTCGCTGTCGGGCGAGCGAAATCCTCTCCTGCTCGTTCCGGGCGAGAATGCGTTTTGCAGCTATAGAAGGATCTACCATAGATTCATTATTACCATGATTCCGGTGCTTCAGCTACTCTACCAGACAGCGAAGCTGCAGTTATTCCGGATGGTGGTATCCCTGGTAAGCAGGCGTTCAGCAGCTGCCTGGGCGTATGCGCTTATCATGCGGTCAAAAGGATCTCTGGTCCATCCGTATCCAGCTGCGATATGAGCTGCTTCCATTGCTCTATGACCGGATTGCTGCAGCCCGATATCCGAGGAAAGATCCTGAATGATGTTGTGTGAGTTGTAACGGATATGCTGTATTTCATACAGATACTGTAGCTCCAGCACGCACATTGGTGAGACAATGAGCGGCTCGGTTTCCAGCAGTTGCCTTCCAAGCTGACTGAATTCAGTTAGTTTGCCGGCATGGAGAAACACCACGGCGTGAGTATCAAGAAACACTATCGGCATCCAATTCTGACCATGTATCTGTCCAGTCAATCTGTAACAGGCTTTCTGGATCTCCAATTATCGTATCACGTTTTTTAAGACAGGAGAGTTTGCTCACCGGCGCATCAGCACTTATACGAACAATACGGCCACGACGCTCCAATTCGACAGATTCACCGGTTTCAAGCACATGATCCAGGTAACGGGCCAGATGTGTACGGAGATCAGTTGCCGTAGTTTTCATAACAATCTCCTGTATATAAACGTAATAAACGTACGTACATGAGTCAAATCAGGGATCACTATATTACTCAAGGCTTCTTCTGGCAGCCCCCTGATGGATTACCGTTGCTATATATAGATCGCTTGAAAGTAGTCATTTTTATGGTTATAATATACTCTATGACTACTTCAAAGAGCTATCTGAAGGCAAAGTTGCTGGAAGTGTTACGGCAGATGGAATCAAGCCATGAGGAAGTAATTGTGACGGATCATAATCGACCTGTTGCTGTGATTCAACCGTACAGTGCAGGGCGTAGTGTGGATGAGTTGTTTGCTTCTTTCCGTGGAAAGCTGGTTGTTCATGCTGATCTCACTGAACCAATTAGTGAGGATTGGGAGAATATCTGATGCTGGTTCTGGATACCTGTGCGTTATTATGGTTCTGCTTTGATCCGGGGTCACTCAGTGAACCTGCTGCAGCGGCGATTTCCGAGGCGGATACACTGCTGGTCTCCAGTATTTCCTTTTGGGAGATTGCTATCAAGGAAAAACGGGGGCAGATTTCCCTGCCCATGGATATTGATTTGTATGTAAAGATGCTGGAGCAGGCCGAGAATGTCCGGATTGTGCCGGTTGATACCGGTCAATGGATACGGTCTGCGCATCTGAAATGGGAACATCGAGATCCAGCAGACAGGTGCATCACGGCTCTGGCGCAGCTCTATCGAGCTGGTCTTGTTACGGCTGACAGGCGAATGCGTGATTGGTATGGCGCTGCTGTGTGGTAGCGCTTAAGTACCCGTACTATCGCAGCTGATCCCTACACTGAATTCAAGCCAGCTTCTGCTGCTCGTCGATGACAAACTGGATCAGTTCCTCCAGGGGAATGCCGACCCGTTCTGCGGCATCGCTTATTTCCTCCCGGCTGACCTGGGCTGCGAAGGAGCTTTCTTTCAGCTTCTTTTTGACTGATTTCACCTTCATGCCTTCATAGCCTTCGGGGCGGACCAGTGATACGGCGTGAATGAATCCGGATAATTCATCGAGGGCGTAGATCAAGTGATCGAGACGACTTACTGGTTCAACCCCGAAATGGCTGGGGCCGTGACTGGCTATGGCATGCAGGAGGTCGGGATCCCATGACTGCTGCTCACCGTAGGAAATAATTCTGGCGCAGTGTTCGTCGGGCCATTGGTCCCAGTCGGCATCGTGCAGGAGGCCAGCGGCTTCCCACAGATTTTGCTGTGATTCATCGAGGCCTTCACGCAGGGCCCAGGCCCGCAGCAGGTGGCCGAGCTGCTCCATGTGCAGTCTGAGCTTATCGTTTTTCACCCAGTTATCCAGCAAGGCGGCTATGGTTTCGCGGCTTGGGATATTTCCGGTATTGGCGGGGTCGCCAAAGATCTGTCGGTTTAGATTGAGTTTTGACATACAGGCTCCTCCTGTTTATCATAATGGGCCTGATTCTGATTGTCCACGCTTGAGATTCAGCATGTTCACATTCTACCTCTTTCACTGCTTTCGGCGGCGGCAATTGACTGATCGGGCTGTTTCTGTATTTATTAGTAAATATGTCGGGAATAAACAATAAGATTGAGTGGCAGATTGCCGCAACATACAAATTTTTTACACAGGAAAATCCAGAGCAGCATATAGAGGGGCTCAGGAAAGAGGCTGATCAACTGGGCATCCGGGGGATTTTTGTTCTGGCCGGAGAGGGTCTGAATACAACCAGCGCAGCCCCTGACCGGCAGCGTCTTGATGCCTGGATCCAGCACCTCGAACGGCGATTCGAGATCAGCCTGGAATGCAAGTACTCGGAGTCGGCAAAAACTCCATTCAGGCGGCTGGCACTGAAGCTGCGGCCGGAGATCTGCACAACCGGAAATACCCGGCTTGTGGTTGATGAAAGTCTGAACAATCACCTGAGTCCTGCCGAGTGGGACAGAATGATAGCGGAGGAGGATCCCATACTGATCGATACCCGCAACGATTATGAGTACGAGCTGGGAACCTTCCGTAATGCCCTGAATCCTCACACCGGGGCCTTCAGCGAGTTCTTTGACCGGGTAGATGAAATGAATATTCCTGCCGATAAGCCGATTCTGATTTTCTGCACTGGCGGGATCCGCTGTCACAAAGGTATATATGAGCTGCAGCGCCGGGGATATCGCAATGTGTACCAGCTCCAGGGTGGTATCCTTAATTACCTGAAGGAACGTTCGGACGGCGACAGTAACTGGCAGGGATCCTGCTTTGTATTTGACCACCGTGTGGCGGTCGGAGACGATCTGCGACCGGTTGAAGGAATAGGACTTTGCACGCATTGCGGGAATCCTGCTGGCACAATGATCGACTGCCAGCGTTGTGACGGCAGAGCCTATGTCTGTGATAATTGCCGTGCTGACAGCATAAAAGGGCTTACCTGTTCCAAGGACTGTGCGAACCACTGGGCTGAGCGTCCAGGTCAGCGGAGCCGACGCAGGAAATCCGGTGAATTTGCTCACAGGATGTAACCGGAACCTGCGTGCTTGTCATTGCAGGCTGTTGCGTGATTGAATCCCTGTATGAAGCTTCCTGAAATATTCAATTTCCATAACCTCAAGGGCGCGCGCGGCCGGATACTGCAGGAAGTTATGGCCGGAACAACGGTGGCCAGCATTGCACTTCCGCTGGCGCTGGCCTTTGGAGTGACAGCCTTCGGGCCGCTGGGGCCAGCTTATGGAGCGCTTGGCGCCGCTGCTGGCCTGACAGGAGCAGTGCTCACTGGTTTTTTCGCTTCAATGTTTGGCGGCTGCAAGCCCCAGATCAGTGGCCCTACCGGTCCGATGTCTATGGCCATCCGCGGTGCGGCGACAGCCTTACTTGCCAGTCCTCTAATTGCGGCTCTTCCTGCTGAACAGATACCGGCTGCAGTAATCCTGCTGTTCTCTCTGAGCGCAGTGCTTGGCGGTATTGTTCAGTTGATTATGGCCTGGAGCCGTCTGGGCAATCTCGTGCGTGGAATTCCCTACCCTGTTGTGGCTGGTTTCATGAACGGGGTCTCTGTTCTTATTGTTCTCAACCAGCTGCTACCTGCCATGGGCTGGATGCATCAGCCTGATTTCAATGAATTTTTTATCCTCCCCTGGCCGAGGGAGCACCTGCCGGCACTGATCTCAGGTCTCGCGGCGGCTGGAATCATGCTGCTGACACCTCGCTTTACCAAAAAGATACCAGCGCCCCTTGCCGCGCTTATTCTGGGCACTGCAGTTTATTACGCTGCAGCAGCCCTGATTGAACCCGAGCTGATGGTAATCGCTGCAAACCCGTACCTGGTCGGCACGGTTCCAGGAGGCTTCCCCTTACCGAGACTGCTCATGAACATCCGCAGCTGGCTTCCCCTGGCAGTTCAGCCGGGAATTGCAGGCATTATTCTGCAGCAGGGATTGGTGCTCGGTATGCTTGGTATAATCGACACCCTGCTGACATCTGTGATTGCAGACCTGAAAACCGGGGAGCGTCATAACAGTACCCACGAGCTTCTTGGACAGGGTATCGGCAATATTGTCGCCGGCTGTTTCACTGCGCTGCCCGGTGCAGGAGCCACCGTTCGTACCCTGGCCAATATTGATGCTGGAGGCCGGACGGGTGTATCCGGTATGTTTCATTCCCTGATTCTGCTGGCTTCACTCCTCATTCTGGGACCCTTTGTCCGGGGAATCCCCCTACCGGTTCTGGCAGCATTAATGGTAGTACTGGGATTCAGGATGGTCGATTACTGGAGCTTCGAGCTTCTGAAGAAACGCTCCGCACATAGCGATTCCCTGGTGCTGTGGCTGGTTACCGCCGTTACGGTTGCGGCAGATCTGATAGTTGCCTTGAGCACAGGTTTGATTCTGGCTGCCTTTCTGTTTGTCAGGCGGCAGACGGAGCTCGGTGCCGGACTTCAATCAAGTGACCGAAGATACCTGAAATCCCGGGTAATCCGCAGTGAAACCGATGAGGCTGTCCTGGCTGACAACGGTCGGGATATCCGCATAGTCCAACTCAACGGCAGTCTGTTTTTCGGAAGTGCGGACGATATTATAGGCAGACTGGAGCAGCAGCTTGGAGGAGCCCGGATTGCTGTCCTGGATATTCACGGGCTCATGAATCTGGATCTGACTGGCGGCCGCATGCTGATCGATTTTATAGACCGTCTTCAGAAAAACGGAGTTTCCCTGTATATCGGCGGCTGGAGTGTTGCAAAGCAGGCTGGACAGTTTCTCGAGGAGCTTGGTATGCGTAATGTTCTCGATGCCGAGCGTCTGCTACCCGATGGTGACATTGCACTTGAACAGGCAGAGGCCGAATGTCTTGAAGGCTGCGGACACTGCAGCGATCATATACTTCCGGAAGATCTTGATTTTATGGCCGCGCTTACTGCCGATGAACGAAGCGAGCTTCTCGCTCTCTTCAGGCATCGCAGTCTTGAACCCGGAGAAATTCTCTACCAGGCAAAAGAACAAGGCAATGAAATCGCCTTTATTCTCAGTGGAATTATAGAGATCAGCGGCAGTCTGTATGAAGACGGAATCAGCAGTCACCGGGCTGCAGCCTATGGAACCGGCCAGCATGTCGGCCTTACCTCCTGGCTGGAGAGGCGGGAGCACAGCTACACTTCAAGCGCACTCGGGAAGGTACAGTTAGCCTGCCTGGATGGTGAGAAACTGAGAGACCTGCTTGAGCAGCGTCCTTCGCTCGGCATGCATCTAATGCAGATATGGGCCCGGCAGCTGGCCGGTAGAATCAGGCGTTCATGGGAACGCGAGATTCACAACAGTATGATGGCCGACATCTAGGAACTGGTTTCGAGAAATCGGTTCAGTGCTTTCGATGTTTGATCCAGGTGACTTGAGTGAAGCCAATGTTCAGCTTCTTCAATACAGACAAGTTCAATTTCCGGAAACAAGCTCTGAAAAAGTTTTTCATGCTGATCGGGCTGCACATATGTTGATTCACTTCCGTATATGCAGCAGGCCGGGCCAGGGAAAGGATCGGCATCCCAGGGCAAATCCCAACCGCGGATTTCCTCGTATTGATCGATAATGCTTTCCACTGGAATTCGCCAGATTGTCTGTGTACTGTCGTAATTCTTGAGGAGGAATCCCCGGACTATGGAATCGCTGATACTGGATCCAAGGTAGCGGTCAGCCTCCTTTCGGCTGCCGGGTTTCAAGCGGGAGATCTCACGCATGGCATACAGAATTCCGAGGTGTTTTTCCGGATATGTGACTGGTGCAATATCAAGAACAGCGAGAGAAGCGACCTGCTCGGGGTGGCGAAGGGCCGTCATCATAGCGGCTTTCCCCCCCATGGAGTGACCAACAAAAATCGCGGGTTCAGTGAGGGAAAGCCCATCAACAAGAATATCGCTGATTGTTTCATAGCTGAGATCAGCACTTTCAGAACTCTTCCCGTGACCAGGAAGATCTGCAAGTATAGCCTTGAATCCGGCTGGCAGACGGCGGGCCAGTCCCAGCAGATTTTCACCTGAACCGAACAAGCCATGCAGAAATACTACCGGCCTGCCCTGCCCGATTATATGTGTATGAATCATGATTTCACGGTCCTTTAATTCGTTCTGTATTTCGGCCTTAATCCGCTTAAAGATACTGAGATCCAGGATTCAGGGCAATTTAATGAACTCAGCAAGTTCGACCGATTAAATAGATACAAAAGTCTATCTTTAGGCTCTGATAAGTCCATAAAAAGCACACTTGTACCACTTTTCTCACCTGCTGTACTCCGAGGAGCTAGTATGGACGATTTTTTACACCGGCTCGAAATGCTTATGAGCAAAAAACGCTGGACAAGAAAGCAGCTTGCCATTGAGGCAGAAATCAATCAATCGACAATTCAGGCATATTGGTCCAAGAAGCGGTATCCAAAAGCAGTGGATCTCGTAAGAATCGCCGGTATCCTGGACACCACAGCAGAGTATCTGATAACCGGAACCAACCCTTCCCTGCACCAGAGTTTTTCTCCGGAGATTATTACTATCGCCGAACAGCTAGAAACCCTCAGCAAGGAGGAACTGCTGGAATTCCGTGGTTTCCTGAGAACCTATTTCATGATGCACTTCAGGAGGAATCTGGATCACCCCCTGCGGGTTGCTGAAAAACCTGAATAAACTGGCATTTAGAAGTCTGTACTACTACAATTTATTGTGAGGAGTACAGCATGGAACATGAAGGCAAGCGCTTCTTCATCTGCTGCCAGTCAGGCTCCCCGGAGGAAATTGCCCGCGAACTGGAGCAGGGCTCTCCGGTAGATCTGACAGGTAGAAACAAATGGACACCGCTCATGTATGCTGCTGCCTCAAACCCCAGTCCGGCAGCAGTTAAGGTGCTCCTTGAAGCAGGAGCCTTTATTGATGCCCGTGACAAGGAAGGCGACACAGCCCTCATGCTTGCAGCAGCTCATAACCATGAATCTTCGGTTATCCAGGAACTGCTACGTTGGAACGCAGAACTCACCCTGAAAAATCATGATGGCTGGAATGCCCTTATGTATGCAGCATTTCAGAATCCAAATCCTCAGATAATCCGATCTTTACTCGAGCCACTTTCACATAGAGAACAGATCGAGCTGGTAAATGAAGTATTTGAACAAGGAAGAACCCCGCTGATGAATGCCGCGGGAAATAATCCGAATCCAGAGGTTGTATCCGAACTGATCCGTTTTGGCGCAGATCTTCACAAGCATGATGATATAGGTTGGACAGCGCGCATGCATGCTGCATATGATAACAGCTGTGAATCAGTGCTTGAACTCCTTCTCGACAATCCGGAACCGATAGACCGACAGGACCACCGGGGATGCTCAGCCCTGATGCTGGCTGCCAACAACAACATCAGCAGCAGTGTCTGTGTCAGACTGCTCGCCGCCGGAGCGGACACAAGCGTATGTGACCGTGAGGGTTTCAGTGTCCTGCATCATGCCGCTTCCTATAATGCCAATACGGACATTATGGCAGTGCTTCTTACCGCAGGGGCAGATCCTGCTGCAGTGACCAGCAAAGGCATGACCTGCCTGATGGCGGCGGCTGCCTACAACCCTGATCCGAAGATCTGCAGAATTTTGCTCCAGACTGGTATCGGCATAAACCTCACAGACAACGAGGGTCGCAGTGCCTTGCACTATGCAGCCTCAAGCAGCAACAATGAGGCAATACTCAAGCTGCTTCTTGAGGAAGGAGCAGATCCAGGCCTGATTGATTCACAGGGTAGAACAGCCCTGATTCTGGCGGCAACACGGGCCAACCTTCCTGGAGCCGTTCAGATTCTACTGGAGTACGGCTCTCCCTATATGATCTGCGATTATGAAGGCCTGACTGCCCTGATGGCTGCCGCAATGTATCAATCACGACTTTCATCGGTGGCAGCACTGCTCAATGCTGGTTCCGATCCCAATCTCAGGGATAAAAAAGGCCGTCATTCACTAATTCATGCGGTACAGTGGAACGGCAAGGAGGAAATCATTGCTACCCTGATTCAAGCCGGTGCCGATGTCAACCTCCAGGATAAGGATGGAAAAACAGCTCTCATGCATGCCGCTGAAAATCTCCAGATTGATGCGGGACCTGTTATCCATTTACTGCTGATCAGTGATGCTGATCCAGAAATACGTGACTCCCGCGGTATGAGTGCGCTCGACTACGCAATGAAGAATACTTTTCTTGCAGAAAGCAGTGCGTATCAGGTACTGCGGGACACTATTCTCTGAGAAGCAGTACACCAGAGTTGCTCGCCTTCGAAAAACTCCTCCATGCATGATGCAGTAAGTAAGCCGTAGTCCGATTCCAGATCAAATTCATAGACAGCCCCGTGATAATGTCGCTGACTGATCCTTACCCTGAACGCACTGTCACTGGAATAATCCCGGGATAAATGCAGCTGTTCGGGGCGATACAATTGCCTCTCCCCGGATGGAAAGGGCAGATAATTTGCCTTGCCCAGAAATCTGGCGGTATATTCACTTACGGGATTAAGATACAGTTCTCTGGGACTGCCAACCTCAAGAATCGCACCATCCTTCATTATAACGATTCTGTCAGAAATCGAGAGGGCTTCGCTCTGGCTGTGCGTTACAAAGATCATGGGGATCTGCAGTTCCCGCTGAATTCTCCGGATATGGCGGCGAAGTTCATCCCGCCGCTCGGTATCTACCGCCGAAAATGGCTCATCGAGCAGGAGGGCCTGCGGTCTGGGAGCCAGGGCTCTGGCCAGGGCTACCCTCTGCTGTTCACCACCTGAGAGAGTCTGAACAGATCTCCCTCCGAATCCGGAGAGTCCAACCAGTTCCAGCAGTTCTGACACCCTCGGTCCATGTTCTGTTTTAGCCATTCCCTGTGCCCTCAGACCATAGGCTATGTTTCGGGCAACATCCAGATGCGGAAACAGAGTGTAATCCTGAAAAACCAGACCAAGACAGCGTTTCTGCGGGGGCAGATGAGATACATCCTGCCCGTTCAGCAGAATACTACCGCTGTCCATTTCCTCAAAGCCAGCAATAATCCGAAGACTGGTGGTCTTCCCGCTTCCACTTGAACCGAGCAGACTGACGATCTCATTAGATTCTACATGGAAATCAGTCTGCAGAAAAAAATCATCATAGCGTCTGGTAATATTACATATCTCGATCATAAACCTTGCTCCTCCCTGCGATACGAGCTGACGTCGATTCCCCAGAAGCATAGCAGAACTATTACGATATAGAGCACGCCGAGTGCAAGGGCGGCATCAAAGCTCTGAAAACCTATCAGACGGTACAACGCAACCGGAAATGTCACCAGATTTCCTCTGGCTATCGTCAGCACAGCGGTAAAATCAGCCAGACTGAGGGCGAAAGCCAGTATATAGCCATTCACAAGCGAACGTCTGAGCACCGGAATATCCAGTGTAAACAACCTGAACAGCCAGCCGGCCCCGACACTCTGGGCTGCCTCGGTATAGTTCCGCGGAAAATCCTCCAGTGCTGTACGGAAGAGGCGGAAAACCATCGGGAATCCCATAACGGACTGGGTCAAAGCGATTATCGCAAACTCCGGCATTCTTCCAAGCCAGATTATCCGCATACCCAGACTGAAGGTCACGCTGGAAATAGCCAGGGGGAGCATGAGGGCGGCATCCAGCGTTCGCGAGCTGCGTCCGCGCATCAGTCGGGCTGCAGTATATGCAAGCAGACAGCACAGCAAGGCTGCCGCAGAAGCCAGAAGCAGACTGTTCACGAATAGCTCCGCAGGGCTTGCTCTCATGATCTCTGCCAGATCACGGTCACCAAGGCGCCCTCCGCCGAGCAATGCCCTGAATGCGGCCAGACTCCAGCTCCCGCCAGGCCGGAAGGCCCGGATGAGCAGGGTCAACAAAGGAGAGAAAAACACCGTTCCTATAAAAGCCCAGTAGCTTATGCAGGAAATTCGCAGTCCACTACCGAGTTGTTCCCAGCTTCGGACCAGAAAGCGTCTGCCACGCGGCTGCAGATGATAACGCCCGGCAAACTGCAGAATGAATAATACCAGACCGGTTATGAGAATCTGCACCAATGACAACAAGGCAGCCCCACCGAGATTTAATCCCTGAAACATTTCCTGATAGATGCGCACTTCCAGGGTACTGTATCGGACACCACCGAAGATCAGCACGATTCCGAAACTGACGAAGCAGTACAGGAAGATTATGGAGAGAGCCGAGACAATCGATGGCATGAGCAGCGGAAGGTCTATCCGAAGCAGCCGTACAGCAGTGCTTTCTCCCAGCGATCGGGAAACCTCGATATACCTTCGATCAACAGCCAGCCATCCCGATGAAATCATTCTTAAAGCAACCGAGATATTGAACAGAACATGGGCCAGAATTATTCCGAATGGGGAGTAAACCAGAGAGATATCAGCAGAAAACAGACGGCTGAGGAAGCCCGCCCTTCCATACATGCTGATAATGGCGAGTACGATAATCAGGCTCGGCAGTACAAACGGCAGTAAAGTCAGGCTCTGAATTGCACGTTTACCTGGAAAGCTGCTGTGACTCAGAAACCACGCTCCGGGCAATGCCAGCAGCACACTGATTACAGCAGATGCAGCTGCCTGGATCAGGGAAAAGCGAATGCTTCCCAGCACTGCAGGACGCCGCAGCTGGGAAAGCAGTTCGATAAGCGCACTACTGCCTCCACGATACCAGGTGTCAGCCACCCCTGCCCCGAGTACTGCCAGTAGTGGCGGTACAAGCAGAAAGAGAAACAGCGCACCCGTCAAATGAGGGGCGCGCCTGGATATGTTCATGCGCAGGAATCCTAACGCATTACGTCTTCCCATTCGTTTAACCACCTGGAAATATTATCGCCTACATAGGCTGGATCCAGCCTCAATGGCCGTGTTACTTCTTCTGTTTCGAGAAATGCTTCAGGAAGCTGAACCCCTGGATGTACCGGGTACATTATCTGACTCAGCGGTATAAGCTCCTGGAATTCCTCACTGAGAATATAATCAATGAGACGTTCAGCATTCAGTCGGTTTGCTGCACCATGTACGATCCCGGCGATCTCGATCTGCATATATGCAGCGCCGTCCATAAGCAGGGATTCATAGCGGTCTGTTTCCTCGAAATGCCGGTGATACGCAGGACTGGTCTCATAGCTGACTACCATAGCCGCCTCACCCTGTGTATACAGACCGTAACCGTCAGACCATCCGCTGGTCACCGTGAGAACATTAGGTTTCATTTCTTTCCAGAAATCGAGGTATCCATCTTCACCGAACTCTGCAATTGTATAGAGCAGAAAATTGCGACCAGGTGAGCTGGTAGCCGGATTCAGCATAATGAATGAATTTCGGTAGGCAGGATCGGTCAGATCACTCCAGCTTGCAGGGCCCTCGGGCAGCTGCTCGCGGTCCACATTGATCGAGATATAACCATAATCAAAAGGAACAGCATAGTAATCAGAATCAATCAGCAGGTCATCGCGAACCAGCTGCATATTCTGCGGCTCATATGCCTCAAGCATGCTCTCCTGCATGAGACGGGGAAGATAACTCTCATCCAGCCCGATTACCACATCCGCCTGCGGAGCCCGCCGCTCAAGATAGAGCTGGGTAAATACCGCCCCGGTATCACCGATTCTCTGCAGATCAACGCTGACACCATATGTATCTTCCATATGTGCACTTATCGCCCGGCGTAGCGTGCCTGGAATAGAGTCATAACTGTAAATTACCAGAGAGTCGGTTTCTACCCGGCGCTCCTGCACCGGTGCAAAAGCCGGCTCTTCAGGACGTCCGCCCGCGCTTACAGAAACCGCGGTAAAAAAAGAAAGTACAATAAGTACCAGAAAACCAGAAAGAACAGATCGTGTATGAAACTTCATTCAGATCCCCCCATAGCAAAATAGTATCGGGTTATGAGATCATCCAATGAGGCTGATAGAAAGGTGTGTATATGCGTGGAAACGCATGCAGCGACGTGCAAAAACAGCATATTTCCTCCGCCGGCATTACCCGGATCAGGTTCAAGGGTATGATCTCAGCCGCCTCGGGACAACAACGTTGTCTCTTGAGCAGCACCCCTACATGGCAAGCTATCAGAATACAAAAGAACAATCAAGAACGGCTGGGACGGAGTTTGGCACCAGTAAAGAATACAGCGGATATCTGAAAGTCTTTATTATAGAACAGTTTTCAGCCTATACTGGGGCATGGCAAAAACGAGACAGGAACATGAAACCCCGCGGCTTTTCATTGCACTTGCCCTGCCTGCAGAACTGCAGGATCACCTGAGGCTGCTGCAGAAAAGATTGAAATCAATCGCTCCATCGGATGTTTTCCGCTGGGTTCAGCCCGGCAACACCCACATTACCCTACATTTTCTGGGAGATACAGATCGCAGTCTGATTCCTGAATTGATTGCCGTCATGCAGCGTGCCATACTCAGTGAGCAGACAGAGCAGAAATCAGGCAGAATCCGTTGTCAGCTTGGTGGACTGGGCTACTTTCCGGAAAAAGGGAATCCCAGGGTCTGCTGGATCGGATTCAATGAGCTGCTGCAGAAGCAGAGCCATGAGCTTCATCCCAGAGGCAGAACCCTGTTCACTGCACTGGAACAGGAACTGCTACTCAACGGGTTCCAGAGCGCAAGCCCCAGATACACGCCCCATATAACTCTCGGGTATCGACGCCGCGGCAGTGATAATAAGGAGGTCGCTACAGTTACCGGGAAATGGAGAAATGAAGCCAATATCCGCGGCCTGGCTTTCAGCCTTTCAGAGCTGGTACTTTACGAGAGTAAAACCACGGATCAGGGGCGGCAGCATATTCCGCTGATGAAAATCACTGTCTAAAAAATCACTCCCTATTGTTCAAACTGCAGCGAGAACTCGTATGGCCTCCGCGCGAGAACAAGATCGATCACCGGAACGCGGAATACAACTGCTGAACCATCAACGCTTCCACCGCGCTGGCTGATAATCGTTCCATCAGGAACAAGTCGAATCATAATTTCTGCACGCTCAATAACCCGGGCAATCGGAGTACTCCCCTCATACTCCTCCAGTGCCCATGACAGATATTCAATGTAGTCAGCACGGGTCAAACCATCGCCAGGAGGAAGCAGATATTCTACAATCGGTGTTTCGCCGATTGGTGAAAGCCGCAGAAATCTCGGAATATCTTCCCTGCCAAAGCGGATATGCATTGTTGACCGCGCACCTGCCCGATCAAAAAAGATAATCTCCGGCACATCCATACGCTCGTCACGCATGAGCTGCTCGACATCCTGAAGTCGCATATCTGCAAACAGATGCCCCGGACTGTCCGATCTCAACTCAAGCAGCTCTATGCCTTGATATCCGGTGAGCACATCCTCAATTTCAGCCAGATCAAAGATCTCTTCCGTTTCCCCTCCGCTTAGATCCCGGTAGTATTCCATAAATACCCGGTCAAGATTGATTTCGAGCTGCAGACGGCCTGAACCATCTATTGTCAGATCCATGTCCTGCCGAACAGTACAAGCTGAAAAAACCAGAATACTTGCTATAAAAATGCTGAACAGGATCAGCGAGCACTTTATTTTACCCATAAAAGAAATGTATCTCGCGTATGAGCATCCGTCAATGCCGGCAATTGGCAATCAAAAGCGTCTGTGCTAAGCTCCGGAGCATGAAAGGTGTAATATTAGCAGGGGGATACGGGACCCGCTTCCTCCCGGTGACCAAGACAATACCGAAGGAAATGCTTCCACTCATTGATAAACCGTCAATTGCATTCATCGTCGAAGAATTTGCTGCAGCAGGAATCAGTGAAGTACTGATTATCAGCTCACGGCGGAAACACAGTATGGAGAATTTCTTTGACCGTGAGGTTGAACTTGAAGAAATTTTCACCAGAGAAGGTCGGACCGAGCTGCTGGACAAGATCGCACCCAGCAAAATGAAGGTCTACTTTACCCGGCAGCAGGAAATGAGAGGCACCGGCCATGCGCTGATGCAGGCAGAAACCTTCGTCGGAAACTCGCCGTTTATTGTCGCCTACCCCGACGATCTTCACTTCGGTGACAAACCGCTTTCAGTTCAGCTTGTCGAGACCTATCATCAGACCGGGAAAACTGTTCTGGCAGGACTTGATAACCCTCCTAACCTGGAGCGTTACGGGGTTCTGGCTCTTGAAAAAGACGGGCTGCACGTTCATGATATTGTTGAAAAACCACTCCCCGGCACAGAACCCAGTACGATTGCTTCAATAGGTCGATATCTGTATACACCGGAGCTCTTCGGTTTTCTGAACGAAGGCTGGGAAAAACATGCCGAAAGAACACCGGAAAAAGAATACTACCACGTTTATGCGCTAAACCAGCTCATGCAGCGTGGCCGTGTCGTTCATCACATTATTGAAGGACAGCGGCTTGATACCGGAGCGCCTCCCGGATTCCTGGAAGCTACCCTGCACTATGCAGCACGTACTCCGGAACTTGCAAAAATCATCAGGGATTTCGCAGCCGGCATGAAGTAGAGGCAAGAAGGAAGTATGCGGGCAGACGAACTATGATCTGTCCGCATCTCCATCGTCTGAATCTGAATCTGACTCAACACATCCGCAATCTTCACAACTGCAGTACTCCAGATCCTCAGCAACCCGTATGCCCGATGCAGTCGCCCCGGCGGGATAAATACTGTGTGGATAATGGTCAGTTTCAACCTCATCTGAACCAGTATCTGCTCTTGAAACCAACACCTTTTTCGTCCAGGCTTTGCTGCGCCAGCGCAGCAGCATAATTATACCCCGAAGGAACTCATCCATGGCAACACCGGCCCACACTCCGGCCACACCAAGCCCCATCCGTATACCCAGCGTATGTCCACCAAGGACCCCAACACCCCACATGGAAATCATACCGATAAATACCGGAAAGCGGACATCCGCAGCACCCTTGAGTGCATGAATTATAATGAGATTGGAAGCCCGACCGATTTCGACAAAGATAGATATCAGCATAAGGCGTGAAGCAAGCTGTATTATGAGCGGATCCGAAGTAAAAACTCCGAAAATCTGGGTCTTGAATAGATTGGCAAGCAACACCAGGGTAATGGAGCAGGACACACCGCTCAGATAATAGGTATAGACCTTGCGGTAAGCCTTATCTATCTGACCTGCACCAAGCATGTGCCCGACATGTATCTGCGCCGAAGCCGCTATGGCGAGAGCCGCAACAAATACAAAACGCATAATGGTAGAGTTATAGACCCAGGCAGACATAGCGGCAGTCCCAAGCGTGGAGGCCATGTTCATGAGGAGAATCTGGGCAATGTTGTAGGCAAGGCCTTCACCGGCCGAAGGAAGCCCCACCGAGATAATTCTCTGCAGATGGATTTTCGGCATGAGCCGCAGCCGCTTGAAATCGACCTTTATTTCACCGCGGTGCTTCAATCTATATGCAAAGATAAAACAAACCATTGCCTGACTGAATACTGTTGCCGAGGCAACTCCTGCTACTCCGCTGACTGGAATGTTTATGAAACCCAAAGCCAGTCCGCGCACTGCAATCCAGTTACCCACAACATTAATCAGGTTACCTGTCATATTGACAGCCATTGTTTCCCGTGAATGACCACAGGTTCGCAGAATATTGGACTGAACTACATTAAAAGCCAGGAACATGGAACCGGCACCGAATATCCGCATGTACTGCAAGGCAAAATCATGCACATGAGGATCCAGGGTGTAGAACGAAAGAATCAGGGGTGCAGAGAAAAACATCAGCAGACTCATGGCTGTGCCGAAAACGGCTGCCAGAGCGAGACTCATGGTGCCGATGTCGGAAGCCTCGTGATAACGCCTGGCACCGAGGGTCTGTGCAAGGATAATACCAGCCCCGGTTCCAACCATGCTGTATATAAGCATCAGAAACATCGAGAACTGATTTGCAAGACCTACTGCGGCAACGGCACCGTCAGAATACATACTGAGCATAAAAACATCGACACTGGAGAGTGCCATCCGCAGAAAGTTTTCAATAAGAAGCGGCCAGACCAGTTTGCGCATGGAAATTGTTGAATGTTTCATAATAATGGCTCAGATGTTAATTTCTATCTGCAACTATTTCAAGCAGGCAGCGGCAACAGTCAGCAAGTTTTAGATTTCCCCGTTTTTCTGCTCCGCGTTCAAAAACCTCAAGCTTTCGCTGCAGTTCCTGCAAGGCAAGTGCATGTTTGCGCGGCTGGAGGCTGAAATCAGCAGCTCTCCCGGGATCGGACAGAAGCTCCGGCAGTCCTGGAGGAGCTGGCAGCTCTTCATGAATCCCGCAGAAATCCAGAAGCGCTCGAATACGGAAATATTCAATTACACCAAACTGTTCTGACAGCTGCGGACCATGTCCTGCCCTCTTTTCTATCAAGGCCTGGTCGATATACTGAACGTGAGTATGCAGGCATAGATGCAGCCACAGCTCATAGTCCTCGGCGACCGGCAGATCCTCCCTGAAACCCCGCTCAACAAGAAGATTCCGGCTGAGTAAAACAGTAGAGGGTCCGATTGTGCACTTTATCAGGGCATCCGGAAACACATCCCCTTCCCGTTTATGATTCTGACCCTTCTGACTGATTTCCCTGCCGTTTCTGTTCCAGCGTTCCCGCGTATGAATCAAAACAGACCCCGAATCTGGCTGCTTTCTGTCGAAATCAAGAAGCGCAAGCTGCTGTTCAAGCTTGTGCGGCATCCATAGATCATCACTGTCAAGAAATGCAACAAGATCGCCTGAGGCCTCGGTCACTCCAATGTTCCGAGCGCGTCCGGGCATTCCACTGTGTCCTGATTCAATAAGTCTGATTTTATTCGAGTTCTGCAGGGGCTCGAGCCGCTCGAGCGTTGCATCAGTTGAACCGTCATCAACCACCAGCACTTCATCCGGAGGAATTGTCTGTGCAAAAACAGAATCCAGAGCCTGCATAAGCAAGGCTTCCCGGTTATAGGTCGGGATGATTACAGATACACTGTGACTCGATCGTTTCATACCCCACTGTAGCAGAAAGAAAAAAAAACTTCTGCAAGCTTTTTTGCAATTTCCTCTGCATTCCTTCATGAAACACTTGACGATGGTAATACTAAGTAATACCCTTATTTATATGAGTTCAACCATCAATCCCACCAGCTCTACCGCAGAGAGCATAGAGATTACTGACCTGACTCTGCGCTATCCAGGCGTGCCGGTTTTTGAAGACAGCTCGCTGTGCATACCAGCCAGGGGACTGGTTCAGATTGTCGGCCCTAACGGTGGAGGCAAGACCAGTCTCGCCAGATTACTTATGGGTCTGATCAAAGCCCAGAAGGGCAACATCAGAATTCTCGGTAGAAATCCCAATGAAATGAAAAGCCGGATCGGCTACGTACCTCAGCACAGCATGTATGACCCGCAATTTCCTTCACTGGTATTTGAAACCGTACTCACCGGCAGACTGAAAAAGCATTTCGGCCCCTATAACGCTGCCGATAAAAAAGCGGTATGGGAAACACTTGAACTCCTGGACATACGCAATATAGCAAAGCAGAGTTTTGCGGATTTGTCCGGAGGTCAGAGACAGCGTGTTCTGCTTGCACGGGCACTTGTCAGTCTGCCTGAACTGCTGATTCTCGATGAGCCGACTGCCAACATTGACCGGGTCAGCGCAGCCCGACTGGAGGAACTGATCCGCCAGCTTAAAAGCAGGTTCGGAATTCTACTTATTACCCATGATTTTGATTTTCTGGCAGATTCAGTTGATCATGTTCTCTGCATTAACCGCAGCATGCATCTGCACAATCGACGGGATCTAACTCACGACGATATGCAGCGCCTGTTTTCCGGACACTTTCATGACATGGGCATGCATGCCGGCTGTCATGATCACAGCACAGGAGAACACAATGACTGAGTTCATCCAGGTCCTGTTCAGCAGCTCTGTCCCGTTCATCCGCTACGCAGTAATAGCCGGACTGGTTTCTGCTCCAGCATTCGGTATAGTGGGATCATATGTTGTAGTAAACAGAATAAGTTATCTTGCCGGAGCAATTGCACACTCAGTGCTGGCAGGTATAGGCATAAGTCTTTTTCTGACCTATTCATTCGGCCCCAGCTGGTTCACCCCCTTCTGGGGAGCTTTTACAGCCGCCATGATTTCCGCACTTATCGTGTCCGCTGCAAGTAAAAGCGGTAAACAGCGCTCTGATTCGGTAATCAGTATAGTCTGGGCAGTCGGAACTGCTATCGGGGTTATCTTCATTGCCCGTACTCCGACCTTCGTTGATCCCATGGCATATCTCTTCGGTAATATTCTGCTGCTCGCCCCGAGCGATCTCTGGGGAATAATCATTCTTGATGCAGTAGTTCTTACTGCTGCCCTGATTCTGTATCCCCAGCTCTTTGCAATCAGCTTTGACCGGGAGTTTGCAGAAACCAGAGGAATTCCGGTGCAGAAACACCTGACTATACTGCTGCTCCTGACCGGCGCTACAGTTGTCCTTATGGTCAGCACAGTAGGCATTGTTCTGGTAATTACCCTGCTGACCCTGCCCGCTGCCACGGCCGGTTTCTTTGCTCGATCTCTCAAGCAGTTAATGATTTCAGCCTCTGTTCTATCGGCTGTTTTCTCTGTTTCAGGCATCGCAGTCAGCTACTACTTCGATCTCCCGAGCGGAGCAGGCATCGTATTGTTTACGGTGCTGGGTTACGCACTATCCTTCAGTATTTCCAGAATCAAAAACTCCGGATTTCTCCGGAAAAACAACATCAAAGAGGAGGAGTTTGTATGAAACATACAAGCATATATCGTCTGTCAGCAATCTTGATTATTTTGACAGTACTCATATTATCAGGATGTGCCAGCGGGCACTCTCACGATCATGACCACGATCATGACCACGGACATTCACATGACCACCATGACGGCGAGACCGATGGCAGGCTGCTGATAGGATTAAATAGCGGAAGTCTCCTGATTGCCGATGCACATGACGGTGACATTCTCAAGGAATTTCATGCCGCACTTCCAGCAGGCAGAATCGCTGTATACAGCAATGCCAGCGGTGAGTTCGGCTATGCTATAAATCGCGATGAATCAGTTACTGTAGTAATCGACAGCGGACAGAAGCTCGTAGAGCATGACGGCCATGAAGATCTTGTCTTTGACCACATCGAAATACTCGGACTGATTGAAGGAACGTTGCGCCCAACCCACTTCACCACAACCTTCGGAAAAAGCGGAATATACAATGACGGCTCCGGGGATATCACCATTATAGATGAACAACTGCTGCGACGTGATTTCCAGACCGCACTGAGCCTGGTGCCCTCACGGGAAGACCATGGGGCTCCGGTCCTGCTGCACGACAAACTGCTTGTCGGATATGTAAATGAAACCAGCATTGATCTGCTCGACTATGAAGGGAATGTCCTGCAACAGTTCCCTGGAATCGGCCGGGCACACGGTCAGGCCAGAGTTGGCCGCTTCACCGCCTTCGGAGCTGTTGAAGGGGTTATGATTATTACCCAGCAAGGTTCCGATTTCAGTGCCCATATGGTAGGAAATCCAGAAGGAACCGCTGAGGGAGTCAGAACCGGAAGAGTACTTTCCCACCCAGCGCTCCCCCATTTCATCGGAAACCTCGGCCCGAATCTTGTAGTGGTTGACCCCGCAGAACTGAGCAGCAGAGCCGTTGAACTACCAGCAGCCCAATGGCAGATGAACATTGACCGCAGCGGCCACTACCTCGCGGTTCTCGGGCAGGATGGAGCCCTCTACACACTTGATGCAGAAAGCCTGGAGCTGATCGGATCTGTTCAGGTTACCGAAGCCCGTGACCCTGATGCAGCCGCCGGAACCCCACTTCCTTCTCTTACACTTGGTAGGGGTACCGCATTTGTAAGTCGACCTTCTGACAACAGCATAATCGAGATTGACCTGAAACATAGCAGAATAGAACGCAGCGTTCAGCTTGATTCGACTGCTGCTATTACCGGGATTACACTTATGACAACCGACGGGATTGTTCACTAATGAAGTATCGAAGCACAGTTTCCGGATTAGTTCTGTCCACCGTGCTTCTGTTCGTTCCTGCACTGATATTCAGTGCAGGAACAGCGGAGCCGCAGCGCGGAGAGATTATCCAGGCACATGCCAGCATTGCCCCACAGGCCGATATAATCCAGCGCATTGGCGGAGACTATATTGAGGTAGAGCTGCTCATTAAACCCGGGCAGGACGCCCACACCTGGGATCCAAGTCCTCGCGAAATTGAACGCTTGGGGCGCTCCGAAGTTCTCTTTGTAACCGGTCTTGAATTTGAGTTCCCGATCACGCGAACCCTGGAACGCTCGGGTTCATCGGTACGAATTGTCAGCCTGACAGAAAACATACAGCTGCGTCAGATCGAACGCCACTACAGCGACCCCTCGGTTCCACACAGTCATGATAATGAAGAAGGCGATCCGCATATCTGGCTAGGCATAGATGAGGTCAGAATACAGACCGACACTATTGTACGCGAACTGAGCAGACTTCGGCCCGAACATGAGAATTATTTCAGACAGAACCAGGCAGATTTTCTATTACTCGTGGACAGCCTCGAGGAAGAGTTAACTGAGCTACTTGCAGACATGAGGGGACGAAGCGTGCTGGTATATCATCCTGCCTTCGGTTATTTCATGGACCATTTCGGCATTACCCAGATCGGCATCGAAGCCGGAGGTCGTGAGCCCTCACCAAGACAGCTGCAGATGACGATAGAAATTGCCCTGGCAGCAGGGGTCGAGCTGATTCTTACGCAGCCCGAATACAACGATACTGCGAGCCGGGCGATAGCCAGAGCTATTGGAGCCAGAAAAGCCGAAGTCACCGATCTCGGCAGCGACTGGGAACAATTAATGCGGGATATCGGAACCGCACTGATTCAGTAGCAGCCATTCTAGAATCCTTGATGAATTGCGGTGCCCGGGGTATAGTAAACCGGTACACCTACTCAAGGAGGCCTTCATGTTTCAGCTATTCCCTGTAAAAATCCTGCGCCCGGCTATCGCGGCATTACTGCTGACGGCTGCCGGTGCAGGAATTCTTTCCTGCGCAAGCAAATCATCTGCTCCAGATAGATTCAGAGATCTCAAAGAAATATCACCGGACTCACATCTCAGTATGGGTGCAGAGCAAGCCGACTGGTACAAGGATGCTGTTTTCTACCATATCTGGATCAATGCATTCCACGATACCAGCGGAGACGGTATCGGTGATATCCGAGGAATTATCGAGCGTCTCGATTATCTTCAGCACCTGGGCATTACCGGCATCTGGCTTTCACCCTTTTTTGAATCTGCGAGCACAGCAATCAACCTGCACATGTACGACACGACTGATCACTACCGGGTTGACCCACGTTTCGGAACAAACGAAGATATTTACGAATTGATTTCCGAAGCCCATGACAGAGGAATCCGTCTGATTTTTGACTGGGTTCCAAATCACATCTCCAACCAGCACCCCTGGTTCCGGGATTCTGCCGCTGGATTGAACGGACGGGACGACTGGTTTGTCTGGAGCGATGAGCCTGGCAATCAGCGGGGGCCATGGGGACAGCAGGTCTGGCACCGCCATGCAAACGGTCGCTATTACTACGGGGTTTTCTGGGACGGCATGCCGGATATCAACTTCCGCAACCAGGAAGCCAAGGATGCCATTACCAACACTGCAATCTACTGGCTGAACAAGGGTTTTGACGGCATGAGAATCGATGCTGTGAAATATCTATATGAATCCGAAGACATCCATGCCGGCAACTACAGTGATCAGGCTGAAAATTATGAATATTTCGAGGCAATTCGCGAACAGATACTCGATGCGTATGCTGATCACCGTGATGCTGATGGTAATCCGTATCATAAATTCATGGCTGCGGAAAACTGGACCGACAGCAGAAGCAGTCTGGAACGCTACATGACCGGACGCACCCAGCCTGCATTCCACATGACCCTCGATTTTCCCTTTGCCGCTGCGGTGAGGGACAGAAATATACGGGATCTTGTGCAGCACTGGGAATGGGTAACCCAACGCTTGTCTCCAGAAGGCTGGATGGGGACCTTTCTTTCAAATCATGACGATGTTGCTCACCGCCCTATGAGCATGCATGGAGAAAATCTGGTGAGAAGTGCGGTAGCGGCTAATCTTCTTGGTCCGGGCACTCCGTTTTTATACTACGGGAACGAAATCGGTATGCTGGATGCACGTGAGTTTGCTACTGAAAGCCATGCCGATCGCCGCCACCGCCAGCCTTTTCAGTGGGATCGTGCCGAGGAACAGCTGCAGGATCCCGGATCACTCCTTTCCTTCCACAGGGATTTGATCGAACTCCGGCAGAGCTTTCCCGCCCTGCGCCGTGGTGATGTTCAGGTCATTTCTACGGAAAATCGACAGCTTGCTTTTACCAGGAATATAGAGGGTGAGAGCCTTCTGGTTCTTCTCAGCATGAACCGCGGCAGCAGCAATTTTTCTGTCGCGATTGATTCAGATGAGCAGGAACCAGAGCTCTTGTTCAGCTGGGGCATGACTGATAGCAGTGTATCCGGGCAGAATCTGCAGGGTGAACTTTCATCTGGAGCAGTTGCAGTCTGGAAGTTGCCCTAAGCTCACAAGTCAATATAAAAAAAAGGGCTGCCTCCATGCGGGGCAGCCCTTTGTCAATCTTAAGATGATTTACTTAAGATGAATTACATCTTTACCAGTTGTCGATCCCTGGTCAGATAATAAACACCCTGTTCATCTACTTCGAGATCTCCAGTCTGATCACCTTCTCCGTCGTTATTAAAAATGACTTTCAGCGAGGTGGCGTCTTCCAGTTCAAATTCCCAGAAGCGGCTATCTACTTCAGCCTCTTCCATGGCAATTCCGGGCCAGCCTGCTTCACTGTTACTTGCAGCCTCAGAACCTTCAGCATCCCACCACCAGACATGAGAAAGCTCACTTGACTGGGGAACGAATATCTTCACTCCGGCGAAATCCGTATCTTCGATCTCCGGGATAATATCGGCTTGATTATGCAGCCCCATATCACATCCTGAAAAGCTGATTACAGCTGCAACCAGCACCATAAAAATCAATAGTTTCTTCATAATCAACCCCTTTAGAAATTCCAGCCGATACCAAGGCGCAGCATGGAAGTGCCATTACCACCAGTATGTTCAATGAAGTCATCTGCAAACGAGATTGTAGACCGCTCAGTGTCTCCAACACCGCTGTACGGATTGAAGTCATAGCTGTACTGCAGAAATGCTATACCATCTCTCCAACCTTCAGGCAGCACAATAGATGCACCAAGAGCTCCACCAAGGGCAGCACCTGCGGGGACGTCTCCATGCTCAGCCAAGCGGTATATCAAAGCAGTATTCGCATGAATATTTTCAAGCAAGTCAGCCCGCGCAGCCAAAGTGACATTCTCTTTATGCCAACCAGCATCGAGTTTCAGTTCCGGCATAAATGCAGCGAGTCCAGTCAGCGAAGTACCCAGGTATACAGATCCTTCATCGGGAGCATCTGCTGCATAACGGTAGCCGAGTCGCAGAGATGAAACATTCGCTGTGAGATCACTCATGGCAACCCGGGCAAACGCAGTATCTTCACCTTCATGTGCATAGGTGTAACCAGCAGCAGCTTCGGACAGCACTGCTATGTCTTTGACGGTAACTGAACCACCGGCTTCATCAAATACGAAGTCTCCACCATCCATTGCCATTTTACCGAAGCTGTTTACTGTAGTATCAATACCAATCAGCCCCGCGAGATACAGCTCAAGCCATGGATTGAAGGAGTTGAGTGTTTTTCCCTCAAGATCGTTGGAAACCTTGAAATCGTAATTAAGTCCCAGTTTCAGCAGATCTACAGGCTGCACTGCAGGACTCAGTGAGAGCAGGATATTTCCCATGTCATCCGGAGCATTGGCGTGAATCATGTCAAAATCAGATCCAAGATAGCGGGCATCAAGCCCCACGGTTAGACCTATGGCATCATGGGAGAAATTCATTCTGGTACCGACAGCCAAAGCCTGTGCCGCATCGAAATCAACGGCAACATCGTAGCTCATGAGAGCCTGCAGACGTGCGCTGAACATGCCATCGAGAAGTGATGCCCGCAGGCCAAGACCACCGCTATGAATACCATCAAATCCGTAATAGCGCAGTCCGTCTTCACGGTTGGCAATGGTATTGTAGACCAGGTAGGCACCATAATCGCCCATATCCAGATCAGCCCATGAATACACACCATGCCCGCCGGAGCGCTTGGTCAGCCCGACCATGACATCAAAATCAAGAAGATCGCCGATTGACTGAAGTTCTGATGCATTGCTGATTTCAAGAAACCCATCATTGGCGCTTCGTTCGTTGTCGAATGTCTTGAAGAAAAATTCCTGGCTGCTGCGGTCGCTTTTCGCATTTGCGTATCCAGTGGACAGTCTGACAAAAGGAGTCTCAAGCCCAGCCTTGAAGTGAGCGAGTTCCGGATTGTTTCCGCCGTTCATCGCGTTGAATGGAGCAAAGAGTGCAGAACCAAGATTTTCCATTCCGTCGGCAAATGAAACCTCCGGTGTGACATCCTCATCGATTGAAGCATCAGCAGCCTGTTTATACAGAGTAATTCCCCCATCATAAACCTTGATTTCTACAAAGGTATCCACTCCGGGCAGGATATCTGCGGTGAGCTTCCAGTAGGATTTCCCTTTAAGTTCAGAGCCAGTAGGTTCATAGCCGAACAGACCTTCCCCTCCCAGATCGCGGGTAAGGAATTCTGTTTCCGAGTACAGCTGAGTAACCGTACCGAATGTCACCCTGGTACGGAAGGCATCGCTGCCGCCGGCACCGAGCTCAGCTACGTTCACAACACCATTGCGTCCGCCGAATCCGTCTTCGGTCGTAGCAGGGGCAAGACCACCCATATCCTGTAGATACTCGCCATCCACAATGTATTTGAATGTTATGCTCGTTGCCGGAGTAACATCCATGCTGTAAGTCCATACTCCGTCAATGTTTTCCATTGGACGGCCCTGGCCATCCCAACTATTGAAACCACCATCGATTGATACCGATGAGGCATCCTGATTCACGTACTCGAATACGAGCACCAGATCTTCGGGTAAATCAAGCCGTACACCTGACTCCCCTGCTGCCGGCAGAACTGCAACAAGCAGCACCGCCAGCACGATACATATATTTTTTCGCATGTATATTCTCCTTGATTACTGCTTTTCGAATGAATAGCTGACTTCAGCTTTATCCGTGGACTCAAATACCCAGGTTCCTGCAGAAGAAATCGGCAATGGTGAAAATTCATTTCCTGTACCGTCATCCGGTCGGAAGTTGCCTACTGCAGTTGCATCTGCTATGGTATATTCAAACCAGCCGTCCACAGCGGTGAGATCAGGACGGCCCCCCCAGTCACCAATATCATCAGCACCCTCTGCATCCCAGTACCAGACTCGATTATATGACTTGCCATCAATTTCTTCGGGCCAGCGTACTGTCACGCCACTGTCAGCAGATGCGGTCCGTATAAGATTGGATTCAAACAGATATGTTCCTCCGCCGGACAGGACCAAATCCGGTGTCTGTGTTCCACTATTAGTGTGAATAAGAACCGAGGCTCCGATCGCCCCATCCAGGGTCACGGTGTTGACGCCGAAGTAATTGGTGGATTGAACCCCTGGCCAGGTCGTATCGTCTATTCCATCCTCACCTTCGGGCACTTCAACATTAAACATGTGCAGATAGCGGCCAGCAAACTGATCGTCAGTCCATACAAAGGTCATACCTATAACGGCATCATCCAGTCCCTCAACATCATCGCTTGCTTCAGCAGATTTCGTGCTCTGGGTCCCGTCGATAGCTATGCGGGCGGTGATTGTATATTCCCCGGATTCAAGATCATCACTGAAAACAGCACGTTCCGTTCCCTTCTCAACGGACATTTCCTGATCATCTTTTCCTTCACTGCTAAGCAGCAATTCCACTGTATCCCAGGCACCTTTCGGATCAGTCCAGGTTGCGGTAATCGAGCCAACTCCTCCACTGACGGAGAAATCCAGAACAGCTACATCATCCAATCCCAGCGGAGTAGCGACATCTGATGTTCCTGCTTCTGCTACCCGGCCATTATTGGCGATTATGCGAACCTCGAAACTGTATTCGGTACCTGACACCAGATCAGAGGCAGTGAAGCTTATTTTTTCACCATCATCCTTACGGCCAAGCATGTGTAGCTCCGTGTCACCACCCTCTGGGGTTATCCTTAGCTGGTACTCACGAAAATTACCTGACAGTTCAAGCCAGGACACATCTATCTGCCCAAGCCCAGCTTCCAGCTCCAATCCGGAAACAGAGCGGCCAGCAGCGGTCCCGCCATCGGAATCAGCAAGGGGATTAGCACAGCCGGCAATAAGAGCCAGTGCGCCAAGTATAACTATCCCCGCGATCAACATTTTTTTCATGTTGACACCTCCTTTAGAATTAACATGACGATAATCCGTTAAAACGGTTAAGTCACGTTCTTATATAAAAACATGGTACAACCGGTTTATCAAGTAAAAAAAACGGTTTAACTTAAATCTTTGGTGCGGCTTATGTACTATTGGTTTATTAAAACTAAAATTCGCCTAAAACAAAGCTTGTTCAATCGGGAATTCGGATATATAGTAAACCGGTAAAGGAGAATCCAATGAAAAAAATACTTCTATTTGCTGTTATCAGCATTGCCCTTCTTGGCTTTGCTGTATCATGTGCCACTCCAGCCGCAGACACAGGCGGATCGCGCGATCTTAGCCTGGGCACTGTCTACGAAGCCGGTATTATTACATTCAGATACTACGGAGAAGCAGACAAGGTTATTCTTGCCGGGAGCTTTTCTGACTGGGCACCTGAAGATGAAAACTGGGCACTTGACTGGAATGGCGAGTTTTTCGAACTTGCTGTTGAGCTTCCTGCTGGTGAATACTATTACAAATATGTTGTAGACGGTGTATGGCAGGCACCAAAAGCCAACCTGGAAAAAATGGATCCAATTCCTACTGATTTTGCCGGCGACGGATTCGGCGGCAACAACGCAATGATTGAAGTGGAGTAATACCTCCTATTTCTGCAGGCAGGATGTCTCCTGCCTGCTTTTTTTTTCACAAGGAACCTATCATGACACAAAAAAAAACCAGACTTTTCTGCGCTGCTGTACTTGCAGCAGCGATCCTTTCTGCCTGTGCAAGCACTGAGTCACAGGAGCAACCAGCACCACGCCGCGTAGTGGTAGTTTCTGCAGATACAGAAGCACATGGTCCGCTCCCTGCCCCTTCAGACCTATCCCCCAGTCCCGGGACATTCAGGGATCTCAGTGAAATCAAACCTGATAAGCTCATTGGTTTAGGCGCAGAAGATCAGGATTGGTACAAGGACAGCGTCTTCTACCATATCTGGATTAATGCATTCAACGATTCCACTGGTGACGGCATTGGTGATATTCCCGGAATCACAGCGAAGCTTGATTATCTAGCCGACCTCGGCGTAACAGGAATCTGGCTATCACCTTTTTTCACTTCTTCCAGTGAAGAGATCAACCTTCATATGTACGATACTGTTGATCACTATACTGTCGATCCACGTTTCGGCAGCAATGATGACCTTAAGGAACTCCTTACCGAAGCCCATGCCAGAGATATACGCGTAATTTTTGATTGGGTTCCCAATCATGTCTCGGATCAACATCCATGGTTCATCGATTCAGCAGCGGGTGAAAATGACCGTGATGACTGGTTCGTCTGGCGGGACCGCCCCGGTAGTCAGGAAGGCCCCTGGGGACAGGGTGTATGGCACCGCCATTCTAACGGCAGATTTTTCTATGCCGTTTTCTGGAGGGGCATGCCCGACATCAATTTCCGTTCACAGGCAGCCAAGGACGCAATTACGGATGTTGCTGTCTACTGGCTGAACAAAGGCTTTGACGGAATACGTATCGATGCGGTGAAATATCTGTATGAGGATGAAAAGAGCGAGGCAGGAGGATACGACGATCAGAGCGAAACCTTTGAATATTTCCAGGCTTTCCGCAGCCAGATTCTTGACGTTTTCAGCCAGCATAGCGATAACGATGGAAATGCATTCCACAAGTTCATGGTAGCGGAGAACTGGACTCACGACAGAAATAATCTTGAGCGGTATATGTATGAAAACGGAAAACCCGGTTTCCACATGACACTCGACTTTCCATTCGCCGGGGCTGTCCGAGGCAGAACCCCATTCCAGCTGGAGAATCACTGGAAATGGGTAAGCGAAAGCCTGAGCTCTGAAGGATGGATGGGCACATTCCTGTCCAATCATGACAATGTCGTACCCCGACCTTTCAGTGTACATGGAGCAAACCTGGTACGAGCAGCTGTAGCCGTTCAGCTCCTGGGTCCTGGCACGCCATTCCTCTACTATGGAAATGAAATCGGCATGCCCGATTCAAGCCAGTTCGCCGGAGCACCTCATGAAGACCGTCGTCACCGACAGCCTTTTGACTGGACAGCTGCCGAAGCACAGCTTGGCCAGGAAACATCACTCCTGTCCTTCCATCGTGATCTGATTGAGCTCCGCAATGACAGGGCAAGCCTGCGACGAGGCGATGTCGCGGTTCTGTCTACCTCAGATCAGGGAATTGTGTTTGTAAGAAGCTACAATAATGAACGCAGCCTCATTGCCATCAACATGAATCAAAACAGCATTGAACTGGATGTGGAAATACCGGCAGCAAACGCAGACCTACTTTTCCATTACGGCGCCGACAGCCTGGAACTGCAAGGCCGCAGACTTCAAGGCAGCCTGGATTCTGCTGGAACCGCAGTCTGGCATTTAGACTGATTTCCATCGACTGATAAAATTACTATACTATAGCCAGGAGGATGCATTATGGATTTTTTAAGCCAATCCTGGCCATGGTATATTTCAGGCCCCTTACTGGGACTTATGGTTCCCTTACTTCTCTTCGCCGGCAACAAGCAGTTCGGCATTTCTTCCAGCCTGAGGCACATCTGCACCGCCGTACTGCCCCTGAAAAAAACAGCCTATTTCAACTACGACTGGAAGGAACACGCATGGAGCCTGTTTCTGACCGCAGGCATTATCTGCGGTGCTGTCATAGCACGTCTGTTCCTGAACGCCGACAGTACTCCCGAGCTGAGCATGCAATTTCAGCAACGGCTGCTATCCTGGGGTCTGCTCCCGGCCCGTGGACTGGCACCTGCAGAAATTTTCGGCGAGATATTTCAACTTCGCAGCCTGCTCATGCTCACTCTCGGCGGCTTCCTGATCGGCTTCGGAACCCGCTATGCCAATGGCTGCACATCCGGACATGCGATCATGGGACTGTCACTGTTGAATTTAGGCTCCCTCATTGCAGTAATCGGTTTTTTTATCGGTGGATTGATTATGAGTCATATACTGCTGCCGCTGATTCTCAGCCTGTAAGGAACACATGATGGAAAAGAAAACCAGAAAAAACAGTTTACCAATACAGTTCGCAATCTACTTTCCGATAGGACTCTATTTTGGCATAGTACTATCAAAGGCAGAGGTTATCAGCTGGTACCGGATACAGGAAATGTTTGCCTTTCAGTCCTTTCACATGTATGGGATAATCGGTTCAGCAGTCATAACCGGAGCATTATCGATACTGCTTGTAAAGAGTCTGAAACTGAAGGCTCCCGGAGGTGGTAATTTCAACCTTGAGGGGAAACCCTTCAATAAAATCGGGAACATCAGCGGCGGCATTATTTTCGGTATGGGCTGGGCCCTGACCGGTGCCTGTCCCGGGCCACTTTATGCACTTGTCGGACTAGGTTACTACAGTTATCTCATAGCTATTGCTTTTGCACTGCTCGGTGTCATCAGCTATGGAAAACTCAAACCCAATTTGCCGCATTGATAAATCAGTAGTAGAATGTAGACATGGAACAAACCCGCAAGATACTGAAAAATATCAGTCCGTCGGCCTGGGAACACCCGGCAGACAGGGCTGCGATGGCGGCCCTGCAACAAATACCAGTGCTGGACGATATTATTAAAACTCTGTTCGGAGGCACTACCGAACGTGCTCTACGCTATCTCTACCTCGCATCCGCCGTCCGCTGCAGTCCAGGTCAGTTTGAACGGCTACACCGACTCTGCAGCGAAGCCTGCAGCATTCTGGACTGCCCCGAGGAGCCTGAGGTCTATATCAGCCAGAATCCCAGTATGAATGCCATGGCTGTCGGCTTTCGAAAACCCTTTATCGTCATTCACTCCAGTCTTGAAAATAACATGAACGACGATGAGCTGCTTGGTATTCTTGCTCACGAAATCTCACATATTATGAGCGGACATGCCCTTTATAAGACCCTGCTGTACATACTTGTCAATCTTGGAATGAACATAGTACAACTTCCTGTCGGCAGAATCGGGCTACTGGGCGTGATCAGTGCACTACGTGAATGGGACAGAAAAAGCGAACTGAGTGCAGATCGCGCTGGCCTTTTGGTCACACAGAATCCCGAAACAGCCTATACAACGCTTATGAAACTTGCAGGCGGCAGCAAGACAGACCAGATGAACATAGCCGAGTTCATTCAGCAAGCTGAAGAATATGACCGCGGGGGCACTGTTATAGATGGTGTCTACAAACTCCTGAACCTCATGGGACAAAGCCACCCTTTCCCCGTGCTGCGCCTCTCGGAATTAAGAAACTGGATTGAAAAAGGATCCTATGACAGAATACTCAATGGCGACTATCCCTTACGGGATACACTGGAACAGGAGAACATTTTCAGGCATTTTCAGGAAGCCGCTGAGGCATACCAGGAAGAAATCCATCGATCAGAAGACCCGCTCGCGAAAATGGCGGATAACCTTCAGCAGCAATTCGAACGTGCCAAAAACGACACCGAGCAGTTTTTCCGGAACATTTTCGACAAGCGGTAGAGGCAAGGTAGAAGCAAGCGCTATTCAGGCGGGTATTGGTAGACGTATAGTAACGCTAGTGCCTCTACCCGGCTCACTGTCGATCCACATGCGCCCATTACAGCAGCGGGTCACAAAGTAAGCCTTGGTCAGACCGAAACCACCGCCCCGGGTAGGCTTTTCCCGAACGTTACTCCCGCGCTCGCCGAACAGAACGACCCTTTCAATCTCGTCACCCGGAATACCCTTGCCGTTGTCACTGACTTTCAGACAGAGTTCACTGCCGGTGCTGAGAAGCTCGGTTTCAATGCGGCCGCCTGGGGGTGAATATTTTCTGGCATTTGCTATCAGATCGCGGACTACATCCTGAAAGACTGCAGGCATCCTGATGTTCTCACCATCCGGACTACGGATAGCAAGCAGGATCAGATAGCTGCTGTCCCTGTAGTCTTCAATCCGCTCTACTATGTTATATGCCCCGTGACTGTTATATTCCACGGCACTGAAAAAATGGTGGAAGTTCTGGTGAAGTTCGGGAATATGATGCTCGACCCAGGCACAGGGAGATTTAGGACGTGCAGTCAGTTCTCTTCCTCTGACCCTCAGAATGCTTATTACGTTCTCGATGTTGAGCGCTGATTTTTCAAGCTCTTCTGCCATACTGGATCTTGCCGGAAGTTTCAATCGTGCTTTTGTAACAGCCTCTCTGATATCGAAAATAAATGAATCGAGTTTCTCAAGCCTGGTGTCAATCCTTTCCGAGTCACGGAGAGATTCAGCAAATCTGTAGATATCCTGAAGGATCTGCTGGACGGCATCCGAGCCGCCGACATTCCTGTCAATAAGACTGAGTTCGAGTACAAGAATATTAAGTATATTCAACACACTATGCATATCAATGAGCGATTTCTGCTCGAAGCTTACCTGAATATCCTGTGTTATTTCCATGCTTCCTCACTTCCCGGATATTTGCAGTGTAACAGGTAAACAGAATTTTTTCCAATCAACTGAGTAAAATACAGGCTACCTTGCTTAAGTGGCTCGGCAATTAGCCGAGTACCAGGCAGTAAGGGATTCCTCTGAATCGGCGATCAGGATCTCAAGATCAACAGCTCCAGGTTCACTGTCTGCTGCATGTTCAATTTTCCGCAGCCTTCTGGCTTCGTCATGGATTCCAAGCTGGGCCAGGACACCATGCAGACTGTGAGCACGTTTTTTTATGACCGGCAGATCTCCGATTGTGAGAGCCTGCTTCATAACAGGGAGATCGGTCTCGAGATACTGTCTGATCCGATCGCATAACACAGGAAGCAGTTCAGGATCCAGGACTTCATTATCCACAACCGAGGATTCCTCACTGAACTGTCCCCCTGAGCCGAGATACTTCCCGACAACAGCCTGTATCTGCTGAAAACCAAGGGGCTTGGTCAGAATATCGTTCATACCAGCAGCCTTTATTTCATGCCCCTTCTGTTTCTCTGTATATGCAGTGACTGCGAGGATCGGTATATATCTGGCCCTTTCGAAAGTATCGCGCAAATGTCGGGACAAAGTCATTCCATCCATATCCGGCATACTGCAATCAACAAAAAGGATATCGAAATTCCGGGCATGGAAGGCATCAAGTGCATCTTTGGCGGATGCTGCCTGTTCAGCATAAATGCCCAGGTGAGCGAGAAATCCACAGAGGACATCTCTGTTGATTGCATCATCATCAACAACGAGTGCCCGCTTCCAGTCTGGTGTCACGGCTTGCTCTCCCACTAATTTTTCAGGTATTTCAAGGCCAGCTTCATCTGCCAGATCTGCAGGGTTGGCAATGGACAAAGGTATTTCCAGAAGAAACACACTGCCCTCAGATGAGCTGGATTCCAGTTGCAGTTCACCGCCAAGCTGGCGAGCCAGGCCTCTGCTGATACTCAGCCCAAGACCACTGCCGCCGGCATCGGAAAAAGCAGTCAGACCTTTTGAGAATCTCTGGAAAAGCTTCTCCCTCATATCATCCGGAATGCCGCAGCCGGAATCCCGGACGCGCACCGAAATGTAAAGCAGCTTCTCCTGTACCTGCCCTTCGACCTCGACAACAACCGCTCCCGCGGAGGTATAGTTAACCGCGTTTGCCAGAAGATTAATCAGAATCTGACGAATACGGTCCCGGTCACCGGATACGGCTTCCGGCAACACATCATCAATGTAAACCTCCAGAGCAAGCTTTTTCTCATGGCAGGCAGGCTCAAAAATAGCAGCTACACTCGAGAAGAAATCTGACAGTCTGAAATTGACAGTTCTGACCTCCTGCTGCCCTGTATTAAGTACTGCAAGATCCAGCAGCTGATTCACCCCCGCCAGCAGAGAAGTCGAAGCCTGCTTGAGAATCATGCTATAGTGCTGCTGCTCCGTACTTAAACCCGTCTTCTCAAGCAGATGTACTGCCCCGATAATTCCGTTGAGGGGGGATCGCATTTCATGCGACATGTTCTCGATAAACTCATCCTTGATTCTGTTCGCATGCTCAAGCAGTTCCTGTTTATGCAGATTTTCCTTCTGTGCTTCCCGGAGATCATCACGGAGAACAGAGACTGCCTCAAAAACCCCGCAGAAATCGTGATCCGGAGGTAGATGTGGAATATCCGCATCATAATCTTCTTCCCAGATTAATTGACCAAGAAGACCCATCAATCGATTAGCGATTTCATTCTGTGGACTGATAGTGGTATTGCGAATTCCTTTTCGCAGCATATCGGTTTTTACTATAGTAAGAGCATCCTCATAGCCTCTGGCTGTAAACATATGCTTACGGATACCGCTTAAATGTATAGCAATATTCACAACGGTTCGCATTGGTGGGTTCATGTTGAAAAAAATAACCAGATGAAGCCTGGGAAGGAGTTCTTTCAGACTTTGAAGCAAGTTCGTACGGTTTCGAACCGGAGGAGGTATCAATTCACTATAATCGAAGAGTGCATAGAATTTTTTACCAGCTGCAAGATTCTCCGCCAGAAACCTCTGCACATGCGCATGTGATCCAGGGGAATCCAGTGGAGTCGGCCGCCCGACAGCCTTGTAGATAAATATGTTGCTGCCAATCTGGGTAATATAGCCGGTGTAGTGATCATCTATGGTAGTAAAAGTCCACTCCGGCCGTAGAACAATATCAAGACCGGTGATCGGACAGCTTGGGGTATTCAGATAATCAAAACTCAAATCCTGTGACATTCAATAATTCCTGATGTCCTGATTATAATTCATTCAGGGGAAAAAAGCCAAAAAAAAGCGCTGCGGCTGCAGCGCTGTTCTCAGGTTGATGACATTCTTAATCACCAAAAAAGAAATTGATACCGGTAATTACCCGGGTGGAGGTGTTAATCCAGGCAGGTTTTCCAATATGAAGATTCTGTTGAACCTCCACATACCAGCGCATAAATGGATGCACAGGTACACGTATACCAGCTTTGATGTGCGGCCCGAGGTAGAAGTGAAAGCCTTCCACACCAGATCCCCAGTTAAAAGCAGGCGTCACACCGACTCCAAGCACACCGTCTACAGCGGGAAGATCAGGAAATACAAATCCGAGACCCGCCTGAAATGGCAGGAAAAAACTCGGCTCGTTATTCTCTTCCACACGGATGCCAAATGTACCGCCAAGTTCAAGCTCAACATTTTCAGCGACCTCACCTACATAGGCCATATGTGTTGAAAGGTAGTTATCGGTATAGTTAAAGAAATCAAATCCGAGTCCGGCAGAAAAAGATGCTGCAGCTGCCTGTCCCGCGCCGATGAGTATCAGCACCGCTATTATAAGTAATTTTTTCTGTTTCATACTATGAATATCGGAATAAAAATGCCGGAAGGACAGCAGGAATTGGTAAATTCCGCAAATCACTTCCGGCTTTAATCAGCGATTACCTGGATTACTTTGTAAAGAGAACAATGCCGTTATGACCGCCGAAACCCAACGAGTTCGACATGACTGCTCTCACCGGTGCGGATAGCCCCTTATTGGGTACATAGTCAAGGTCACAGCCCTCACCCGGCTCATCCAAATTGATCGTTGGCGGAATATACTGGTGCTCTATCGCTTTCACACTGATTATGGCCTCAATCGCACCTGCTGCGCCGATACAGTGCCCGGTCATTGACTTGGTACTGGACACCTTGAGCTTGTAGGCATGCTCTCCGAATGCTCCCTTGATAGCCTTGGTCTCGGTAGGATCATTGATCGGGGTACTGGTCCCATGTGCGTTAATGTAGTCAACATCCTCTGGTGCAAGTCCGGCTTCTGCCAGTGCCAGTTTCATGGCAGCTATAGCACCGATACCCTCGGGATGCGGGGCAGTAAGATGATTGGCGTCACAGGTCATTCCGGTTCCAGCGAGAACGGCGTATACCTTCGCATTTCTTCTTGCCGCGTGTTCAGCACTTTCCAGAACCATGATACCCGCACCTTCACCCATCAGGAATCCATCCCGATCCTTGTCAAAGGGGCGGCTGGCTTTAGTGGGATCATCCTTGTATTTCGTGCTGAGTGCCTGAATTACATTAAAACCTGCAATACCCAGGGTGGTAACCGAGGCCTCAACCCCGCCGGCAACAACAACATCAACAATTCCTGATTCTATCCATCGTTTGGCATTGGTCAGGGCATCGGTTCCTGATGCACAGGCAGTTGCAATACTGAATGCAGGGCCATGGATACCGAACATAATTCCGATATTACCTGGTGCAATATTGGAAATAAGCTTAGGAATCGTCATTGGTGGAACACGTGAAGGTCCCTTCAGGATAAGTGCCCGCAAGGACTCCTCAAAGGTTTCGAATCCACCGATTCCGACCCCGAGAATAACCCCGGTTCGACTGCTGTCAGAGGCTATGGAATTATCAGCGTTCAGAAGGCCGGCGTCCATCAATGCTTCCTTGGCAGCGGCCGTTGAGTACAGGGAAAATCGATCCATTTTCCTGGCATCACGCTTATCCATCCAGTCGCCTGCATTGAAATCCTTGACCTCCGCGGCATACTGGGTCGCATAATCACTGGCGTCGAATCGAGTTATTGGTCCGGCACCGCTGCGGCCAGCCTGAATCGATTCCCATAGTGCGGATACACTGTTCCCGACCGGCGTTATCGCACCCATTCCGGTCACTACTACTTTAGATGTTCTACTGTTCATATCAATTCTCCTCTTGATCCGGCCTACATGCCCAATCCACCGGTGACTTCCAGTACCTGACCGGTTATATAGCTGGCCATGTCCGATGCCAGGAAGACCGCAGCATCTGCTACCTCATGCGAATCACCTATTCTCCCAAGCGGGATCTGCTGGGTAAGAGCGTCCTTATGTTCATCGCTCAGGGCATCGGTCATATCGGTTCTGATAAAACCCGGAGCAATTGCATTGACCCGTACACCGCGGCTGCTGAACTCTCTGGCGAGGCTCTTGCTAAAACCGATCATTCCAGCCTTGCTTGCACAATAGTTACTCTGACCGGCGTTGCCGATAATGCCTACAATCGATGAAATGTTGATTATCGAGCCGGTTCTGCGTTTCAGCATGCTGCGCGTAAGTGCACGACAGAGGTAGAACATTCCATTAAGGTTGATATCCAGAACCTGCTGCCAATCCTCATCGGACATTCTCATTATCAGCCCGTCTCTAGTTATTCCGGCATTGTTCACGAGTATATCGACTCCGTCACATTCAGCCAGAATTTCCTTCACAACCTCATTTACCCGCTCACTGTCGGCAATGCTCCCCTGCTTGTGAGTGATAAACACATTGTTTTCAGCTGCTGCAGCCGCGAACTCTTCACTATGGGGCCCAACACTCTGTGAGAAATAATAGACTGAAGCACCCTGGACAGCCAGACGCAGAACAATATCCTTGCCTATACCCCGACTGCCTCCGCTTACAAGGGCTATCTTCCCCCGGAGAAGTTCACCGGAGCTGTTCTTTCTGTTTGTTTCTGTGTTACTCATAATATATCCTTCCTATCTGATCTGTTCTATTGCATCAAGTGTCCCTGCAGGAACTGCGGAAACCCCGACCTGACTGCAGGAATTAGTATAGGCCTCAAACAGTCCGCAGAGAACCTTGCCAGGCCCGACTTCCATGAAGCGGGTAATTCCTGCTGCCAGTAGATTTTTCTGTTCTTCTACCCATAGTACCGGTGATACCATATGCTTGAGACAGAGCTCTCTGGCTTCTGTAGCTGTAACTATCTGCCCTGCTGTCACGTTTGAATACACCGGGATTTTGGGGTCCGAGAAGTTTACTCCATCCAGGAATGCAGCCATCCGCTGTCTGGCTTTCTCAAGCAGAGAGGAATGAAAGGGCCCGCTTACTTTCAGGGGAATTACCCGGCGTGCGCCAGCTTCTTTCAGTATATCCCGGGCTGCAGTCAGACCACTTGCGGTACCTGAAATAACGGTCTGTGTCGGACTGTTCATATTCGCTGCAAATACATCGCTGCGGCCTTCGAGGGCAGCCTGTACTTTCAACGGGTCAATGCCGATTACTGCCGCCATTCCCGGACTACCCTGTTCATCTACCAGCGCAGCAGATTCTTCGGCCATGATCTGACCGCGGGCTTTTACCAAGCGGAAGACATCACCCACTGATATGACATCTGCTGCAGCCAAGGCTGCATATTCGCCGAGACTGAACCCGGCAAGGGCATCAGGTTTGATTCCCCGCTCCTGCAGTACAGCAGCTGCACTCATATTAATAAGTGTAATTGCAACCTGGGCTACATCGGTCTGTTTCAGCTCGTCCTCGCTGCCATGGAAGATGGTATCGGTCAAGGAGAAATCAAGCACTGCCTGAGCAGCTTCAAAAAGATCCCTCACAGCCTGACTGTGTTTGTATAAATCCTCTCCCATGCCAGGGTACTGAGCACCTTGACCGGGAAACAAAAATGCTGTTTTCACCTGTATCCTCCTCTTAGGCTTGACTATTCGGCCAGCGACCGATAAAACGATAATGGTTTTACCGGATTTAATCAAGCAAGTCAATTGAACAAATACCGGTAAATGCATCAGAATAGATATGGATGATTCCGGGAGGACCAGTGAATACCCCAGCAGAAAACAATGAACAACTGAATAAAGCCTATCTTCGAGGAATTGGGGCATATGTTCCCGAGCGTAGAATGAGTAATGACGAAATAGCAGAATTTCTGGATACATCAGACGAGTGGATACATTCGAAAACCGGCATTCGATACCGGCATATTGCCGCTGATACCCAGGCCACCAGCGATCTGGCTGCCGAAGCCGGAAAGCGCGCCCTCGCAGATGCCGACCTGAAACCGGAGGACCTGGACATGATCCTGGTAGCCACTTCCTCTCCGGATTATATAGGCCTGCCTTCAACAGCCTGTGTGGTCCAGGACCTGCTCGGGGCTGTAAATGCCTCCGCCATGGATATCAGTGCTGTATGTTCAGGTTATGTCTACGCCCTGGAAACCGCCAGAGCATTCGTAAGAAGCGGTGCCGCAGCTAATGTTCTGGTTATCGGTGCTGAAGTCTACAGCCGGATAGTCGACTGGACAGACAGGAGCACCTGTGTGCTGTTCGGAGACGGTGCAGGAGCCGGCCTGGTTAGCGCTGAAGCCCGCAGTTCTTCTATTCCTGCCGGGTGGATACGTGACTCTGTACTGCGCTCCCAGGGCAAGGATTCCCAGGCTCTGATCCGTCCGGCAGGAGGAACCCGGCTGCCGATCAAGGACATTCAGAGTGCAGGTCAGGATCAATATGTGAAGATGGACGGGCGGCGGGTATACAACTTTGCGGTCCGTGCAATCGGTGATATTATCCGCGATCTGCTTGAACGCAATAATCTCGAACTCAATGAAATCGACTGGATAGTTCCCCATCAGGCCAATGCCAGAATACTGGAAGCCGCAGCAAACCGTCTGAATTATCCGGTTGAGCGGATGTACAGCAATATCGAGGAGTTTGCGAATACCTCAGCAGCTACAATTCCAATTGCAATGCGGGAAATGGCAGACAGGAAGCTTTTCCAACCCGGGCAGAAAATTATAACCGTAGGATTCGGAGCAGGCTTGACCTACGGCGGAAACCTGATTGAACTTCAGTAGCTTCAGCAGTAGTTTCCTGTAAATAAGGATTGCGTTTCATTCATATTGCACGTACCATAAAAAGTTCAAAAATCCATATAAAAAAGGTGCAATATGAAAATCCGCTCACTGAAGACGGCAAGATCACTGAAGATACAGACTAAAATAATTCTCTCGATAAGCATTATGTCAACTATAGTCATGCTGTTTGTGAACGGATTCCAGAGTATCATGGTCCGGGACAGCCAGCTGAGAAATGCCGAACAGTATATGGAGGCACTGAGTCAGGCATACGCCAATTATGTGACTTCTGTGCTCGAGGACCCTCTCAGCAGTGCACGTACCCTTGCCCAGATTATGGGTTCCGCGGATGCAATTGAAATCAATCAACGGCGTGAAGTCTACCTCAGCATGCTCCGGGCTGTCCTGAGCCAGAACCGGAATTTCCTTGCCGTCTGGACTGTATGGCAGCCCGATGCCCTGGATGGCGCGGATGCATCCTTTGTCGGTAACAGTGAAATGGGATCTGACAATCAGGGAGCATTCGCCCCGATGTTCTACCGCCCAGGCAGAACCGTTGAACAGACCAACCTGAATGCTGAAGAAATCAGACGTACAGAAATTTATACGGTCCCTGCCAACAGCGGACTGCAGTATCTGAGCGAACCATACAGCAGCAGTATCCATGGGGATAATGTAAGCATTATAACCCTGGCCGTTCCAATACGTCGCCACGGGTCCACTGTCGGAGTTATCGGAATTGATATTGACCTGCTTATGCTGCAGCTTGAACTCAGTTCCGTTGAGCTTTATGAGAGCGGCTTCGGCAGACTGATATCTGCGGAAGGCACTGTTCTTGTGCATCCCTTCGCAGACAGAGTCGGACAAACCGCTCCTGAATGGCTGGCTGACGATGCCAGAGATCTGCGGAACAGAATGCGCTCAGGTGAGACTATAACCCGCAGTGACATTTCGCTCGCGCTTAATGAAACGACCATCAAATCCTTTGTACCTTTATTTATCGGTGATTATCCGATTCCCTGGGTCTACGGTACCGTAGTCCCGCAGGAAGAACTTTATGCAGAAGCAAACAGAATTGACTTCATAAGCTATGTGCTTCTGGCAGCGGGACTTGCAGTCATGGTTCTGGTAATCTGGCTGCTTACCCGTGGACTGATCAAACCCCTGGTAAAGGCCAGAGACGCCCTATCAGATGTAGCCGGAGGCCAGGGAGACCTCACCAGAACACTGACAATCCGCTCACAGGATGAGGTTGGTCAGCTGTCCACACATTTTAACACATTTCTATCAAGCCTCCGGGATATAATAAGCAGCATTAATACCGCACTGCGCGACCTCGAAGAAGCCGGACAGGGTTTATCTGCACACACCGAAGAAACCAGCGCAGCAGCGGAACAGATCAGCCGTGGCATCAGCGAAGTCAAGGAGCAGGTAGCGCAGCAGAATGAGCGCGTACATACAGTCTCGGGTACGGTTGAGGAAATTACCGGTAATATTGAAAGTCTCAACAGAATGATTGCCGAACAGAGCGACAGCCTGGAGAACAGTGCATCCTCGGTTGAGCAGATGACTGCCAATATTCAGTCCGTCACCACTCATATTGACAACAGCACACAAAGCTTCAAAGAGCTTCAGCAGGTTTCGGAAACCGGCCACAACAGACTCAACAAGGTCAGCGAAGCTATCGGCAAGATTTCCGAGCAATCGGAAGGACTTCAGGAAGCCAACAAGATTATTTCCTCCATTTCAGCCCAGACGAACCTTCTGGCCATGAATGCCGCAATTGAGGCCGCACATGCAGGCGACGCTGGCCGCGGTTTCGCAGTTGTAGCCGACGAAATCCGATCGCTGGCGAACAATTCATCGGTACAATCAAAATCAATCGGAAATGTCCTGAAATCCCTGAAGACCCTGATTGATGAGGTTGTATTGATTACCAGGGAATCCGGTCATTCATTCGAGGAGATCAGGGGATCGGTACGCCAGGTAAGCGAAATACAGAATCAGATACGCTCATCTATGGAAGAGCAGAACCAGGGCAGTCAGACGGTACTCGAGACAATAAGCCGCTTGCGGCAGATTACCAGTGAAGTCACTGCCGGATCCAACGAAATGACCAGTGGCAGCCAGCTTATTCTGGCTGAAGTACAGGAACTGGTCAGCATCTCCCAGGGTGTTTCCCAGAGTATGGAAGTAATGGCTCATGGAACGAATGAAATCAAGAAATCCATTCACTCGATTCTTGAGCTGGTACAGGAAAACTCACGCGGAATCGCAACGGTGGAATCACACACCGGAAAATTCATAATAGATTCGGAGAATGTATGAAGGTTGGATCAGTTACAGAAGTAAAACGTCAGGAGTACCGGGTCGGGCTTACTCCCGGCTGCGTCCAGGCCTATATCAAGGCGGGACACGAGGTCTGTATTCAGGCTGGTGCCGGCGAAGGAGCCGGATTCGAGGATCATGAATACCAGCAGGCCGGAGCTGAAATACTCCAGAATGCCGCGGACATCTACAGCTGCTGCGATATGATCGTAAAGGTCAAGGAACCGCAGCCCACCGAGATGAGACTGCTCAGAGAAGGCCAGATTCTGTTCACTTACCTGCATCTGGCCGCTGATGAAGAACTAACCCGTAAACTCGTTGCTTCCGGCGTCAGTGCAGTAGCCTACGAAACAGTTGAGCCGGTTCCCGGAACGCTCCCCCTGCTGAAACCCATGAGTGAAATCGCCGGCCGGCTCAGTGTCCAGGAAGGAGCCAGGTTTCTCGAAAAACCACAGGGCGGACGCGGCGTACTCCTCGGAGGCATCCCAAGCGTCGAGAAAGGGAAAATCGCCATACTTGGAGGCGGCGTAGTCGGCACCAATGCAGCCAGGATTGCTCTGGGACTGGGAGCCCAGGTAAGCATTCTGGACCTTAATGTGGAGCGCCTCGGCTATCTCGATGACATTTTCCAGGGAAGAATTACCACACTCTCAAGCAACCGCAGTCATCTCGAAATGGTACTGCGTGAGAGTGATCTTATTATCGGCGCAGTACTGATAACCGGCGCCAGGGCACCGCGCATAATTACACGCAGCGATCTGAAGCTCATGAAAAAAGGCGCTGTAATTGTAGATGTGGCAGTTGATCAAGGCGGATGCATTGAGACGACCCGGCCCACAAGCCATGATAACCCGGTCTTCGAAGTCGATGGAATACTGCATTACTGCGTCAGCAATATGCCCGGAGCGGTTTCGCGGACATCCACCCAGGCTCTGGCGGCAGCCACCCTGCCCTACGGGCTGCAGATTGCCGGACTCGGACTGGAAGAAGCCGCCCGTCGCAGCCCCGGAATTGTAAAAGGCATTAATACATACCAGGGAAAGCTGAGCTACCCCGGCGTTGCAGAAGCCTTTAACATGCCCTGCGCAGATATTCATGAACTGATCGGCAGTGATTGACTGGCAGGTGATTAATCAGCGGAAGTCAGATTCAGATTAAACCTTCTGTTCAAGCTCGGAGCGAAGCATATCGATAAGCTCGTTGAATTCCCTGGACTTGTCAAACAAAGCCTCGGCACCAAGATCAACCGCTTTTTTCCGGTTCGCCTCGCTCGGATAGTTCGTCAGAATAATAACCCTGGGTCTGGATTCCTTCAGATTAAGGTGTTCAAGCAGATAAAAACCAGTCCCGTCAGGCAGCTGCAGATCCAGAACCACCAGATCAGGCTTATCGATCTCGATCTGCCTGATCGTACTGATAATACTGTGGGATTCAACAATCTCATCCACCCCCTGTATCCGTAACAACAGCTTACCCAGATTCGTCCGTATGAGTCTGGAATCATCAGCAATCAGAATTTTCATTATTCCTCCAGCCGCTTAGCCTCTTCCCAAAGCGCATCCATTTCATCAAAACTATCCTGGCACATCTCACTGCCCCGGACCTTCATATTTTTCTCTACATAGCGGAACCGCCGGTCAAACTTGGCATTACTGCGCTGCATAGCCACCGCGGGATCAATCTTCAGAAAGCGGGCAACATTCACCACTGAAAACAAGAGATCTCCAAGTTCTTCCTCAAGATGCTCCCGCTCCCGCGCTGCCGCCTCGCTCTGTGGGGCCGCCGTGCTCGCCCGAACTGCCGTCTCAGCCCGCGCGGCCCAGGCCTCCCTGGTCTCAGCCAGCTCCTCGGCAATCTTGTCCCAGACCGGCTCGGCAGTGTTCCAGTCAAAACCCGCCTTGGCCGCCTTCTTCTGCAACCGGTAAGCCCGCTCAAGCGGCGGTAAGGCATGACTGACCGCATCCAGCACAGAATCCCTGGTACGCCCCTCAACTTTTTCTTTTATCTCTTCCCACTGCATGGCCACCGCATCCGGATTATCCGCCGCCGCCGTTGAAAACACATGCGGATGCCGCCGGATCAGCTTCTCGTTGACCCCCTGCAGCACATCTTCAATGGAAAAATCGCCACGCTCCTCATAGATCTCCGCAATCATCGTGATCATAAGGTAGGCATCTCCCAGCTCCTCACAGACATGCCCAAGATCACCCTTGTTCACCGCATCCACCGTCTCATAGACCTCCTCGATCAAGGCCGAACGCAAGGACTCCGGCGTCTGCTCCCGGTCCCAGGGACAACCCTCCGGCGAACGCAACTGGCGGAGAATAGTACAAAGTCGATCAAAACCCGGAACATCCGGTCCCGGCGGAGAAAGGCGCGCATTAGTAGAACTCATTCCAACAGTCTACTGCGCAGAAGCATCAGAATCAACACTGATTTGTGACTATCAATGGTGGTGCAGCAAGGCAGGCGCGCCAGGAATCCCTCTGCCATAGTGAAGCATGGACCGCCGAGGCAGAGCAGCGCAGCTGCAGGCCGTCTTGAGTAGTTAGAAGATGGCACCAAGCCTTACTGCTATGTTGTTTCTCTATCATATTTTAAAGTCCGAAATATAAGCACAAATTATGATAATGATGTATGTTTTTGTAAATAATGATAGAGAAACATTATATTACAGACTCATGGTGCCATCTTCTAACTACTTAACAGGCCGTCTGGCCATCGGGATTCCAGGCTCTCCACGCTCGACCCGGCCGAAAGCTCTAAAAGCTCCATGTCTTGTGGGAACAACTACTGCAACATGGCAGATCTGCCATGTTGCAGTTGCAACTTCCACAGGAGGTAGAGATTATGGACATTTCTATCTGGGCACGGGACTGCCGTCGAGCCAGGCAGCAAGATCCTTGTAGACCTCACGTGCGCCGCAAAGGCGTAGCAGATCGGCAGGCAGGCGGGCGAGGATTCCGATCGGATGCATGCCGGCTTTGACAGCAGCAGTAATGCCGGGAGGGCTGTCCTCGAAGACCAGGGCCTGCGGCCGGTCGGAATCAGCGAGCCCGGCCAGTTCGCCGCAGCGCAGATACAGATCGGGGTCCGGTTTGGGGTTGGCGACATCGTCGTAGCCCAGGACGACCGGGATCTGCAGGTCGTGGCCGTCCAAAGCGGCGCGGAGATAGGCGCCCGGCGCGTTGCTGGCGATGCCGTGGGGTATGCCGTTGCGGCGGCACCATTCGATGGCCTCCCGGGCGCCGGGGCGCAGCGGAGGCAGCAGGCTGCCATCACTGAGCATGCGGACCTTGGTGTGCAGGAGCGAAGGGGCCAGTGAGGGCTCACCACCCAGAGTGGCCAGGGCCACGGCGATCTGCTGCGAGCTTTTGCCGGTGAGCATTTCAGGCGGACAGTCCGGCAGCTCACGGCCCGTCAGTTCGGCAAAGGCGCGCCGCCAGCCTAGCTCATGCATTGCAAAGCTGTCGACTATGACACCATCGAAATCAAAGAGACAGGCAGCAGGCATGCCTGAGGCTGGGCTTTGGCTGCCGGTACCTGCGGTCGACCCATCAGACATCGGTAGACTCCAGTCCGAACAATTCACGCAGATAATCATTCAGGAATTTGCCCGAGGGATCCATCTGTGCACGGAGGTCGAGAAAATCCTGCCATTTGGGGTATACCGCAGCAAAGTCAGCTCCGCGCATTTGGTGACGTTTGGCCCAGTGCGGCCGGCCACCGTGACGACGGAAGATCTCTTCTACCATCTCGAAGGCAGCATATTCATTCGCATGTGCGGGAGTTCGGCTGACACAGCCGACGGTTACACTGTCCTGCTCGTAGGCATAGCTGAGCCAGTTCCGGTCGGCTTTCAGAAAGCGGACGTCCATGGGAATATGAGCAAAGGCCGGATTCCCGGGATCATTCAGGGCCGCTGAAAGTTCGGCAAACAAATCATCGAATCGGTCCATGGCCACTGTCCATTCGGCCAGTTCCAGGGTGGAGCCTCTGGACTTGGTTACAGTTGCATCATAGAGCGTCCCGAAGCCTGTCTGCTTGTGACTGAAGAACAAGCGCTTGAGTATTCTGTTGGCAGTAGCCGTAAAACGCGGATGCGCGACCGTGTGCTTATACAGACGCGCTGAAGCTGCCCGGCGGTACTTCACCCACCAGGGTTTTTTGACGGCTGCAGGCGCGGTATCCGAGTAATCACCGATTATGCGGTAGCCATAGCCGGTATGCGGCAGATACAGAACGCGTACGAAGGGATGATCCTTCAACAGCTGCCGGAAGGACGTACTCCACTCATGGTCAGGAGAGGGGCCTTCACTCACCGCCAGTTTGAATCCGGGATCGCAACGCAGAGTAATAGTCGAGAAGACACCAAGAGCTCCGAGTGAAACCCGCAGAGCAGGCATTTCAGCGTCCTGTTCCGTAAACTCCCGGATGCTGCCGTCAGCCAGAACCAGCCGGCAAGCTACCATGTGATCACTCAGGATTCGCCCACCCCCGGCCGTACCATGGGTGGCAGTAGCGACAGCCCCGCCAAGGCTGATCGTATCTATGTCCGGCAGGGCCGAGAGACTCCAACCAAGCTCGTCGATTTTCTTGAGAAGGACCGCAAGACGGATACCGCTCTGGGCCGTAATCTCGCGTTTCTCCTCGTTGATTTCAAGAATACTATCGAGAGAATCGATTGAAATAAGATCATCAGGTCCAGCAGCAATATCGGCTGAAGACTGCTTGTTTCCGAAGGGTCTGATGTTTCCAGCTTTGGCTACTGCCTGTGCCAGCTGCTCCTCGTTCTCGGGTAAATGTAGGTTTCGGTAGTCATGCTGGATATTCCCGTTCCAGCTGATCCATGTTCCGCTGCTCATTGTATTTCTTTCTCCTCAAGCTTTCAGACATGCGACACAGCTGTCTGTGCTTTGGCATGCAGTTCGGGACCCGCTGCAAGAATCCCCCGTGATCCATCCAGAAAATCAGCTCCGCCGTCTATGTTGCTGACCTTTCCACCAGCTTCCTGAACGATGAGGGCACCAGCCGCAACGTCCCAGGCATTCAGACCATGCTCCCAGAAGAAATCGATCTTTCCATCCGCTACAAAACAGAGGTCGATTGCTGCCGAACCTAGCCTCAGTACCGAGCGCACCTGCGGGGCGACATGAGCAAAGGTTGCCAGATTATCCGGTTGCTTTCGGCTGCGGAGGTTCACAAATCCGGTCACCGCCAGACTCCGGGACAGTTCAGAACAGCGGCTGCAGTGAATGGCTGAGCCGTTCAGGTAGGCACCCTTGCCTCTTTCTGCGGAGTACAGGGAGTGCAGCGCCGGGGCATAGACTATTCCAGCCTCAAGCTCACCATTGCGAAGATATGCCAGACTGATCGAGAAATACGGTAGTCCATGCACAAAATTGGTCGTACCGTCTATCGGGTCCAGTACAAAAGCCTCAGCGCTTCGGAAGTCAGCATCAGCAGCTGATTCCTCACCGACAAAACGGACATGAGGATACAGATCCGCCAGTTTTCCGGCGATATACGCCTCAACTTCCTTGTCCGCCCGTGTAACCAGGTCCAGTTCACTCTTGAATTCGATATCCGATGTACTCAATCCCCCGTGGTAGCGGAGGGCAATCTCTCCGGCTTCCCGGACGATTCTTTCAAGTTGCTCTATCATACCCCATAATCTACAAAATACATGCAGATAAAACAATCGAGAATCTTGGTCAGATCATCAGACATGCTGTATATTGTATATATGAAGAGAGATTCCGCTTCGGCGGTGGCCATTATCTGTGTTCTCGGTATATCCCTCATAATCGGCAGCTGTGACCTGAGTCAGTACTTTCCCGACTCATTCAGCGATCTACACGATACCGAGCTGCTCAGCCCGGCGGCCCAGGAATTCAGCCTTGAGTTCTGGACAGCACATGCCCTCGACCATCAGCAACCTGAAGGCAGCGGAATCGGGGCCGATACTTTCATTTATTTCCAGACAGCAGACGGATCGGCTTCCATCGAGGCCAGGAATCTGTTTTTTAACGGAGATTTTTCCCAGTCCACCGCAGGGCCACTACAGGATGTAGACAACCTGCGGGCCAACGGCGCTTTCAGCGTTGACATTGTGGACAATACCAACAGCATAGATGGACACAGTTTGCAGATTGACAGTGGAGCTGCAGGAGATGCCGTTTTCTCACCCCTGCGCGCTTCCTCCACCGGAGCCCACGACTTTCCCGGACTTGGCGACCAGGCTCCCTTCAGTGCCAGTTATTTTGTAAGACTCGATCTGAAGCCTATCGAACCATCCTCATCCTACTCAATCGGAATCAACAATCGAACGGCTGATTTATCCGGCAGTCTTGATGACACCCAGCAGCTGCTGGATGCGATCACCGCCAGTGAAGTTATGAACCTCTACCGTTATCCCTTCGATTTTTTTGGCAATGTCCTTCCGGGAGTCCGGGTGAACAGCATTTTCAGTCTTGACAATGAAGACTGGACCGAACCGGTACTGCAGATTCCAGTCGGCATTCTCGATGATGAGGGTGGGGTATCCAACGTTGTTGTCGACAATATCCGTGTCGGAAGGGCGGATGTGGAACCCTATATCGAGTTTCTGTTGAATAAACGGCCCTTCGGAAGCAGTGGTCCTGAACTGGTCGCCGGCGGACGTTTCGTATTCAGTTTCGAATATTCCCGGGATCCTGCAATCAGCGCATATGATACAGGAGCGAACCGCTTTCACAGCCGCGGCATCTCAATAGATCTGTCTCCGACAGGATCAGAAGGCAGCAACATGCTGTATGTCGATTTTGCCGAGGATGGAGACGGGCTGCCGCCCGAGACCTGGACGCCAATCAGTATTGAGCTTGAAAACGGAATCCCCGGCCCCAAGCTTGATGAGGCCGGCGGAAGCGACCCCGTACTGAGCCTGCGGATCTCACCGCAGAACAATCAGAACGAGCAGTACAGTCTGGATGTCGGCGGACTGCGCATCCGGAACGCCGGACTGCGCTGGCACAAAGACTAAACAACTGCCGGACCGCCAAACAGCCTGTCGGTAATCAGCGAACCACCATGACCCGCCGATACTCATCGATACCCGGCGCCACCACTCGTATAAAGTAGATTCCCCGCGTAACTGCCCTGCCGCCCATATTTGTACCGTCCCAGCTGACCGTGTGCATACCGCTGCCCTGCGGACCCCGGTGCAGCACGTTTATCAGATCTCCAGCCAGGTTAAATACCTGGATAGTGACACTTCCGGGCTCGGTAATGCGGTACTGCAGTATTGTCCGGTCACCAATGTCCGGATTGATTACATTATTCAATATGGTCACACCAGCCCGCTGCTCGATGATCCGTTCTATACCGATCTTCCAGGGGCGCATGGACAGGAAATCATCGACATCCCGATACTCCCCGCCTGCCGGTAATTCGTGATCAACAGAGAAGAGACTGCCGACACGGAACAGGAAGCTGAGTTCACTGCTCGGCCGCAGGCGTTCATCCGCGATGTTCAGTCGATAGCTGCGCAGCAGCCCGTTTATGCTGAAGGGATTCACGAGCCTGGCAGAGGTGTTCGGGAAATCAATCAGACCAGGCTCAACAATCGGCAGCCACAGCTGCCCGAGACTGCCGTACATGAGCGATTCATCGGCATTCACATCATAATACAGGCCCACTGACTGATTGCGGTTAGAACCACTCAGACCGGAGTGCAGGCGCGCCTGCAGACTGATCTGATCAGCAGTCAACGATTGTGACCCATCAAACACTGTTACCGGTGCAGGAGATGCGTAACTCTCGTCTTCAGGCAGGCTGCCGCTTTCCCACAGAGGATCGCCGGAAACATCCATACGGATGCGATCGACCGCATACACCGGCTGGATCAACCCAAGCGCCACATTAGAAATCCTCTGGAATCGGCTGGATAGCATGGGGTTCTGTGAAATATCGTAGACACCAGTCCCGAGATCCGTGTCTGCCGGCCGCGATACGATCACCAGTTCAAAGAGATCATCCGCTTCAATAGCCCGGCTCAGTAACAGCACTGCATCCATAGCACCAGGCACCGCACTTCCTTCATCTCGGCTGTCTACAATCTCCAGAGCTTCAATACTGATTCCGGCAGCCGGATTACCGGCCAATGTCCGGATCTCGAAATCAGCAGCGCTTATTTCAACCGATCCATCCATATTGCCGTAGACGGGTTTCGAGAATCTGACCAGAACCCGCTGGTTCGCATTGCTGCTGTTCTCCGGACTCAAGGGAGCCACCGACAGAAGAATCCGAGGCGGTGTGCGCTCGATAATCCGCATCGGTTCAGGTGATGAAGGCAGCAGGTTACCTGCAAGGTCGGTGATCCAGGCCTCTTCGCGGGTATAGCTCACATACAATGGAGTAATCAAACCCCATGGATGCCCCGAATCCTGCAGAAGCAGTGCAATGTAGGCATCGTCCCTGACACTGATTTCGTCGAAGGCCGGGTTGTTGACATCGCTGCTGATGCCCAGATTGAATGTATTCACCAGCGGCTCTATGCCTTGCTCCTCAATTCTGAACGCACGATACTCAATCAGAGAATCCGGAAAAGCCGTGCTGGTGTCTCGCAGCCCCTGGTTAGCGAATTCTCTAGGGTGCTCACCCAACTGCCCTACCCAGAAGTCGTCCGAAGAATCATCGTTATCAATACTGTTATCCAGTACATGGAATTCCAGCCTGTTCACCAGACTCGTTACCGGCGACACCAGACTGATAATCTCGTGGAATAATGGCCCTCCAGGATTCGAGAACTGATACACCGCAAAATCCGGAGGATCAACATCCCAGCCGGAGAGATCCCCGGCGGGCATTGTAGCCGGCAGAGACCCACCAGTATGAATATTTGTAGGATTATCTTCAATTTGAATCCTGGCTTTTCCATAACCTGACCCATCCGTATGCTCAAGGGAGTTACCCTCTGCATCAGTGATATAGGGATTTGGAGGTATAATAACCAGTTCATCCACAGGATCTCGCTGTTCCAAAGTGCTGTGCTCGGGATCAATCGCTCCTGGCCAATAACGTCGTGTTACTCCAGCTCCATCTACATCCAGGAAACTCCATCCTGCAATATATATAGTCAATCCATGGTCAACAGAAGGATTCTCAGCTCCATCAGTATTATTGCGGCGGAAAATACTATTACTTGCTTCGCTTCCAGATGGCTGACCCTCATCACGACTAATCATATCCAGGCGCCCCGGATACTGCAGATAACCAACAATTTCGGCATAATCAGCACCAGCAATTTCAATTGTACGACCGTGGCCTCCCCATTCATCAGCATTATCAAAGCTGGTTTGAGTGCGTCGATCCGCGTCATCCTTATCAAGATCATCGTTATTACCGATCTGAAGATGTGTTGCGTTTCCAATACTCACCGGCTCGGAGTAGCGTAGATGCAGATAGTTGTGTGCATCGTAGGGATTCTTGTCGGGATCACTAAGATTTTTTTGATGCGGTGAACGGCCGGCCGTAACACTTATCAGTACCGGCCGGGTCTCGTCAGCAGTATCATCAAAAACTGCAAATTCATCTCCATCAGGATCGTTGTTCAGATTGTAGTTCCTCACCGCTGCGCGGCCACCAGCCGAGCGCAACACACCCTTGAGAATCGTTATATCGGGAACGGTCTCGCGATGTGCCGGCCTCTCATAACCCGGATCTCCAGGTTCACCACGTCCGCGGTCGGTACTTCGCCAATCTCCTTCACTATCACCAGTCGCATCGGTATTCCAGCGCTGTTCGGCTGCTTCAGCCGAATTCGCAGGCTGCACCTGTAGGTAGAAGGTCAGCAGGTCGCCTTCCCCGTCGGTACTGTTCGCAAGATCACCCGAGCCATTCACTTCGAGGTCGACAAAGGCCTCAGTGAAAACATAATCCCCGTTATTAAGCCAGATACCGCCATCTTCAGCTGTATTGTTGTTCCACTCCAGCCCATCCAGAATTCTGTTGATCTCATTGTTTCGGTTTGCAATCGGCTGGGTGAAGGTAACCCGAATTACATTGTCGAAAACCGTTTCTGCGCTTTCTATGCGCGGTCTGCCGAAGTTCCAGCCAACAGTGTCGCGGTCACCATTTGCATACCAGCTGTACAGCAGATTGCCTCCGAGGTCTTCAACGCCATTGTTGACCTCAGCCTGACCGGCATAGGCTGCCCCTTCTGAGCCATCCAGGCTAACTGATGCCTGAATAACCCCACCAGTCACCTGACTGAAAGAAACATCACTGAAGAAGACGGTATTATAGTGTTCACCCCAGAGGAAATCAGGATTATCAAGAGCATCTACCGCTGTTCCAGCAGGAGGAGGATCTGTATCCAGAACGTTCAGGGTCCAATTGGCAGTTCCTGTCAGATTAGCGCCATTCACAAAGAAATTGCCGCCTCCACTGCTGCCGACAGTTATCGTCGATGCGCCGAGATCACTGAAGCTCGCCCAGGTCGAATCCGGCTCCAGAAGATCTCCACCAGCATCCGAGAATTGAGCTGTTGAGTTGTCATAACTGCCCCTGTCAGGATAATAATGCAATGAATCAGCATGAGGAGTTGGGTAGGCGAAGTAGATGTTACCCGGTGAGGTAACTGCCAGATCAGCATCGTGCGGATCATACGCAGGTCCAAAGACCACAAAATCACTTTCTGCTGTTAGCGCCTGCCCGTTCAGATCCAGCTCTCCGCGGTAGAACACAAAACGGTCTACATGCAGATTGCGCATAAGCTGAATCGCGTTCCCGGTACTGCCCGGAGCATCTATGTAGAGATCCTGATGACGCAGGTCGATTACTGCATCCGCTGAGGAAGCATTAATTAGCCCTACTGCCCGCTCGAGATGAATATAGTTCAACGGAGTATCCGCACCGGCTGCTTCGCGCAAATCAATCTCTGAAGCACGGAGGGTAAGCACCCGTGGATCCGTCGCGCTGTCTATCGGGCCATAGAAAGTAAGATCAGCCGCGACGTCAAACATGGTATCACTCTGCAGACGAGTGTGCGCTGTTACTTCAATTCTACCGAAAGTCCCATCCTCTGTAGAAATTCGATCGTTCGTAAAAAGACTTCCACCAGAGATCACCACCTCAGTAACAGTATCTACGGAAGAATCAAAGGTAATGCTGGTGACCGGCGTAGCTGCACTGTCTGCAGTCAGCGTAAGACTGCCTGGTTTCTGTGTTGCACCTATAGCCCCGGTGAACCGAATATCGCCTGTCCCACTGTCCACTGACAACGCACGCTGTTCAGGATCTATGCTGTCAACCGTGCCGTTTACAAAAACAGCTCCTGCAGCACTACCAGTGTTGAATTCGGAATCGCTCTCCAGTTCTATAGCTGCAGTAATATTGATGTCGGCATTCGCCGTTGTGTGAACGGCATTAGTCTGAAGCAGATTAGCCGTCAGGGTCTGGCCACCGGCGCTTGTGACATTTTCAGCAAAGCGCAATGTCCCGGCTATGTCAGCTGTAATGCTACTCAGAGGCTCTGTGCCGCCGATTGCAGCATGGAAGATAATATCGCTTTCGCTGTTTAACGTGAACACTGATCCATTGGTCGCAGCACTTTCCGCAGCATCGGTTACAGCGTACATGTCGAATGTAGAATTGACCCCAGTCAGAGCGATACTGTTCTGGGTAGTTACTCCAGGGTTTGACTCATCACTTAGAATCAATTGATTGTTTTCATCGCTGCCGATACCCAACGATCGGTCAACCGTCAAGCTTATTCCCGATAGATGCACATTACCAAGCAGCTGGTTAACCGGAATAGCATTATTGGCAACACCTCCGGACAGATTCACATCCCCGTCAAAGCGCAGATTGGTGCCTGCCTCGGCATGCAGCCCGTTGGATCCCTGCAGAGTATCATAGAAACGCACCAGACCGGTCTGCCCGTTTTGAACCATCAGGCTGTCGCCGCTGCCGCTACCAAGATTGCTGACCGCACCGCGGAAGTATACTGGGGCATCTGCTATGTCGGCATGGAGAGTGACATCGCGGTCTCCGGCATTCAGGGTATGAGTGAAGTCAATAGTTCCATCCACCCCGCCTGCGGTACTTCGCAGCAGCAGATCCGCACCCAGCACAACCGAGTTGTTGTAGGTCTGAAGGCCGGTGGTGTGAATCGCACCTCCGGTAATCTGCACCGTACCATTGTTGCTCGTTGCATCTCCCCCGGAGTCTTTGGTTGTCAGACTGGTGATTTCTCTGCCGCCTGCACCGACAGCAGTAGCCACGAGCGTCAGCCCATCGCTGTTCAGAATAAGGTTTGCTGTACCCGGAACAGCATCATCCTGAATGGTCGCCAGATTCTCAAACCTGATATCCCCGCTGCCACTTTCCAGCAGCACGTTGCCGCTAAGCTCAATCGGCCCATTGAAAATAATATTCGAGTCTGCTGTTCTGATTTCTCCCGCCAACATGGTAGTACCAGTTGTTTGAACCTGCTCAAAGACCCCGTCTATCTCATAATCGATGGTGTCTGTATCATTCATATCAGTACGATCACGAAGGTACAAAATACCACTGTGAGTTACCGTCATATCGCCACCGCCCTGGGTGGTCAGATTTACCTGACTCGTATCCCCGGTATTGTTGAAATCAAGATTGGTACCGGTGAAGGTAAAACCGTCACTGCCCAAGGTGTCCACCGGTGAACGGAACAGTGTAGTATCGGTTCCCGCGTCCTGGCGGAAACTCTGTGCCGCCACCCGACCGGTAAAGGTCACATCGTTCGCAGTTTCAATGATCAGCCTGCCGATTGGTGCGCTTCCATCGACTCCGCCAATGCGAGCGCTTTGTGGGTCTGCAGGATCGGCAGTACCAACAGTTCCGAAGGCGATATCTCCGGTACCGCTGCGAAGTGTGATATCCACTGTGTCAGCTAACGCAGCATCCAAATCCGCTGAAACAATCGCTGCATCAGCAAACAGAATGTCGCCACCGGTTGTTCCGGTATCCAGCCGGACATTACCGGTCAGGGTTACCGGCCGATTGAAGGTGATGTTTTGGCCTGCGGTGCGAATGTCGCCTGCGATCGAAACTGTCCCGGTCCCGGTGCTGGTAAAGGTGCCTGCCAGATCAATATCAAAATTAATGGTGTCTTCAGCACTGGTAGTATCGAGAATTGTTAATGTGCCGGAGTGCGTCAGGAGAACATTTCCATTACCAGCTGTGAACAAACCACTTTGAACCGTTATCTCACCAGCTGTTACAGTAAGATCATTTAACGGACGAGAATCAGAAGCAGCATTTCCCACTGCACCAACGAAATCTACAGCCCCTCCTCCAGCTTCAATGGTCAAGGAGTTTGTTCCTGCTATGACGGCATCGTCATCATCCAGTGTTGATTGAAACGTCAGATTTCCATACGGTGCTGATGTCCAAGTCCTCGTATCGATTGTAATCAGACTGCCGACTTCAGGGCGTAAACGCACTGGTTGCAGAAAGCTGATATTCTGCCCGCTGCTTGCTATATCTTTCGTCAGGTAAATGGTACCTGAGCCTGCAAATATATCAGTAGTAATAGATCCGCCAATATCAACAATGCCCAGCGTTAATGCATCTGGATTACCCATAAGCCAAACACCACTGCTGTTCAATCCATATACATTGATTTCAGTATATCCGTCATTAAGAATAATTGGTCTGTATCCAGCAGGATCATCATATAAAGGAGGCTCTGAGACACCATTTGGCGCAGCACCAATGCTAACACCATTGCCGGCGTCAGTTCTTAAATCAATCGTTCCAGAAAAAGTTATATGTCCGGCTGCAATAGGTTCCTGATTTGCAAGAATAGATTCATACGCGTGTAGTACCAATGTATTTCCGGTATTGACGCCTGCATCGAGCGCAGCAATTCCCGGTGCATTTTCAAGCAATATGCTACCACCAGCTGCATTACTATGAACGGTAAGATTAGTCCCTGTGTCCGTATTTGAAGCTGCAAGGTTAACAGTATGAATGGTAATCTGAGCAGCCTGACTACCATCTTCACCCAGGACGATTGCGCCATGAGTAGCACCCATGTTCAGACTGGCTAACTCACTGTCATCCAGTGACCATTCGCCCGCTGTATCCACTCCAAAGTTCATAGGAACATTGGAATCTTCCGTGTACAGATAAAGTGTGTTTGCTGCCAGATTCCAGGTTCCAAAGGAATCGCCGCCAGGATTCAGAGCGATATCGTTGGAACGGATAGTCACGTTATTCCCTGCAACTGTACTGGTAAGGTTGCCATACATTCCCAGGGTTTCAGGTGTAATAAATTCTATGTCTGCTGTAGTCACTGTCAAAGCTCTCGGGTTAAGAGCTGTTCCTGCCTGCCAGGTTTGATTTACAGAACTGTGATAATAGTTCCCGATGAAATCAATACTTCCATTGGTGTCCATTGTGACCGTTACAATACCCTCTACTCCCGAACTGCCATTGCCGGAATGTCCTATGTCGTTGATCTCTAAAAGGCCATCAGAATTAATAGTAAGTAAACTGAGCGCATTCGTATCGCCAAGTGAACTCAGCAATTCAATATTGCTGGCACCACTGTTTATAGTCAGTGATCTCGCAGACGTACCACTATTTATAGTCTGCTCAAAGCTTAAGGTATTGTCTACATGTCCTGCAGACTGAAAAATCTCTGCATCCTGTTCCAGAACAACCTGACTACTGACGGTAAGGTTAGCCATAGTTTGGCTTATAACAGGGTCAGCACTGAAGTTAAATACCAGATTTTCAAGAGGAGATAGAGTAACATTACCTCCTCCAGCATTTATCTGTTGGCTGAGTATCAGATCTCCCGCACTTGTATCGATGTTCAAGGTGCGATCACCGGTAACCGTTGCAGTACCACCATCAATTATCAGGGAACCAAGTCCCCGTAAGGCAACTTGTCCTGAACCGTATTCATTGTTTATGCGTATGGGAACAGAATTATTCGCGAAAACTATGCGTGTATTTTCGCCTGCTTCACCCAGATCGGTCGCTACGGTTGATATAGTCCGAAGTAAAATGCTGGAACCAGATCCGGTATGAGCAATTGAAGCGTTGTTCCCATTGTTGTTAGCAGTTATACCTGCTTCACCAGTATTTAATGTAAGTAAGGTATTCTCGTTGCCATTAATGTCCAATGCTGTGTTAACTGCATAATCAAGAGCAATACCTCCGACTGTATTGTCGCTGCTAATGGTTATGGACTCAAGACTTGTAATCGTACCAAAGAACTGTGCTCCTGTGGCGGTGATCAGCCCGTATTGAACGCCCTGTTCACCGATATTAATTACCCGGGCTCTCCTGATGCGCTGGAGTTCTGCAGTACTGATTGACAGATCACCAGCCCCAGTACCTAAGCCTATAGTTTCCCCACCAGTTGGGGTATGAATGTTTAAGACACCGAAACCTGTACCACCCTCCACATAGAGTTCTCCGGTCAGGCTCAGATTACCAAGAGTTAAATTAATGTCTCTGGACACAAATACATTCGCCTCAATGGCAACCATTCCTGATGTTGTTATTGTGAGGTCTTGGAGACGGTTGGGTGATTCTGTAGCGGTGCCAATGGTGCCGGAAAGGGTGATGTTGCCGGTTCCCGCATCAAGGCTCAATCGCTCCGCATCAGGTGAGACTGTTGTGGCATTCACTGTACTCTGAAAGCGTATATTCGCTCCGGTCGCAGCTCCCACCGTCGTATCAATGCTCACT
>NZ_BAAHXT010000016.1:0-70241 GCF_054657935.1 Spirochaeta dissipatitropha | reverse complement strand
ACCGCAGGGCTTCTCGAGTCGCAACATCTGCCAAGGATTCGTGCCGGAAATGTCGAAAGAGCTTGTCAGTGGTTGTGATGATATTTTCTATTTCTGAGCTATCTTTGGCTTCAAGAATTGGTAGTATATTGATTAACAAACCTTGATCAGGTAACAGTTCACCCGCTTGTTTCAACTCGGCCAAAGCAGTGCGGGCAGAAATACAAGCCTTGAGCACTGCTCTGGTTTCCAACTCAACACCCCGAGGAGGAAGCAAGGGGAGATGGTTGTATGGCTTATTTGGTGCCCAGGTTGTGTTCATTATCCACCCATATTTCGACAGGTACCTGTCTTATTCCGAGTATATGTCGACAGCATCGACACGTCAATCTTGTCATGTTTAAATTTTTACTATTTTTCGACATGAGAAAAAGCAATGAACCACTGTTTACATATTCCCTTTGAATGCCTTGATCAATTGCCTTGATCAGCGGCGTGACCGTTCACCTCGCGCTGACATCGTTGAGCTTCGCTCAATTGGTTTTTAAACCCAATGAATTAAATCGCCAAGTTATGCTGAGAGAATTTTAAATCTAAATTCAGGGCATTGCAGACTTTCAAGAATGTAATAATATTACAATTTCTTCCGTTTTCAATTTTTGATAGTTGTTGTTGTGTAACATGAGCTTTTTGGGCAACTTCCAATTGAGACAATCCAGATTTTTCTCTTGCTTCCTGTATTCTCAACGAAATTTCTGCAAGTTTCTTTTCTTCAAAATATTCTGCTTTGAAGTCAGCATCTTTTATGGATTCTTCCAAATGAGTTTTAAAAGTTTTCATCATATTCCTCCTGAAGAGATTTCTTGATAAATCAGTGTGTCAAAACAATAAAATCTTCGAAACAAAAAAAGTATAAAATCCTGACTTGGCTCCCGGATAATTTTACCCGTAACTCATGAATTTCATTTCGCAATAAATCCGCATAAGGCCTTGGAAGAATTGGGCCATTTTCTTCCAGAATTGAAATCCAACTCATAATTTTGGCTCTGTTCTTCAATTTCTGCGAATCAATGAATTGGAAAACCTCTGAGCTGCCGTCTTTATCTTCGTAATAAACGATTTTCCATTCCTTATCCAGGATACATCATAAATGGTGTATGGTCAATCTCAAGGATTTCTGTGTAAGCGTGTCGCATTCTTGAACGCCTATATTCAAGAACATGGTTTAAGTTAGTGAGAAGGAAATGATGGAAGTTGATGGGGGTGGGGCCAGAAGGAGATTCCTACTGAGACATATTCTATCTCAGATAGTATAAGTACAAATAATGGCGGTTTAATGTTTAAGTCGTCAGCAGAAACAAGATCGTGTGAATATGCTAGTTGGACTATCGCAATTTACAGGATTATCATTCTCCTTGGATTTTATTGGTTTCTCACATGCCTGTATTAGAACTGAATTACGAGAAAGGTGAAAGGTGACTCACGATGGTATCCTTGTAGTATTGAGAAACCATTGCAGATGCTTGTTCAAGTAAACGAGAATTCGCATATACACTAAGCGCTTCTATACCCATGAGAAGTTCTATTAGATTCCCCCGTCCTGGACTGCCTCTGGTGCCCTGCGCATACCACAGCCGATGAACGGAAAGCGCGGCTTCCGCCGTAGAAAGAAGTCAGATCGAGTTATTTTAATAAATTTCAGCAATTTCCTTGAAGTCGAGAAATAGATGCGCTATATAAAAGGAAGGTTTGAATAATACAGTCATAAATATTGACCTCAACTTTATGGGAGGGAAATAGTTCTTGTAATGAACTTGTAGGGTAATATTTTCCTGGAGAAAAAAGTATGAACATGGCTACGCTATTAAAAATAGAAATACATGGTGGATAACAGATGAACAATCAAAGTAATAATTCAATTACAATCTTTGGTATAACTATTCAAAGGCAGTTGCTTCTCTATGGTTTTTTTGTAGGCGTAATTATAGGTGGCGTGGCTTCATTTATAGTGCTTTTATCACTCTAATGCTTTCTAAGCTTATTATTTTATATGGAGTATGTTTATGTTTTCATTAAAAGATAGGGATGAAGAGTATGAATTAATTCTGGAAAATTGGGAGCCCATTGTAAAATTATTTTTATATTTACTTGTAGTTACAGTTGCCTGGAATATTGGAACACCAATTGGCACTCTCATTGGTAGGTTGTTTGTTCTTTTCCTATGAATAAATGTTTTTCTTTGAGGTGCATGATTTGCACCTCAAAACACAATGCTTGGATTTCAATGAGATTTTTTTTAAGCCTGATGCTATTATCGTATATATGCTCATGCACGAATGATGACAACATAACTCAAATATCTCCCAGATACGTATATCTGAATAGGGACAACATAACAGTGATACTGTTTCCGACCTTCCATTTGTTGACTGAAGATGAGTATGTAGCATTGAATAATCTTCCGCAGAATATTTTTGATCATATTAATTCATCTGATGTTATTTTTCTTGAAAGCAAATCACATTTAACTTCTGATGGTGAGGATGTAATTGGAGCAGATTTATTCCAGGAGCTCATTCTTCCGGATGATGATGGGCGAATGACAGTAAATGACTATATTTCTTTATGGGATGAGAGCAGACAAGAAGCGTTTGTATCCTCAATGTTAAGTTTCCCGAGAATAAATTCTTCATTTAGGCAGATGATCCTTGCCTCAAGACCCTGGGTTTTTCCTACCCTGTTTCTACCTGTAATAATTACTGAACTTGCTGGAGACCGTTTCAAAAAAAATCATTCCGTTGAAGAATTTCTCGTTGAATATGCAACTGCAAAAGATATAAAGATTCTCGCTCTTGAGGATCCGCTTAATCCATTTTTAGTTATGGATCAGGCACAGCAAGAAGAAATTGTTGTTGAAATGGAGAAATTCTTTTCTAATAAATATTCAAGCAACCAGTTGGTAGAAGCATACTTACATAGTATTGATGTGTTGAAACAGTCCTGGATGAGAGGAGAAATAGCGTCAAGAGAAGAGTATTTTGCCCTGGGAATTATGCTTGGATTGATCGAGACTGAAGAAGACTATAGTTTATCTGACTATCAAATTGCACTAAGAGAAACAAGAGAATCTGAATGGATTAAAGTGTTGATGGATTATATAGATGATCTGGATTCTTGTAAAATTTTTGTCGCAGTCGGAAACAGCCATTTAACAGATTTTTTTATAAGCTTGTTTATCGAAAACGGTTTTCTTTATACCAATATATAAAGAAGGCTGGATGAAACGCACAGATTTGATGATAGGAGACAATTTCAATGCTGGATAGATAAGTCGGTGTGCGAGGTAACTGACGATTGAAGACCGTTCCTCCAGGTGCAATGAGAAGTATTTTTTCCAAGTCGTTGTAAAACTAGCCAGTCTGAAGGACTCAAGCTGGAGGATACTGGTGGTTTTTGAAATCCTAAAATCTGGATTCGGCTTGAGTGACAAAAGGCTCTATGACCACTTCATGTTTGATCTGAAATTCCGCTATGCTGTAGATGGTGGAAGCTGGGAAGATGTTGCTCATATCGCTTAGTGTATCGCTTCTTGCTGGTGCTACTGTGACGGGCGTTGCAAAATCAGCAGTCAAGTCAGCTCCTGTGCCTAAAGCAGCTGTTGCTCTTGGGATCACTGATAGTAGTTTTTTGACAGTGAGTGTAGTTGCTGGGGCAATATATCACTTTCTGTTGCAGCAATTGCGCAAAAAACAAAGGTTGGGATGACGAAGAATGACACTATCTGATCAGAAGAATCAGATAGGTAGTGATTTAAGGAATTTGTCTAATCAAACAGGTAGAGCAGCAGGTTACTCTGCATTAGCTTCTCCTGTAGTACCAGTGCTTGGTAAGGCTGCTGTAGTACTTGGGGCAGTTAGCTTTGTGACTGGAGATATTGCCAATAAAATGGGTCATTAATCCATTTTAGGTTTTATCTATTGTAAACTCTCGGGGAACTCTGTGAATATTCCTCGAGAGTTAATTCTATTAATTGGAGATATTATAATGAATAAATTTTCTAGATACTTCCCGATGGCGACATTAATGGTTTTTCTTTCTTTTAATGATGGACGAATTCCATTGGAAAAAGTAACGATTTTAGCTTGTATTATAGTAATAGTGTTCGAGGCTATTCTTTTAATGCTAAATACGAATAGAACAGATGATCTTGGAAAAAATAGGAAATATTTAACTATCCGTTTATTGTTGACTGTACTCAATGTAATACCAATATTATCTGTGTTTACGTCAAAAGAATATGATTATTTTTATTTTGTATATCGTTATTATTATGCTGCAATGTCGTTTGGAATTATGTGTTTTTTGCCATATGTAATATCTGAATTTCAAAAAAATCAAAATGAAGAATGAAGATAATTTATCAGGTTGATTCTTCCGATTGTGGGCCAGCATGTGTTGCAATGGTTGCTGCGCATTTTGGTAAGCGTGTATCGCTTACCAAAATGCGATATCTGGCTGGTACAGATCGTAGAGGCACAAATCTTAATGGAATTGTTGCAGCTGCCGAGGCCGTTGATCTGGATGTTTGCTCACACGCTTTCTACCGGTTCTAAAACCTCACGCTGGAACAATCGCCAACACCATTGTGGCAAGTATTGTTCTGACCATTCTTGGAATCGCCGGAGCCATGTACTTCCGCTTTCTGGTTGATGACATCCTGTTCTCGGAAAGTCGACTGACCCTGCATGTAATCAGCCTTGGTGTGGTACTCATAACCCTCATGCAGGTATTACTTGATGCAGTGCGGCAGCATATGCTCTTGAGTTTCAGCATGAAGGTAGATGCTGTTATTACCCTTATCTCTGATTTCTGTTCAGAAAACCAGGAGCTAGTTGGGGCTGCCCCCGGCATCCGTATGGATAATGTCATATATATGTACACCATGGCTGATTCCTATTGCACACATGCCGGGGTCGGCGAGCTCCGGAGTCCGGCTATCGCCTCCCGTCCCGAACGGAGTTCCCCCGTCCTGGACCGCCTTCGGCGCCCTGCGCATGCCTCAGCCGAAGAACGGAAAGTGCGATTTTCAGCCGTAGGAAGAAGCCAGATCGAATTATCTGAATAAATTTCTGCAATATTCTTGAAGTCGCGAAATAGATGCGCTATATAAGGGAGAAGGTTTGAATAATACGAACAGATGTTACTCACACATCAGCTGCCGGAATCATTTCACAAGGGGCAGCAGGAGAAAGGTGTAATCAAGGGTCTGGTGATAAAAAAATGTGTGGCTAAAGCTACTGTTTTTGCAGTTGCTGCAACCCCCCTTGCTGGTACAGGGGCTGCAATTGATAGCCAGATTGCAAAAAGAGTAATCGGAGGACGATAATTTTTCGATTGTTTGTATCGCTCGACTGACTGGCGAGCGATACATATCATATTTTTTTAAGTTCTGTTTAAAAACAACTTAGCAAACTTAGCTTGTGCGAAGAGGAAACTGTGAAATTTGTACCGGTTTTTTCTTACAACAGTAATTTTGCATTTGTTTAATGTAAACAGATAGAAAGTTGAAATGATCATTAAAATATGTGGAGGAAAAGATGTTGAACCGTCTTATAGTTTTTAGGAAAAGAATGATTAAATATTTATTTCTAGTGATAAATGGTGTCCCTACGGCACTTTTTTGTTTTCTTATTTTTTCATGGGGTGTGACTAAGAATTCAGGCAGTTGGGTTGTCATTGCACTGTATAGTATAGGTGCTTTTTTATTTATTGGACCTTTTTCAGTAATCCTATTCAGGAAAGTCGTTTTCAATGATAGCAAATAATGGGTGCCTCTCAAGATCATTCTGTAAACTGGTGTGGGTACCATTTGTAGTAGAAATTAAATATTCCTTTTTAAGGAAAAAGATTGATGAAATTTAGTATTTTTACTACATATATTTGTCTTTTTTATTTGCTTTTTATTCCCATAGATAGAGGTTTTTTACTGGGCTTTTGATTGGGGCTCCCATTGGAGCAAGAGTATATGATATATTTCTGTGAGTAGGTGAACATTGTATTGTGTTGTAAGTGAATCAATATTACTAAAATGAAACTAACTACCCAATTCGACGGCTCTGACTGCGGGCCTGCCTGCATTGCGATGATCGCCAACCACTTTGGTCGGCAGGTCTCCATGACGCAGATGCTGGAGCGGGCAGGGACAGACAGGAACAGCACCAACCTCAAGGGCCTCATTCAGGCAGCCGCAACGGTGGATCTGAATGCACAGGCAGTTAAGGGTGAAGCTGGCAGTCTTACTCCTGAGGTGCCGGTTCCCTGCATTGCCCATGTCACCAAGGAACAGCAGTATCACTTTGTTGTCGTATATAAAATCAGCAAGGATACCGTCTGGGTAGCTGATCCCGATCCAACTGTCGGCAAGACTACTTATACCCACGAAGAGTTCTATCAGATCTGGACCGGGTACCTGGTGCTGCTGAGCAGGGGCGAGAACTTCCGCCGGAAGGTTTAGAGTCCCGGACTCTTTCACCGCTTTCTACCGGTTCTAAAACCTCACACCGGAACAATCGCCAACACCATTGTGGCAAGTATAGTTCTTACCATCCTCGGAATTACCGGGGCCATGTACTTCCGTTTTCTGGTAGATGATATCCTGTTCTCGGAAAGCCGGCTGACCCTGCATGTAATCAGCCTTGGTGTGGTACTCATAACCCTCATGCAGGTACTGCTAAATGCAGTGCGGCAGCATATGCTCTTGAGTTTCAGCATGAAGGTAGATGCTGCTATTACCCTTGGTTTTCTGCGGCATCTTTTACACCTGCCCCTGTCCTTCTTTGATTCACGGAAAGTCGGAGAAATCTTAAGTCGACTCGGGGATACCATGAAGATCCGCGAAGCCCTGTCCTCGGCTACCTTTTCGGTGTTCTTTGATACACTTATGGTTCTGGTCATCGGGACGGTGCTTGCTGTTCAGAACCTTAGGCTTTTCCTGATTGCCCTGGCCTTTGTTCCCTTGTCCGGCATAATTGTCTGGGGTTTCGCCCGGCCGTTCAGACGAAAATACACCGAGATACTCAGCAGTCAGGCCGAGAGTCAGGCTTTGCTGGTGGAGACGGTTAGCGGCATGGCCACTGTGAAAGGCAATGCAGCCGAGGAATCTGGCTTTACAAAGATAGAGAAACGCATTATGCAGGCCTACTGGCCCCAGTACCGAACCGGCATTATGCAGAACGTACAGGGAATTATGGTAGGGTTGATTGACGGCTGGGGCGGGAACATCCTGTTCTGGATCGGCAGCGTACTTATTCTGAACGGACAGGTGTCCCTGGGGCAGCTTATTTCTTTCAACGCACTGCTGGGGTACTTTCTGGGACCGCTGCAGAACCTCATTAACCTGCAGCCAAGTCTGCAGGAGGCTTTTGTAGCTGCCCGCCGTGTCGGGGAGATTCTTGATCTTGAAACCGAACAGCGGGAACAGGAACTGTTGAAACCCGAGCGGATTATTGGCCCGATCAGTTTTTCACATGTTGATTTTCGCTACGGCAGCAAGAAGCTGGTGCTTGAAGACATCAGTTTCAATGTCGAGGCCCGGGAATCTGTGGGCATTGTCGGCCCGAGCGGGAGCGGGAAATCATCGTTGATCAAGCTGCTCATGAAATTCTATGACCCGGAGCAGGGCAGCATTCACATCGGTGGACAGGATCTTCGGGATATCGACAGTACCTGGCTGCGACAGAAAATCGGCTATGTCAGTCAGGATGTGTTTCTTTTTCACGGCACCGTGCGGGACAATATTGCGCTTGGTAAGCCCGAAGCCAGCTATGAAGAAATTGTTGCTGCTGCACAGAAAGCCCAGGCCCATGAGTTTATCAGCAATCTTCCCAATCGCTACGATACCGAACTGGCAGAACAGGGATCAAGCCTTTCAGGAGGTGAGCGGCAGCGGCTGGCTATTGCGCGGCCCTGCTGGGAGACCCGGATATTATTGTGTTCGATGAAGCCACCAGTAATCTGGATACCTACAGTGAGGCAATGTTGCAGGAGACAATCTGGAAGCTTCGCGATGAGGGAGTGACGGTCTTCATTGTAGCTCATCGACTGACAACGGTCACCCGCTGTGATCAGATTCTGGTGCTGGAATCCGGCAGGATCATCGAGACCGGGAATCATGCAGAGCTGGTAGAGAAGGGCGGTACCTACGCGCAGCTCTGGAAGAGGCATATCGGATGAGTTTTCAAAGCATACCCATTGAGGATCTGAAATATTCACAGGTGTTTTTCTCACTCAAGGTACCCAGGGGCGGAATCATTTTTCTATACCTTATAGTACTCTTGTTGATCAGTGGCTGCATCTATGCAGTATTCGGCTCTATTGACGAATGGGCCAGGGGAACTGCCCTGTTGCGTCCCGAGCATGAGGTCAGCATTGTCAGAAATGAGACCCCCGGGCGCATCGCAGCGCGCCAGGCGTCACACGGTGACCTGGTGACTGCCGGAGAGGTTCTGTGGACGGTAGATACCGGTGCTGCCCAGGCCGAGATTGAAAGCCTGGAAGCTGAACTCAGACGACTGCGGAATGATCGATCCGAACTGTCGGTACTGGTTGAAAGCCTGACCGTCGGTGAGAATCTCATACCTGAGTCCCTTCCGCATGCCCGGATGCAGCTGGAACTCCTGCAGCTGGAGAAGCGACGGCGTGAGCTTCAGCTGCTTGCTGCCCGGCGGGCCTATGAACGTGAGGATCAGGCACCATCCAGTCTGCGTAGGGCTGACCGTGTAGAGGAGCTTCTGCGAAGTTATGAGTTGCTTGAAATCGAGACCAAACAGTTCATTCCCCGTGAACTGGTATCGAGACAGGAACAGCTCCGATCACTGGAAGGCCGGATCTCCGAGATAGAGCAGACTCTGCTCGCCTCACGGCGAAGACTCTCGGCCGCATCGGTGCTTGCTCCCATCAGCGGTACTCTGGAATTTGTCCGTGATTTTGTTATTGGAGAATATGTCTCGACTGGAGAGGAACTGGCCAGAATTGTGCCTGAGCAAGCCGATCGCTTTCGGCTGGTAATAGAAATTCCTGAGCGTGAAGCCAGTGAGCTGGTAGTCGGACAGGAGCTGGTACTTCGCTTTTCCGGTTTTCCGGTGGCTGAGTACGGATCCGTCCGTGGACGGCTGAGTTATATACCCCAGGATGCCGAGGGAGGAGCAGATGGTTCTCCGGTGTACCGGGTCCGTGGAGAGCTTGAACACACCACTATATATGACAAGGATGGACAGAGTTTTCCCCTGAGACCGGGAATGACCGCTGAGGCCAGGGTAATTACCCGTCAGACACCCATCTACCGCTTCCTGCTGCGGAAACTGGATTTCCTTTTATGATTGCCAGAAAGTCGTACCGTGTTCTATACCTGTGTCTGCTCTGCATGCTGCTATTTCCAGGCATCGCCCACACACTGGAGAGCCAGCTGCATGAGGTTCTGCTGCATTCATCTCTGGGCAGGGAGGCAGAGATCAGCTACCGCATGGAAGATCTGGATGCAGGAATGCAGCGACAGTCTGTGTTTCCGGTTCTGTATCTGGCCGCTCCTGCGGCCTATCGTATTGCATTGCCGCCTGAAGGCAGGCATGCCGGTCAGGCACAGCTGGGAGTCCGCGGTCAGCTGCCTTATGGCCTGAGCGCAGATCTCAGCTGGAATCACTCACTGGAATATCTGCACGATGTGGAAGATCCTGCGGGAGAGCCGCAGAATGGCTTCCTGCAGACCCTCGCGGCACAGCTGGATATACAGGTTCCCCTGTACTTCAGTCCCAAGCCATATATAAGCTCGTCAATCGCAGCCGGTATGAATGAACAAGCAGGGTTGCGACTGGAAATCGCCCGCAATCAACTGCTGCAGGCTTACCTGCAGGACTGGTTTGATCTGTATCGAAGAGCGCAGTCACTTACCCTTCTTTCACTGCATATCCAGGCGGCACGCGAACGGGTGGAGGCCTATGAACTGCTGGTCAGCTCAGGCGATGCCGCTCTGCATGAACTCTGGCAGGCCGAGCGGAACCTGAATGCCAGGGAACTTGAGCATCTGCAGGCGGATATTGAGCGTGAACGACTCAGGAGCCGGTTTTTCTCCCGCTATGGAGTCCAGTTTCCTGAACAGGCGCTCATGCCGACCGGGAATATCCAGTGGCAGCACTATGCAGTGCAGCCATTGCTGTCAAGCGAGCTGCAGCTGGTACAACTACAGGCAGAAGCTGCCTGGCTTGAGTACCGGAATGAGCGCAGTTCCTCTGCACCTCGAATCAATCTATCTCTCAACCTGAATGGCCCGACGCCCACAGAAGCCGGTCCCTTCGGGGAATCCATACGCAATAATTTTACCGATCGCAATGACTGGAATCCCGGGCTCTCACTCGGTCTGTCTCTGTCTACCGATGATTTTCGCACAGCCACGGTCCGGAGCAAACGCCATGAACTCAGCATGCAGGGCTTGAATCTGCAGCAACAGCGTCGGATAGACGAGCTGCATGCACAAATCCAGCAATCAGAACGCCTACATGAACAGTATCTGCGTATCTATGAGCGGGAACAGCAGGCCCTTACGCACATGCAGTCCTATGTCGATGACATGCATCGCCGGCACGATAGCGGCGAAATCGACCTCTTACAGCTCAATGAAATCCTCCTGCAGCATGCCGAAATGCAGGGCTCAGCTCAACAAACCCTGTCACGCCTCAGGGAAGTCGAATTGCATCTGCAGCTTTTGTCAGGGAGGGGTAGTGCAGGGAACTCTGGATATGAAGCCGTTTCTCGATTTTGGTGAAAGCTATGTTAACTTTCCGTCTATTATTTTTTTATACAGTATTTCCTGAACATCTCTTCTACCATCAATTATAGAAATTATCTGAAGAGTTTTATCATTCAATTTATAAAATATACGCCATGGGTACTCAATCAGTTCTCTTATTTCATTTACACCTATGGACATTAATTCGGGTACAACTCTCCCCGTTTCGGGAAATTGTAGTAAAGCATCAATTTTTTCCTTCAACTTCTTATAAACGGAATAAGCTTTATCCGGACCGTGTTTTTCTTGCTGCCATGATACGATTTCCAGGATATCGTCTCTGGCATCTAATGAATAGATGATTTTATGCTTCATTCATTTCCCAATAACTGCTGAATATCATTATCAAGCTCTTCTGATGTAACCACCCTTCCATTTTTGATATCATTTTCACCAATAGAAATAACTTTCATCAAATTAATGGCATCTATTATTTTCTGGTACGAAGCTACATCAAGCAAAACTGCCTTGGCTTCACCATTTTGTGTAATAATAATTGGATTTCCTTGTTCTTCAACTTGTTTAATCATTTCCGCAGTATGTGATTTCACATAAGAAATTGGTCGGATGTCTTTTGTCAAATTGAGCATAGTATTCCCCTTACAGAAAGGGTAATGCGAAAACGCAGTAAGGTCAATATTTGGTACAATATTTAGTACAATATATGGATCCATTTGAAGAGCTCAGGATTATCTTCACTCTTCGCTTAATCCTCCTGCTGAATCGGAAGCAGTCGCATGCTCAGGATTATGTCTCTGAAAATCGGAATATAGATGTCTGCAATGGATTTTCTGCAGGCGGCATGAATTACATACATGCGGTATCTGTCTGCCATGAGCAGAGCCTGCAGCTGGCTGACTTCAAATCCTTCTTCGGGTTCCCACTCGAAATGCTCGATGTTCAATTCTGCCATGCTGGAAATACTGAATGTTCTGGTCTCGAGTAGATTGCTGTTCCGGTAGCCCTTCTGTATCTGTTCGCGGTTGAGTTTGCAGAACTCCTGAAACCAGTCCTGACCGGATGATTCGGGCTGACCGTACATGAAGCTGATGCTCGGCTGGTAGTTATCCAGCTCTTCAATAGCAGGGGCCAGGAACTGGATCTGGTTTTTTGCTGGGGCGTACCCCTTCCAGTTTTTCGGGATCAGCAGGGAGAGTCCGCATTCGCGATGTGTCAGGCTGACCGGCAGCTCGGTTTCCGGAGTTGTGGGTATCATGAGCCGGGTTCCGAGACAGGCTTTTTCAAAGATGTTGAAGTATTCATGCTGGCGCAGCAGGGGCGCCATGCAGACGATCGAGAACAGTACATCATCAAGCTGGGCGAAGGCCTCACAACGCAGCATGTCCTGCTTCAGAATTGGCTCATGCATGTGCAGAATCTGGAAGATCGCCGGAACTCCGTCTATGCTGCATTCACGCCGATCCTGCAGTTGGGCGTCCAGTACGGCTACAGATTCTTCAGCCATGATTCCAGCCGCCTGGCTCTCGGTATCCACTGCAGTAATTTTCGTAAGCACTCTGGCACCGGGTTCATCATCGGGATCCAGGTCATCTGCGTAGACTACACTGTAATCTTCCTCGTCCTCTGACTGCTCTTCAAATCCGACTGGAAGTTCAAGCGAAATTCTTGTTATCCAGCTGGAAAAATGTATGGTTTCCAGAATATGTTGCATATTACCTATTATACCTGTCTGGCTGAGATTTCGCCAGACCACATTGGCTGCCATTCCTCATCCGAAATAAAATTGAATTCCTCCGGTTCGGATTTGTTCGCCGGGGGATCAAGCTCCTCAAGGGCAGATAGATATTCCGGATTGCCGGGCATCTGTTTCAGGGCATCCTGATAGAATTTTTTTGCTTCGCTGAGCTTTCCCAGTTCACGGCAGCTGTAGGCAATATGTCCCAGGATCCATCCTTCCTGTGCCTTCTCATAGGCATTGGAAAAGCAGAGTAGTGCTTTCCGGTGATGATCCGCTGATTCAAATGCCAGTCCCATTGCCAGCCACATTTCTCCCCGGTACACGGGATCCTGTGAGAGCAGGGCGGATCTCTTGTAGCAGCGTACGGCCCGGTGACAGTCGCCTGCCATGAGCATTTCATCTCCTCGTTCCTTCCATGTCCGGGGCAGGAATTCCTGCGGTGCAGTAAGGAATGCACGCGACGCCTGCTCCTGTTCCTGGAGATCAACAAAGAGATCCAGCTGTCCGGCTCTGGTACCTTCAAGCGCAGCATCATAGACGGAAATCATTTCGGCTTCACCGTTCTGATTTTCCCAGATATGCTGCAGGCTCTCTTCATGCAGCAGGGCGTTCGGCCCGAGATCCTGTTCGGATCTGTAGCGGAGTGCTGCAGGTAGAATCGGTATGCATGCATCGAGGTTCACCGTGGAACGTGAGTAAACAAGGGGTTTAATCAGTTTCCAGTAGCCGCCGAAGTGTCGGTAAACCGTGCTGTTCTCTTGTATTTCTTCCCGAATCCCTTTCAGGATAGTTTTGATCTCTTTTGTCGATTGTTGTCCCCATTCCAGGACAATGCTGTTGAGCTCGGTGGATTGGTAGTACATAGCTATTGTATCGCCCCTCTTGCGGTATGACTAAAGACTTTCTGCCATGAATCCGGGAAGAATTCAATGCCTGAGGCTTAATATTGATGATCATCGATATTGACGGGTGTCCATATATAGCATACATTAGTTGCATGAAGTCTTATGAGGAGACAGCAGGCAGGCTGAAAATAATGAGCGATCCCGTGCGGCTCAGGATTCTGGATATGCTGGCATGCAGAGAGATGTGTGCCTGTGATCTGCTGGAGTACCTGTCGATCAGTCAATCCACGCTTTCGCATCATATGAAGATTCTTGTCGATGCCGGCTTTGTCGGCAGCAGGAAGGATGCTACCTGGGTACATTACCGGATGATTGGTTCGAAAATCAATGAGTTGCGGGATGATCTTGCAGACCTGGCTGCTGCTGATCCAGACTGTCTCTGCTTCCGGAAATCAACAATAGAAGGAGAATTTTGTGGCTGAAAAAAAGAATGAAGGAATAAGTTTCTTCGAGAAAAATCTGACTGTGTGGGTCGCACTCTGTATGGTCATTGGTATTTTGATAGGTGTCTACCTCCCGCAGATCCCGGAGTTTCTGGGTGCTTTTGAATATGCAAATGTGTCGATTCCGATTGCATTCCTTATCTGGTTAATGATCTACCCGATGATGATGAAGGTGGATTTTACCAGCATTAAAAATGTCGGTAAAAATCCGAATGGCTTGTATGTCACCTGGGTGGTGAACTGGCTCATTAAACCTTTCAGCATGTTCGGTATTGCTTCGCTGTTTTTCTATGTAATCTTCCGGGATCTGATCCCCCGCGAGCTGGCTGCTGATTATCTTGCCGGTGCTGTTATTCTTGGTGCTGCACCCTGTACCGCAATGGTATTTGTCTGGAGTCATCTCACCAAGGGCAATCCGGCGTATACCGTTGTACAGGTAGCTACCAACAATATTATCCTGCTGTTTGCCTTTACTCCTATCGTTGCCCTGCTACTAGGTGTCGGGGGCATTTCTATTCCCTGGGATACCCTGCTGCTGTCTGTGGTACTGTTTGTGGTAATTCCACTGGGAGGCGGAATTCTTACCCGCAGTCTTGTAATTAAAAACAAGGGACTCGATTATTTCCAGAACAGCTTTGTACCCAAGTTTAATGGGGTGACTATCGGCGGCTTGTTGCTGACCCTGGTTCTGATTTTCTCCTTTCAGGGCGATGTTATTCTCAATAATCCCCTGCATATCCTGTTGATAGCCATTCCCCTTACAATACAGACCTTCCTGATTTTCTTTATAGCGTATTTTGCTGCGAGATTTCTGAGACTGAAGCATGACATAGCAGCTCCTGCTGGTATGATCGGTGCATCGAATTTCTTCGAGCTGGCAGTAGCCGTTGCGATTGCGCTTTTCGGACCTGCCTCACCGGTAGTTCTTGCGACTATTGTAGGTGTTCTGGTTGAAGTCCCGGTCATGCTGGCCCTTGTGGGAATTGCAAATAAAACGAAAAACTGGTTTCCTGTAGGCTCAGAAAGCAAGTAATCTGAGGCTGTGTCCTCAGCGATGAGGGTAGAATGGGAAGTTTCCAGGGTAGGCTTACAAAGAAAATACTGCAGAGGGCAGGCATGTGGTCAGAGGGCACGATAGAAGAACAGCGTGCCCGGCAGGAGCTTTCGACCAGACTGCTCAGAGTACCTAAAGCAGTCAGGAACGAGCATTGTGAAATCAGTGGTATTCATGCGGAATGGTTTATCCCGGTTACTGTCACGCCGGCCAGGGGCACCATGCTGTACCTGCACGGCGGGGCCTATACCATGGGCTCGGTTGCGATACACCGGGAACTCATTTCCCGGATTGTTCTTGCTTCCGGGTATCGTGTGCTTGCCATAGACTATCGCCTGGCTCCGGAGCATCCCTTCCCTGCAGCGCTTGAGGATGCCTGTTCAGCCTGGGACTTCCTGCTTGAGAGCGGAATTGATCTTTCAACATCCTGTATTGCAGGTGACTCAGCAGGTGGCGGTCTGGCAGCAGCCTGTCTTCTTTCCCTGAGGGACAAGGGGACCCCGTTGCCTGCATCAGCAGTGTTTATGTCCCCCTGGTTTGACCTCGGTATGACAGGCGAGTCCGTGCAGACGAGATCGGAATTCGACCCCATGCTCGATGCTGAAAAGTTACGCGAATATGCAGGCATGTATACCGCTGGCAGAAGCGTAGACGATCCCCTGGTCTCACCTTTGTTCGCTGATCTTCATGGATTGCCAGATATGCTGCTTCAGGTGGGAACAGATGAAATATTGCTGGATGATTCAGTTAGATTTGCAGAGCGCGCAGAGGCTGCAGGAAACACAGTGAAAATTGAAGTCTACGAACATCAGATTCACGTATTCCAGATATTTCTGTACCTGCCGGAAGCACGTACTGCAGTGGATTCTATCGGGAAATTCCTGAACCCGAAGGGAGAGTAATGCAGTGAAAATTATGCGCAGAAAAATTAACAGAAAGAAGAAAATCGGTCTGGCATTGGGAGGCGGAGCAGTGTTGGGTGCCGCTCATGTCGGCGTACTCAGAGCAATCGAAGAGCATGAACTGGAGATCGCCTGCATTTCCGGAACCAGCATCGGCGCTTTCGTAGCAGCCTTGTATGCCTTTGGTCTTGGCTGGCAGGAAATAGATGATATTGCACGCGATCTTAACTGGATGCAGGCTGCCAGGTTGAAGGTCACCAAAACCGGAATTTTATCCAATGAACAGCTCGGGAAGTCCCTTGGTAAAATGATCGGAGATGTTGATTTTTCAGATGCCCGAATTCCATTGTCTATGATTGCTACCGATATCGGCTCCGGAACAAAGGTTGAACTGAAGCGTGGAAAGGTTGCCCAGGCGGTTATGGCAAGTTCCTGTATTCCCGGGGTTTTCTCTCCAGTGGAAATAGAGGGTCAGCTGCTGGTAGATGGCGGTCTGAGCGAGAACATTCCGGTTTCTGTTTTGCCTGGACTGGGTGCGGAACAGATAATTGCGGTGGATCTCATTCACAATCATTCCCTCAGACGCCCGGAGAGTATAGTCGAAGTGCTCATAAACAGTTTTGATTTTGCCCTTGCCAATGCTGCTACGGACTCGCTCAGAAAAGCGCATCTCGTTATTGCCCCGCATCTGCAGGGTTTCAACGCCATAGATACCAGACAGATCCCGGATCTGATCGAGCAGGGTTATCGCGATACAGTACAGATTCTGCGCCGCCAGCTGAAATAATCAGCTGAAATAACCAGAAGAAAGGATCGAATCATGAAGTTTTGTACACAGTGCGGCGGTAAGCTGCGGGCTGTAAGTTCGACTCATTTTGTATGCAGTGACTGCTCACGCGATCTGTTCTCGAATCCGAAGGGCGCGGTTGCAATACTCCTGATCTCTCCCCATGGAGAGCTGATTCTGGCCCGACGGGCCAGGGATCCGGAAAAGGGAAAGCTTGATCCCATCGGTGGGTTTCTGGATGTGGGGGAGTGCTTTGAAGAGGCATTGTACCGCGAACTGGAGGAGGAATCCGGACTCGGGATGGATGATATCGAGGCCGTTCGCTATCTGGGCAGTGCCCATGATTATTATCACTGGCAGGGCGTGGATGAACCGGTAATCTCTGCTTATTTTACGGCCGTCCTCAAACCCGGAAGAGAGTTGAAGGCAGCAGATGATGTAGCCTCATACGAGTTCCTGCAGGTCGGGAGTATAGATCAGGATCAGCTGGCCTGGCCAGGACTGCAGAAGATGCTTGCAAAATTCACCAGCGACGATCAATAGAAAACAACAAATTCTGAACTGTATCTGGCGTTTCTTTCTGTATGTGTTATGATATAATACAGGAGGACTGTATGGAACGATTACGGAGGCGGACCGTTCGTTCTTTGCTGTTTGCAGTATTGCTTGTACTTTTAACTGTTCCACTCTCTGCAGAAAGCATTGAACCGGGTTGGTGGGGTAGTTATTATACCCCGGGAAATGTATCGGCGGGACTACTTACAGCAGCTGATTTCAATTATGGCTTGAGCCTTGATGTGTACCCCAATGTGGAATTCAAGTTCTATAAATGGAGACCGGGCAATTTTTTTGCTGTGGACTTCGGGGCAGGGCTTCGGGGTGCAGTAAACCTTTATACGGGAGATAATTTTTACCCCGGATATTTTGGACTTGGTTTGGGGCCGTATGTCTCATGGCACCTGGGTTTCCGGGGCCTGCGTAACCTTGGAATCGAGGCTCTGGAGTACCTTGAACCGCTTGATTTGTTTTCGACTGTAGGGCTCAGTTTTCATATGTTCTCCGGTGATAATCCTCCCGGGTCAGGGCTGTCGTTCTCCGGAATCAGCGGTATGAACTATTTCCTTACTGATAATCTTGCAGTGACTGCCTTCACGTCTGTAGCCGGCATTTCCGGACTTCATACCCGGCGATTGAGGGGCGGAATCGGGCTGCTTCTGAAATGGGGACCCAAGGAACGACTTGGAGATGCACCGGATATAGCCTTTGGATTCGGTGAACCCCTCTACATGTATTTCCAGGCATATTACATGATGGCTATTGGCTTGTCGGGCCCATTCTTTGATGATGTCTCATTTCAGCCAGGTGATGAAACAGAGCTCATGTACCGAATAACCGAAGATGGGGATGCAGTTGAGTTCACGATTATACGAACACTGCTTGAAAGGAATGCAGCTGGCACCGAGTCGTGGTGGAGGGTACAATTTATTCATCCAGATATGGAGAAGGACAGAGATTGGCCGGATGTTTTTGAACTATTGACGAATGCAAGCCATGATATTCTCAAAGTTCGCTATATCGATCCAAACAACCAGAGACTATCTGAGTATGTCCCGGATGATCCTGCCAGATGGCGGCGGAACCTAGATTTTTCATCATATGACCCTGAAGCAATGGAAGACTACTTTGTCAGGACAGACTCAGTCACTGTGCCAGCTGGTACTTTTACTACCGATCTTTATCGTTACACAGATGGAGAGTATGATGTTGAGTACTGGATATCTTCAGACGTTCCGGGTCTTCTTGTTCAGATTGATGGAACATATAGAGATGGTGATGAATTATTCGGGCAGCTGCAGGAAATCCGACGCGGCGTAGTATCGCCCTGGTAACAGAACCTGCTTCAGTAGTATAGCCCGGACAGGATATCCTGTCCGGGCATGTTGACTTTCCATACGTATTCTGTACATTTGAATCCTATGGCAGATACAGTTGTTTCCAACGTCAGGAAATACAGAACAGATCTATCGCTAACTCAGGCTGACCTTGCTGATAAAATCGGTACAACCAGGCAAACTGTAATTGCTATCGAAAAGGGGAATTACACCCCGTCTGTACTACTGGCTCTGAAAATCGCCAGGGTCCTGCATAAAAAGGTAGAGGAGCTGTTTGTATATGAGGAATAAAATAGACCTGCTGAAGGAGAACTTCGAGCTGGTAATTTCGGTTATTCTGCTTGCCTTACTGGCAACCTGTCTGGATCCGATTATGATCCGTATGCCTGAACTCTGGAACAGTCTGGTGGTATATTTGATTGTGGCAGCATTTGGAATCTATGCTGGCATACTATTCCGTGAGAAGAACCTGGATGAGCGGGAGCGACTCCATTCCGCAATGGCTGACCGGGGAGGCTTTCTTGCCGGCACTGCTTTGCTTGTTGCCTCTATTGTCGTCAGTGCTGCTGGCTGGACCTGGGACAAATCCCACATCTGGATTCTGTCGGGCATGATTCTGACTAAACTATTTCTGCTTGTTATTGCCCGGATCCGGAATTAAACAGAAGCGAGAGCTTTTCTGCAGAATTACATTCCCTTGTTGCGGTAGAAGTGCTGCAGAAAAATTTCCTGAATGCTGAAAAGTATCAGGGGTATGCTGATAAACAGAATCGTCAGTGCAGCTGCACTTGCACGATCACCACTGTTAATAAATGGAATCAGATAGGCCGTGAAAGACGGTAGCTGTCCACCGCCGATAAGGGATACCAGAAAATAATCCGAAAAAGCAGATAAAAATACCACTGATCCGCCGGCCAGGGCAGACGGCAGCAGGACGGGAAATTCAATCTCCAGAATGCGCTGCAGGCGGCCTGCTCCGAGATTCTGTGCACATTCGTCATATCCCCTGCGGTAGGCAAGATATCCAATCTTCATAGCCCGCAGCATATAGGGGTATGAGACCAGCGAAAGAATCAGAATTACACCGGCTGCGGTATCTGCTAATCTAATGCGTATAAATATGACCTGTAATCCCATGGAAAAGCTTATGGCAGGAACCAGGGCCGGAGTCAGCAGTACTGCTTCCAGCAGGGCTTGACCAGGGAATTGTGTGCGTGCCAGAAATCGCGCAGGCAGCCAGCAGATAGCTGCGCTCAGAAGAACTGCCGCTGCAGAATAGAGTGTTGAAACCAGCAAGGCGATGAATATGTCTTTCCTGTTTAACCATATAGACTGCCAGGCCCTGAGAGACCATGATCCAGGCAGAATATCCGGGAAGGGCCAGTAGCCTGCGAAGGCGCTTATTACAAGGAAGAGCAGGGGGAGAACAATGAATACAAAGAGCAGTGTATAGAACAGAAGAATACTGATTTTCATAGTTTCCTCTCTCTGTCTTCAATGCCACGAACTGCATAGGCATAGATACATACCAGCAACAGCCCGATTCCGAATACTATCATCAGCAATGCTGCAGCTGCCGGTCGTTCACCGACGGGTCTGGCGAAGTAAGCTCGATACAGGTACAGACTGATCATTCTCGGGCGACTTTCGCCGACAACGAAGGGCAGATCATATGCACCGAAACTGTAGACGAACAGGATAATTGCGGAGGCCGAGAGCCCGGGGAGAATCCGGGGTAGAATAATATGAAAGAAAATTTCAGTCTCGGATGCCCCCAGCATTCTGGCTGTATGTATGTAGGAGTCTGATACCTTTCTGAGTATCGGAAGAATCAGGATTACAACAAAAGGCGTTGACTTGTAGACATAGCCGAGGATAATACCGGCACCATTACCGGTGAACAGCGGAGAACGGTATGTACCGGGTAGCAGTCTTTCCAGAAAAGAGGCCAGGATTCCGGACTGGCTGAACCAGAGCATGACCAGAAACCCAACCACAATATGGGGAAGTATAAGTGGCAGAAAGAACAGGGTTCCTCTACGCTCATGCTTCAGGGGCAGCCTGCGCACAAGATAAGCCAGTCCTGTTCCTGCTACTACCGAAACAAGCGTTGAAACGAATGCGACATATAATGAAAACAGCAGATTCACAGCCAGCGCAGGCTGGGACAGGGCAGTATCCCAGGCATCTGCATTGAATGAAAGCATAAATGTGTGACTGAGACCTGCGAATATCATGAGCCCCGGGATCATAAGCGGCATGAGATGCAGAATTGCTTCAATCCAGGGCTGACGGGTCTTCATTTTATTTGTCCAGCACGTAGCGATACCAGTCATCCTGTAATGCCTCGATGTATTCCGAGGAAATGTCGGGCACAGCTGCTCCATCCAGTTGATCCAGTGGGAGTGTTGCACTTCCCAGATCGATGGAAGCAAATCTCTCCTGGTCCTCAGCGGAAAGGCGGCTGATTTCAAGTACCGTAAAATCTCCCCAGTTTGCTGGTTCGTTTTTTGATGCCTGTACCTCTGGATCCAGCAGGAGATTCGCGAGTACCAGTGCGCCGGCCGGGTTTGTTGAATTCCAGGCAATGGCGGTAAAGTGGGTGCCGAAAACGGTTCCTTCATCCATGACGAAGGTTCTGACTGTATCCGGATACCTTCCCTCGAGAATCCGTGACTGGGCGTTTGCCTGGGTATAGTTCATGTTCACTGCAATCTCACCACGTTCAAAGAGGCTGTCCATTACCGAAAGCTCCCGTGGATAGCTGCGGCCCTCCTGCCAGAGGTAAGGGGCCAGATCGTTCAGGTAGTCCCAGAGTATTTCCGAGCTTTCCCTGTACAGGCTTTCGTCCCAGCCCTCATAGAAGCGCTCGGTCCGGCCGCTTTCACGGTTCAGAGCAAGAAAGGCCTGTCGGATAAATGCAGAACCGGTAAAATCAGAGGGTTCGGGGTAGGTAAATCTGCCGGGATTATTTCTGACCCAGTCAGGCAGCTCAGCAAAGCTTTCGGGGTGGCCAGATTCTGCCGCGCTGTCGTACTCAAACACAAACTGAGCCCTGCCCCAGGGAGCCTCATAACCGTCGGTCGGAAAACCGAAATCATAGGCTGCAGTCTCGGGAGCTACGTAATCATGATAATTGGGTAGTTTCTCCAGGAACGGACCGCTCAGCACATCTGCCTGACGGGCTCGCTTGAAGTTTTCACCGTTGATCCACATGAGATCGATACTTCCACGGCGGCGCATGGCTTCCTTTTCGGCCATGAGCCGATTGACGAACACCGGAGCATCCATCGGGACTCGCTTGAGACGGATGCTGTAACGTGACAGGAGCTTGTCAGCAACGTAAGCATCAATCCACTGGTTGATAGCGGTATCGCCGCCCCACATGTAGAAACTGACCTCGGTATTCTCAGCCGCTGATACGATTTCATTCCAGTCGGCATCCTGCCAGTTAAACACAGCCTCGTCCTGACTGCAGGCTGTTAATAGTATGCCGATGATCACAAGCAGCGTCAGTGCTGTTATTCGTATGATTCTCATATAGTGTCCTCCTCCCTGAAGGCGATGTGCAGGTGAATTTCTACCCGGTTCCCGGGCTGTAGATTTTTTTCCAGACTGAATATCTGCAATGTTTTACTGCTATTTTCTACCTTGAGTTCAACCGTGTATAGAATCAGCTGTCCCGTGAAAATAACTGATTTGACAAGCGCATTGCCGGTCGGACTGGCTTTAATTCTGAGGTTTTCTGCTCTGCAGAACAAGCGTGTATCCGGAGGCAGTTTCTGCAGCAGGGATACTTCCGAACTGCAGTGCAATGCGCTGAGCAGGCCGACGGTAAAGCTGTTGACAGGACCGAGCAGCTCAGCCACTTTTCTCTTCCTGGGATACATGTAGACCTGTTCTACGGTATCCAGCTGCTCGAGTCTTCCATCAATCATAACCCCGGTTCTATCACTCATTGCCATTGCTTCATCAAGATCGTGGGTAACCGTCATTGCAGTAATATTGAATTCCTTGATTATTTTCCTGAGAAAGAGTGCGGTTTCCATTTTCAGATTCTTGTCGAGATGGGAGAACGGCTCATCCAGCAACAGGAGTTCAGGCTGTATAGCCAGGGCACGTGCAATTGCTGCCCGCTGCTGCTGTCCTGCCGAGAGCTGCCCCGGGTATGCATCTGCCTTGTCCAGAATCCCGAAGGCTTGCAGAAGTTCAAGAGACCTCTGTTTGATCTGTCCTCTGCCCAGTCTGAAATTCTTCCTTCCTGTTTTACTGCGCAATCCAAATCCTACATTGTCAGCTACTGTCATATTGGGAAATAGAAGGAAGTCCTGGAAAACCAGAACCGCTTGCGGCTGAGCTGTGTTGTGATGTGGAAAATGAATCGAGCCGGCATCTGCTGTGGCCAGGCCTGCCAGGAGCTTCAGAAGGCTTGTCTTGCCAGCTCCCGATGGACCGATTATGGAGACTATCTCTCCATCATACAATGTCAGATTTACATCCTGCACAGCAGGAACATGTTTATACATTTTTACAAGATTTTGAGTGACACAGAGCACAGCTGATTCCATGACTTGAAATTATATATTTTGACCAAGAATGTCAAGTTTGCTTGACATTTATTTCTGCTATATTATACTAAAATGATAAGCAAAAGAGGAGGATTGCAATGGAACAGATTCCCGGAAAGATATCGGAATTAATTCAAAGAATCGAAGGCGAACGGCACATGAGCAGCCGGAAACTCAATCGCTTTCTGGAAGAATACCGGATAGAGACATCGGATATTTCAGAATATGCTATGTATGAGCATCCACCAGAGGACAGTTATGGCCGGAAAACCGTCTGGGCCTCTGATCGTTTCGGTATTCATGTAATGACATGGAATCATGGTGATTACACTGCCCTGCACAGTCATGGGCATGCTGAATGGGCCGCCATGCTTTTCCTTGGAGATGCCAGTCAGAGAATCTATTCCGTAGAAGGAAACCAGGTTGAACTGAAGGAGGTTCAGGAGATTCCGGCTGGCACCTGCTTCTGTCCGGGGATTTCTGATCTGTTTCATGCCATGGGGAATAGTGGAAGTGATTCATTTCTAACCATGCATATTTACGGATCTGACAGTTATACCGGAACGGCAACGGATGACGCGGTGGTGTATGAAATCGAGAAGGAGAGAATGCTGCTCAGTACGGGGCCTGCCTTTCTCAATATGAGTGAGGAAAAGTGTAAAAGGATTCTTGACGGGAAGCTGGTATGTGATCCTGCTACCAGACAGGATTATATCGATTGTATTCGTCCCTTCTATGCACGGATAGGCCAGGAAAAGGCACTTGCATTGTGAGAATTCTGGATGTTGATGCCGCTCTGTCCAGGAAGAATCCCCGATTATACCGAAGAATGCCACGATTCCTTGTGAGGGTGCTGGAAATTATCCTGCACCAAAGGGAGATTAATCGTGTCATCACTCAATCAGGTACGGTGTCGGGAACAGATTTCGTGGCATACATACTGGATTATCTTGGAATCAGGCTGGATATTCAGGGGATCGAGAACATTCCAGATTCCGGAAAAATCACTCTCTGTGCGAATCATCCGACCGGTGGGCTGGATGGTCTTGCGCTCATGCAGCTTGCCGGCATTGCCGGAAGAGACTTCCGCTTTGCGGTCAATGATCTTCTGCTTGCTATTCCTCAGCTGCAGGAAGAGTTTGTGCCGGTCGAGGTGTTCGGGAAATCACCGGGCAGGAAGCGGATGGAACTCCTTGAAGCCATGTATAGAGAAGCAGACACGGTGATTCTGTTTCCTTCAGGCAGAACCGCCAGAGCATGGGGTCGGAGAGTACTGGAATATCCGTGGAGTACGAGTTTTGTGCGGATGAGCGCTCGCTTTGACAGACTGATTGTGCCTGTTCATATTTCCGGTAAAAACTCACTGCTTTTTAACCTTGTCTGGCGTGTGAGACGCATCTTCGGTATTTCAGCGAATATCGAGATGTTTCTGCTGGTGCATGAACTGGCACGGAAGAAAAATACCAGGGTTCGCCTGAGCGTAGGACCCGCATATAATGGTCATATAAGTGCAGCACGGAAGGATCATGCGGATATATCCCGCATGCTGCAGACAGAGGTTATGAAACTGCCCGGACTAAGAGGAGGTAGACAGAATGATTGATATCATTGAACCCGTTGAGCGCAGGTTTATTCAGCGCGAGCTTGATGCATCCAGGGAAATACTGAATTTTCGTGGTATCCAGGTAATGATTATTATTGGCGATGAAGCGCCGTTTACCCTTCAGGAAATAGGCCGTATTCGGGAACTGGAGTTCCGCAAGGCAGGTGCGGGTCGCAATCTGCCGGTTGATATAGATGAACTCGATCGGGGTCCAGTCAGCTATCGCCATCTGATTGCCTGGGATCCGGAGCATCTCGAACTAATTGCTGCCTACCGGTACATGCTTTGCGGGGATCTTGATCAGCAGCAGCTGCATTACCTGCGCACACAGCGATTATTCGAGTACAGCAGTGAGTTCATTGAACAGTATCTTCCTGCAACAATCGAACTGGGGCGATCGGTCGTAAATCAGTCTGCCAGAAAATCACGGATGGGACTTTTCTGCACCTGGGCAGGTCTGGCCGCACTCATGAGTGAGTACAGACACATAAAGTATTATTTTGGAAATGTCAGCATGTACCGCAGTTATGACATGGAAGCACAGTCCTGGATTCTTGAGTACCTTCAAACCTACCATGCAGCTGATACACAACTGATTCGTGCATGGCCGGAATACCGGATGCAGCCGAGGAAGAATTCCTCGCGGTATCTCGAACAGTTAGGTACAGATGCACAGAGAGAGGAGGCCTGGAATCTGCTCGCAGAGCTTCTGCGGGAAAAGCAGCAGATCATACCTCCTATTCTGCAGTCCTATGTCGGGGCCTGTCCGGGTATGACCTATCTGGATACTGCAATCGACAACGATTTCGGAGGTGCACTGGAGGCAGCAATACTGGTGGACAGAGAGCTGCTGAATGAAAAGACGCGGCAGCGCTTTTTTGATGGTTATCAATCGATTAATCCGGAACGCTTCAGGGAGACACGATGGGTACAGACATGAGCAGTCAGTTGGCACTTAAGGAACTATTACAGGCAAACAATACTATTGTGGATAAAATCCTGCAGTCGGAGCAGGAAGGTGCATTGTTTACTACCCCCGATCCACGGACTGCCCTGGACTCGAATCTGTTTCCGATAGCGATTGGCAGTGCAGGACTGGAAGAAGGAGAGGTTCTTCAGCGCCTTGATAGAATAATGGCCGGTACCCCTTCGTCCTCGAACTGGCGCTTCGTGAATCAGCTCTTCGGGGGGCGTGTAAATATTGCTGTTGCCGCCGAACTTCTCGCTGTAATTGCAAACTCTTCGATGTATACCTATAAAGCTGCCGGGTCACAGGTTCTGATTGAAAATGAGGTCCTTAACAAGCTTCTGACAGTCGCTGGTTTTCCCGGGGGAGAAGGGGCCTTCGTTCCGGGAGGATCCTTTGCGAATATGGCCGCGATGATCGTCGCGCGTAATCAGCTTTTTCCTGAAGCCAGGGACCATGGCACGGGAGATTCAAGGGCCGGAATTTATACCTCAGAAGAGTCACATTATTCGATTGTGAAGAACGCCGGTATGCTCGGTCTGGGAAGGAGGAATGTTCGCAGGATACCAGTTTCTTCCAGAGGAGCAATGCTTCCCGAAGCGCTGGAAGCGGCTGTCGAAGCGGATATAAAACAGGGAGTGATTCCGATGCTCGTGAACGCAACCGCAGGAACCACAGTGCGGGGAGCGTTTGACCCGATTCCTGAACTTCTGCAGATTGCCCGCAGGCATGGAATGTGGCTGCATGTCGACGGTGCTCTGGGTGCAAGTCTCCTGCTTTCCCGGCAGTATTCGTCGCTGCTCGAAGGCCTGGCTTCTGCGGACTCGCTTTCCTGGAATCCGCACAAGATGATGGGGGTTCCCCTGCAGACATCGCTTGTCCTGTTTCGCCAGAAAGGCGGCTTACAGGGAAGCCTGGACGAGACTGCTGATTATCTCTTCCAGAGTGATGAAGAACTGTTCAACCCGGGGCGCAGATCCCTGCAATGTGGTAGAAGGAATGATGCATTGCGATTGTGGGCAGCCTGGGCATATCTGGGCGACGATGGCTGGGATCAGCGAATACAGCGTCAGATCGAGAATGCCGGAATTGCTGCCCGTATGATAGCCGAAGATCCAGACCTGATTCTGTGTGAAGAGCCGCAGTCAGTTAATGTATGTTTTCAGGTGAAGGGGAGGGACAGTGCTGAGATCTGCTCTCTTCTCAATTCCAGCGGACGTCTCAAGATCGGCTACGGGCAGGTTAAAGGTCAGCAGGCAATCCGGCTGGTCTGCATTAACCCGGAGCTGGATGAGGAGCGGATCGGCAGAATACTGGGCGAGATCAAGTCAGTTTGAGTGTTCCTTTTTGCTGGGTATGCGGCGGCTTATGAGCAATGAACCGGCAATAATAATCAAGCCTCCGGCAATTCGTGAGGGACTGAGATGAAACTGCTCAAGAAGATACGGAACGATCAGCAGCGGCAGCAGGATGTAGCAGGCATTATATACTGAACCCATTACCGAAGCCCGGCAGGTGCGGTGAAATGACCATTGAATCAGGACGAATGCCCCGGCGGCTCCGAAAAAACTCAGAATGAAAATAATCCAGTTCAGACTGTTCTGCGGAAGGTAGCTGTTTTCATGCAGTCCCGATTGTGCGATCCCCTTGAGAATCGCTTCGAGGGCAGCCAGACCCCCAGCGGCGATTCCGAAAAATAGTTCCTGCAGATGTACTGCACGGTGCTTTGAAGCGACAGTCCCGATAAGCGAAAACAGGAGCCATGCGATACTGACTGCGAGTGCCCTGGTTTTATTTGCTGCATAGAGTGAGGGGCTGATCGAAACAAGGGCTGTGTATCCGATAATAAGGGTACCGACTACTATGAGAATGCTGCCGTAGATCTGCCAGCGGCCTGGTCTTTCTCCAATGACCAGGTAGGAGAAAAGCAGCAAGGGAATCAGACCAAGTCCGTAGACGGATGTGTAGTATACAGTAGGGGCAAAACGATTGGCAGCAATCACCCACAAGGGGTTAGTGAAATTCATACATATCCCGAGGATATAGACGGCTGTACCTCCCTTGTGCGAGTCCTTCAGCTTCTGAATTCCCAGTCTCATTACACCCTTGGACAGATGAATTACCGTTGTCCCTGCAAAACCTATTACAATGGCAATCTGGATGTTAATCAGACTGAAGCTGTCAGGGCTCATTCAGATTCCAGTCATATGAGTAGCGAATGCGCCCCCGGTAGCCGCCGTCAGCATAGGCCTGTAATTCATCTTTCAGATTGCCTTCAGCATATTCAAGCAGATGACTGATTACCCCAGCCGAATTCCCGCCGAAATCGTCTTCATACCATGTAAAGATACTGGAGAGCTCGGGAACACCATTTCTGAAGCTGACCGCCCGTGGATGATGAATGAATTCCCGGGCTGCCTGATCATATTGCTGATTCCAGTGCTCTCCTGTAAATGGCTCCGGAAAGAGATTCGGGCAGCCGATGCTGGCACAGTTAACAGCATAGTGAATTCGAGGGTCCTGCCAGATTGGCCGCATTATACGGTGCTCTATGTCGTTCAGACTGAGATCAACGCCCTCAATGCGTACCAGATGTGCATCCCATGGATGTCGGTTGAACACTGGTCCGGAAATCTTTATATCACGAATGCTTTGCACCGGATAATATTCAAGAATGAGATCTACCGTTACTGCATTATAGAGATTCGTCCAGAACGCCATCTGCTCGTCCCGGTTCAGATCACTGACCCTTACCTCTGAAAGGTAGGATATATATTCTTTCAGTGCATGAAGGTCTGCCTGGCTTACCTCGGCATAAGGCAGTCTATGCACACCGCTGTTGTGGTCTGTAATCAGGTATGATTCAAGAAAATCTGCCCAGAGGCCGTGATCAAGACGGGTCGTCGATTCTGGATTATGTTCTTCCCAGAGCGGCCAGGGTTCTGCCTGAGGCGCTGCCGCTATCTGCAGGATCTGCGATAGAAATAATACAATAATGAATGATACGGAACGCATAGAAACCTCCTTCTTATTATGAGTGATATAGTAATATTCAGGGGGGGGTAAAAGTCAAGTTAACTTTACATCTATCTGCAGATGTGCAGATGACTGGATTCAGACTATACTGTCCACGGGGGAATAATATGATTGTTCTGGCTGGCGCAGGCCACTGCCATGTAGAGGTTTTACGACAGGGGAATCAGCTTACATCACGGGGGCATAGTGTCACCTGCATCAGTCCCGAATCAATGCATCCTTATTCCGGCATGAGCCCCGGTGTTCTGGGGGGGCTATACAGCAGGGCAGAGGTGGAGCTTCATGCTGAAGAGCTGGCTGACAGGAGCGGTATCCATTTTATCTGTGACCGGGTCACAGGTTTGAATGCAGACAAACGGGAGCTGCTGCTGGAAAGCGGAAGGGTTCAGAAATACGATGTACTTTCTTTTAATATAGGGAGCGAGAGTATCCTGGAGCAACAGCCCTCAGCGGAGGAACGGCCATTAGAGCAGGTAAAGGGGCCGGGGCGTATTTTCAGATCAAAACCGGTGCAGGAACTGTTTATGGCCAGGGAGCTCATTGAAGAACGTGCAAGACAGGGGCTGACATGTAATGTCGCTGTTGTCGGTGGCGGACCAGCAGGTGTCGAGCTCTCCGGAAATGCAGTCTGTCTTTTGAGGGACATTGGAGCAGCAGGGCAGGTCAGTCTGTATTCCTCAGCCTCGGATTGTCTGGCCGGACTCCGGGGAGCCGGGTACCGTTATCTGCATAAAAAGCTGAGGCATGCAGGGGTGCGTATCCTGGAATCAGTCAGGGTTAATCCTGGAGACCTTACAGAGGATATTATCCTGCTGGCAGCAGGAATACGGCCCAACAGAATACTTGAAAACCTGGGACTTGCGCTTGCAGATGACCATTCCCTCCTTGTTGATGCTTTTCTGCAGGTCCAGGGCTCATGTGGCGTATTTGCAGCAGGGGATTGCGCAGGCTTTTTACGCAAGGACGGCAGTCTGCTTGAACGGGTCGGCGTATACGCGGTCCGGCAGCAGGAAATTCTGCTGCACAATCTTGCTGCCTGTGCAGAGGGCAGGCCGCTCATGGAGTTTACCGCAAGCGGCCCGTATCTTGCTGGGGTCAATGCCGGCTGTGGTGTTGGACTGCTGCATAAAAATTCCTGGCAGCTGAAAGGCCGTCCAGCCTTTATTCTGAAAGACTGGATTGACCGGCGCTTCATGAAGAAATATCAGTAAATCATGCAATAGCCTGCTTCACTGCTTTCTGGGCGACCCGGGTAATGTAGATAGTGACAATGACTGTGGCGACAAGCCCGGCTGCGTATAAGGTCCATTCTGCGGTGCTTCGTGTCCTGCCCTCCAGTGCGGCCGCGCTGAGGTTCTCGATCAGTGATCCAATGTACACATACATCAGTGTGCCTGGAAACATACCCACCCAGGAAGCCAGAATATATGAGCGGAAGTTGACCTTGCTCAGGGAATACAGATAGTTGGACAGATTGAAGGGCATGAGAGGTGACATTCTGAGCAGGAAAATGATCTTTCCACCTTCACGTCCGATTGCTTCGTCAACAGCCTGAAACCGCTGGTTTTCCCTTGCCTTGCGCTCTACCCAGTCCCGCAGAAAAAAACGTCCGATCAGGAAGGCGGCAGCAGCCCCGATTGTCGACCCGATTGAGGTCAGCAATGTCCCCCAGAACACACCGAAAACCGCACCGGAACCAACGGTAAGTATAGAACCGGGGACAAGGAGCACCGTAATGAGAATGTAGAGTAGAATGTACAGCAGGGCTCCGCGTAATCCGATTCCATGTATCCATTCCAGGGCTGAGCGCAGGTACGCGGTAAAATCCGTGAAATAGCCGATAGCAAGCATGAGGCAGAGAATACTGACTGCAGTGCTGATTTTTAATAGAGATTTTGTTGATGATTTCATTATTTTTTCCCCCGGTAGCCGAAAAGAATCCTCAGCAGTCTGCGAACACGCGGATTGAAGAGCTTTGAAGAGTAGACCTCTCCAACCGCCCGCTTGTATGCCTCACTGACAGTTGGATACGGATACATGAAGGACAGAAAAGCAGAGATTTTCCAGCCTTTGCTGAGTGCAATAATAGCCGGCAGCAAAAGTTCTCCGGCATGCGGCCCGGCGATCTGGGCCCCGATCAGTTTTTTTCCAGGATCATACAGTAGTTTCAGTTTTCCCTCTGATTCATTCTCGGCCAGTGCCCTGTCGTTGTTGCTGAGGGCAGCTTCTGCCGTGGAATATCTGATTCCCGCGGCTGCAGCGGCAGACTCATTCAACCCCACCGATGCCAGCTCCGGTTCTGTATAGGTACACCATGGAATAGCATCCCAGTTCATTTTACCGGGTAGATGCAGGGCGAGTTGCTTGACCATGAGCGAAGCCTCTGCGGCTGCCGTGTGTGTGAACTGCATACGTCCGTTGCAGTCACCAATAGCGTATATATGTTTTTTGCTGGTCCTCAAACGAGAATCTACCCTGAAATAGCCACGTTCAATTGTGACATCGGCCTTCTCTATGTCGAGATCCTCCACGTTCCCGCTTCTACCGGTTGCAAGCAGAATCTGTTCAGCATGAAGGCTTCTGCCGTCAGCCAGAACAAGCTCTACTGATTTTCCCTGGCGGCTGACAGATGTTACCCCGGTGCCGCAGATCAGCTCCACTCCTTCCCTTTGAATCCTGCCTGCGACAATGGCTGCCATATCAGCATCCTCCCTGGGTAGAATATGCGCCGCAAGCTCTACCAGGAACACCTTCGAACCCAGGCGCGCCAGTGCCTGGCTGAGTTCAACCCCAATCGGCCCGCCGCCAATCGTGATAATGCTCTCAGGAAGCTTTTTCATGGAGAAAATATCCTTGTTTGTCAGAAAACCGGTCTCTTCCAGGCCCTTGATCGGGGGAACCGCGGGTCTGCTGCCAGTCGCCAACACGATTTTTTTGGCCGAAATCTCTGATCCCTCACTCAGGGCAAGGCGATGAGAGTCCAGAAACCTGGCTGTGCACTCAAAGACATCTACTCCGAGATCCCTGAACCTTTCTGGTGAATCGTGAGGTGCTATGGTGCCGATTACATCAGCAATACGCTGATTCAAAGCAGTCATATTCAAGACATCCTGACTGATCTGAACCGCAACCTGCAATCCGAAGTGCTCTGCATCCCGTGCAGACTGCATGACAGAGGCACTGCGGATCAGGGTTTTGCTGGGCACGCATCCGAAGTACAGACAGTCCCCTCCGGTATGTTCCCGCTCGACAAGCGCCGTTTTCATTCCAAGCTGTGCGCAGCCGGATGCAGTGCTCAAACCGGCAGCACCGCCGCCAATAATTATGATATCGTGTGTATAGCTGGTTTTCATCTAATCTCTCCTCACCCTGAAATATGGTATAAGCAAATCAATATGTCAAGTTTGCTTTACATATTTCCTGATTACAGTTATGATACTCACAGTAAAAGGAGTTCATGTGTTTGATACTTCACTACGCAGGTTAAAGGACATTGCAATTCAGCCTCTGGTTGTCCTGGCGGGCCGAATCGGACTGACGGCTTTACCGGTCACCTTTGCCGGCTGCATCCTGGGCCTGGCAGCAGCTGTCTGCGCCGGATTCGGCCTGTGGCCGGCAGCCCTGGTTCTGTGGCTCTTGAATCGAGTGTTTGACGGACTGGACGGGGCCCTGGCCAGACAGCAGAATGTCAGCAGCGATCTCGGGGCTTACCTGGACATTATGGCCGACTTCCTGGTCTATGCCGCCTTGCCTCTGGGAATTGCGGTGGGTCAGGCAGCCGCGAGTCAGGCAATTCTTGATTCTTCCCTCATGCTCTGGCCGCTTACCGCATTTCTGCTGGCATCCTTTTATGTAAACGCTGCCTCCTGGATGTTCATTGCCGCGATTATCGAAAAACGTGGAGCCAGCGGGGAGAAAACTACCTCACTGGTAATGCCCCGGGGCTTGATTGAAGGAGCAGAAACTATTTTCTTCTTTACTCTGGTTCTGTTGGTCCCGACCTGGGCTTACGGATTATTTGCGCTCTTCGGCGTCCTGGTCAGCATATCAGCAATCCACAGGGTAATTGCCTGGATACGTATCGAAAAGCATCTGAAACAGAAAAACAGCGGATGACCGAGTTTAACCCAGCAATTCAGGATGTGCGCCTGTACATGAAAAGTTGTGTTGTAAAAACCAAAAATCTCTATGTCCTGTGTAAGTATCTACAGCAACATGGCAGATCTGCCATGTTGCTGTAGTTGCTCCCAAGTCGATTAGAGATTTTTGACATGTGAATGCCTTATATTGTGCTGCATTTTGGCGCACATCCTGAATTGCTGAGTTCAAACAGTAAACTGGAACTATTTTACCGGGTTGTACTATACTCAAGTAATGACTTGGTTAACGATTCTTTTGCTCCCCCTGTGTCTTTCGTTCCCTGCGGTCTATGCAGGTCAGAAAGGTTTCAAGTACCGTGAGTATCTGAAGATCGCAGTCACCCTGTCTCTGTTACTGATTGTCATGCTGACGCCGGTAACAGCGAGCAGTCTTGCGGCTGAGCTGAAACCCTGGTTTGTGGTGTCCCTGGTTTTCGCTGCTGTTGCCGATTATCTGCTCTCCACACAGAAGCGCAGCTGGTTTTTTCTGGCTGGTTTATGCGGATTCTTTATTTCCTACAGTCTGTACGGACTGGCCCTGCATAGGGTTGCCGGGCTGCAGCCTGCGGCTTTCTTCAGTATTATTCCCCTATCTATTATTCTTCCCATAAGCTATCTGAGGTTGAATAAACTACCACGAAATATGAAGCTTCCTGTCCTGTGCTACATGTTCATGTTGGGGCATCTCTTGCTGGCCGCCTTTGCTTTTTTTCTTTCAGCAGCCGGACAGACGGCAGGTATGCCGCCCCGGCTCCTCTTCCTCTCAGGTACAGGGCTGATATTTATCTCCGACAGTATAATCGCACAGAAGGAATTTCGTGGAGCTGTTCCACTGGATGAATTATGGATTCTTTCGACGTATTATGTCGCCCAGATCTGCATGGTGGCTGGATTAATGCTGATTATGTAGAGGCGTACTTGAAAAAGTTAGGCTTCCGTAACATATATGACAGTCAACATTCGCAGGAAGGTATATACTTGAACCATGAAGAGTCAAGCTACTCAGCAGCCGGATCACCAGCCCCCCAGGCAGATACCTGGGCAGTACCCTCCACAGTATCCTCTTCAGCGACCTGGTCAGCCGGGAAAAATCAGCCGGTATGTTCTGTTTTGCGGCGGCAGTGTCTGTCTTGGTATTGCTCTGATAACAGTAGTCGTCCGTGGCATTCCAACAACGCCGTTTTTGCTGTTGTCAGGCGCTGCCTTTTCCCGTAGCAGTCCACGCATGCATAGCTGGATACACAATCATCCGAAGCTGGGACCCCTGCTGCGTAATCTCAGGGAAGGGCGGGGCCTGAGTATGAAAACAAAGCTTTTCGCATTGACATCAGCCTGGCTGGTGCTTGGCTCTTATGCCGTGTTCGGATCAATGCCCACTGCAGCTCGGATTGCCTTGATTGCGCTGGTATGTCTGAAAACGATTCTGATGTTCACGGTAATTCCCACCTCAGAAGAAGAAAAGATCTGATATAGGTTCAGCATCTATTTGCTTCCTGATCAGACTCGCAGTAGCTTTCAGCAAAGGGGATCAATATGACAAAAAACAAGATTGCAATAATCGGAGCCGGCTCGGTCGGTGCTACGATTGCCTATAATCTCTCGAATCGGGGGCTGGCTAACGAGCTGGTCCTGGTAGATATAAACCGTGAGAAAGCCGAAGCTGAGGTTCTGGATATTTCGCACGGCATGTCGCTGGGGAGTACCCTGAATCTGTATGCAGCCGGCTATGAGGCCTGTGGTGATGCCGAGATTGCCATTATTACTGCAGGTGCCAAGCAGAAACCGGATGAGTCCCGCGTTGAACTCATGGACCGCAATGTCAAGCTCATGAAACGCATGGTAGGCGATCTCATGAAATCCGGCTTTCATGGGGTTCTTCTGATTGTTACCAACCCCGTGGATGTGCTGACGTATGTGGCATATCGTGAGAGTGGTCTGCCGCCGAACCAGGTAATCGGATCAGGTACAGTAATCGATTCATCCCGGTTGAGAACCTTTTTGAGCCGCCGATGCAGCGTGAATCCACAGAATGTGCATGGCTATGTAATCGGAGAACACGGTGAAACCTCATTCCCTGCCTGGTCCAATGTGACCTTTGGAGGTGTGCGGGTTCAGGAATTCTGCCGGGACTGCCTTGAAGACTGCAATGATGAGGATTTACGGCAGGAAGCTACCGAATACGTCAGAGGAGCAGCCCAGCAGATAATACGGGCCAAGGGCTCAACCTATTATGCCGTGGCACAGGCTGTTGCAATTATTACCCAGGCAGTTCTCCGCGATGAGCGGCGCATACTCCCGGTCACGGCAGTAGTCAAGGATTTTGATGGATTCAGAGAAGCTGCTTTCAGCTATCCGCATTTTATCGGTGAGTCGGGAATTGTGCTCGATGCGGGCATGGACGGCCGCTTGCGCTATGACCTCGATGCCGGAGAGCAGAAACTGTTGCGGGCTTCAATATCCTATATAATCGAGAATACGGAACGGGCAGGATATTGATTTCCGGAAGCTGATCCAGCCATACTGGTAGTATGAGCTTTGAATTACTGTTTTTTGCGATATTTGCCGGTGGCTGGATTGGCGGGCGTCTGTTCGAGCGTCTGCGATTACCGGCTGTTCTCGGAATGACCCTCTGGGGTATAGCCCTTGGTTTGCTTGCACGCTATATAGCGATTGATCCATGGCCCCTCGGCTTCAAGGAAATCGAGCCCTTCATCAAATCACTGGCCCTGGTCATTATTCTGCTGCGGGCAGGTCTGGGGATCAGTCGTTCCGAGCTGCGTACTGCCGGACTCTCGGCCGGGCTCATGGCCTTTATCCCCTGTCTGTTCGAGGGTATAACCCTTACTCTGGTATTCATGTATCTCTTTGCCTTTCCCTTCGAGGTAGCTGGTCTGACTGCTTTCATGATCGCTGCAGTCAGTCCAGCGGTTGTTGTTCCTTCAATGCTTGATTTGAAGAGCCGGGGTATGGGTGCACGGAATGGTGTAGTTACCACCGTCCTGGCTGGTGCCTCGGTTGACGATGTGCTGTCTATTACCCTGTTTACGGTTTTTCTGGGACTTGCCACTGGAGCAGGGGGCACAGGAGTAGATAGTGAGACTGCGGGCAATACACTTTCTGCACTTTCGGGTTTACCGCTTGCGCTGATTGGTGGTCTGGGAATTGGTGCTGCTGCAGGATTTCTGATCGCCTGGTGGTTCAAACGCCACCATGAAGCAATACGGGCAACAGAAAAGGCATTGCTGCTGACTGCATCAGCTGTTTTTCTGGTGCAGGTTGGTGACTGGCTGCATCTGGCAGCGCTTCTTGGAGTCATGACTCTCGGATTTGTCCTGCTCGAGAGGGCTGAAACCGCTGCCCACGAGATCGCATCCAAACTCGGTAAAATCTGGATTTTTGCCCAGATCGCGCTTTTCGTTCTCATAGGCATGTCTCTGGAGGTCAGCTATGCCCTCGACGCCGGACTGCGGGCCCTGCTGGCCATAGGAATCGGTCTTACCGCGCGCTCAATCGGGGTTTTTCTGGCGACCTGGCCGTCAAACATGAATCGCCGTGAGCGCCTGTTCTGCGTCATTGCCTATACCCCCAAGGCCACAGTGCAGGCAGCCCTGGGAGGTGTAGCCCTTGCCGCCGGTTTAGCACAGGGACAGACCATTCTGGCGATTGCGGTACTTTCAATCGTTATAACGGCTCCGCTGGGGCTTATAGGTATTCGGCTTTCTGGTAAACGGTTGCTGAGCTGACACACAGCTGCCGTTTTTTTGCTGGCAGAAGATATGAAGCTGCAAAGAGAATCGAAATCAACAGGGGAAACCAGAAGGTAATCAGCCTGCCGGTTCCGGCTATCAAAAGACCTTCTGAAAGACTGAGACCATTCATGGCAAGTACATGCGCCATGCTCAGTTCGAATGTGCCCAGCCCCCCGGGGGTGAGCGGAAGAAGACCGGCGAAATAGGCAATGAATGTGGCCGATGCAAGGCTGCTGAATTGAATGTCAATTCCATATGCCACCGCAACCAGGTAGTATTTCAGGGGATACAGCAGCCACATGAGCAGAGATAAAATGATGAGTGTGTGAAGCTTATCCTCGAGCATCGGCAGACGCCTCTGCAGGAATACAGCCAGAAATACAAGCAGAATTCCGAACAGAAGCACCAATCCGATTATCAGCAGCGCTGATTCCACCGGTATCAGTTCCACTAACATCTGGTTGGGGTTCCCGAGCAGAAAACCCGACAGAATAACAGTCAAGGCTATCAGCATAAGGGGAAGCAGAATAATAAGCTTGTGAATAGCAACCAGTCCCGCGATCCCTGCTGCGTTGTTTCCCGTATAGCGCTGCAGAAGCAGAATCTTTACACCCTCTCCTCCGAGCTTGGACGAGGGGGTTATGCTCTCCATGACCGAGGCTGCAGAATTGATCCGGAATATCTCGAACAGATGCCTGATTCCCCGGAATTTTCCGGGCAATAAACTGCTGATAATCCGTGCCCACAGACAGGCAGCGAGCAACAGACTTGTCATCTGCAGCAGAATAAGTATGCCAACACTGCCTGGTCGCAGTTGTCTGAGAGTCGATGAAAATTCTGACAGGTCGGCCTGGCCAATTGCCCTGTATAGCAGCACAGCAATCAAAAAAAATCCAGGCACTTTCAGCAGTCGCAGCATTCGCTTTACCAGAAGATTCCTCCAATATGCGCGGTCAGCCCTCCCAGAGCAAAGGCTATGGCTGTTGTCCCGACGAAAATAGCCATAGCAGTTTTAACTCCCAGTTCGCGTGCTGTGGTTACCACCATGGCAATACAGGGGATATACATAAGCGCGACCACTGAACCAGTCATGAGCTGTACCGTGCTCAGATCCATATCCAGTAGAGGCAGTACGGTCAGCTCACGCCGGATAATGCCCAGAAGCAGAGGCACAGATGCCTCGCTGGGAAGCTTGAGCAGCCCACTGACCAGCGGTTCCATGGCTCGGCCAATCCAGTGCAGAATGTGCAGCTCATAGAGTATAGCCGCACCTAGTATCGCCAGTGCCATTGGCGCAGCCCCGTCAGCAATATAGCCCCGGCAACGCATGAGAATTTTCTTGGCAAGGATTCCCCGGTTAGGTCGGAGCATAGGAGGAAGATCCAGCACGATAGGCGGTATGACCCCGGGAAGTATACGGTCGAGTACCAGACCCGCAGCTGCCATAATCATAAAACTGATTAAAAAGAGCAGCGGCAGCAGAATGAAATGCTGTTCGGCCAGAAGTGCGATAAAAGCCCCGGTCTGGGATACACAGGGAACAGCCAGGCAGACCAGCCAGGTAACTATCAGTCGCTGCTTCTGTGAGGGAAGGGCCCGGGATGCCATAATTGCTGGAATACCGCAGCCGTAACCTAGCAGCAGCGGAATGATACTGCTGCCGCCAATGCCGATGCGTCGGAACAGACCATCCAGAAGCACTGCCAGTCTGGGCAGGTAGCCTGAATCCTCAAGCAGCGCAAAGGCTGCATAGAAACTGATCACATAGGGAAATACCAGCGCAAAAGGCCATTCAATTCCTTTAATGAGCACCCCGTATTCACCGATCAGAATATTTTCCACTGCCATTGGTAGCGGAAGGGCCCCCACGCCTCCGGTGATCAAGGGAAAGAGGTATCCCCTGAGAATCGGCAGTAGCAGGAACCGCCGTATTCCCATACCTGCACCAATAACTATGGCGAACACGGTGGCCATTACCCCGAGGGCGACTGGAATCCCGGGAAACGGGGAGACAAGCTTTCTGTCCAGTTCACGGGCAGCGGCTGCTGCCGGTTGTAAACCTGAATTCTCGATATCAACTGTTAGAACACGCCTGCAGAGTTCCTCCGCCTCCGGCCATGGATCGTAATCAAACAGTTCATCCTCGTGACCGTGCATGAGAATCTGCTGGCACTCACCAGCCAGAACCCGTGCTGTTTCCTGTTTCAGGTGTTCAATACCGCTGCTGAGCAGGGCTGATACCGGAATACAGGGAACACCCTGCAGTGATTGCTGGAGCCGGCTGTAGTCAATCTGCTTGTCTTCCAGTAAATCAATCCGGTTAATTGCTGCAATCATGGGAATTCCGAATCGCCTGACCTGCAGCAGCAGGGCGATGCTGGCTTCGAGGTTCAGGGCATCCAGTACGAGTATGACTGCCTCAGGGCCGGACTCAAGCATACTGACGGCTACCTGTTCCGCCTGGTTCGCAGCCTTGAGACTGTAGACTCCCGGAACATCCTGCAGATGACAGGAGAAAGCCCCGAAAATGCTTGATCCGCTGGTGTATTCAACAGTAGTGCCGGCAAAGTTGGCAGCAGCCACATTCAGACCGGTCAGTCGCCCGAACAGCACACTTTTGCCGACATTCGGCATGCCCATAAGTAAAACCCTGGGTAGGTCTGAACCTGAAAAGAAATGACGGGGACCGCAGCTGTGGCAACGGTCACAATCCCGGGAAAATTTCACGCGATTTCTCTCCTTACCCGGATATGGGCTGCAAGCTGAGGGCAGATAGCAATCCGTCTGGACCCAATACACACAATACAGGGTCCATTGAAGGCTGCCTGGCCAAGGTAGGTCAGGGTTTTGCCCGGCCGAATAGATAGACTCGGGAGATCGCTGTGCTGTGGAACCGAGCAGCAGACAGCACTGTCTCCTTTCCGCAGTTCTGCCAGCGAAGTATCGCTGGTATTACTGATTATATGACTGTGGTTTCCCCAGAAATGCCTGATCGATTCAGCCTCCGGGAAATCTGACAGTGAGTAGGCCCAGCTCAGCCAGTTTGCTGGGGTCCTCCAGACAATAACCGCATCCGGATGCTGGCTGCGGACTTTCTGGATAATCTCGGAGGCCTGCGGTACATGCAGGGAAATCCAGACAGCATCATAGGAGCTGTAATTCTGGGTTTCTCCGGATGACAGGCAGAAATCAATATGCCTGGAACAGGGTTCGACTGCGCCGCTGCACCAGGAATTCATGAACTCCCTGGCCTTGCAGACAGCATTCGGGCAGCAGTCAACTGCGGTTACCCGGAAACCGGCCTCACTCAGGCCGGCCGCCGTAAAAGGCGCCGCGCCGGCACCAATGTGCAGGACATGAGCACCAGCCTGCAGTCCGCTGCGCGAGATCTCTCTGTCTATCATCCGGCGGTAGAACAGATTGTTGTACAGGCGCCTGCCTGCTCTTCCTGAGCACAAACTGCGCTCCATTTTCATTGGAATGCAGTAGAGTTTTTCCTTAAGACGCGACATGGACGTATGATCTCTTGAATGTCGGCATGTCATGCTCCACCCAGGGTGACAGTGCAACAATACCCGGTATGGAATCGTATTGCGTCTGGAAACGTTCCGCCGGAGAACGGAAAATAAAGCGTGTCCCAGCAGGACAGGTCCTACGCAGGTTCTCGAGAATTACTGATTTGGGACGAGCCTGAAGGGCAATGAACACAGCGCTGCAGCCTGAACCATCGATTTCAGTTCCATCGCAGTGCACAATACTGATTCTGTTCTCAAGGCCCAGTGAGGCAACAAGCTTCCGCGCGCGCTGTACCGCCGAAGCATCGTTATCAATTGCTACTATGTTGGTATCGCTGAGTTCAGCGAGGTAGATGGCGGTAAATGGAATGGAACCACATCCGATCTGAAGCAGGGTATCGCCCGGAGAAACATTAGCTGCTTCCAGTTCACGCGAAACGATATCACGATACTGCCCGGTATAGAATCTTATGGCCCAGGGAAACTGCACCAACAGTTTCTCGGCTGTCGCTATTAATGGTTGGATAAGTGACATTCAAGTAACCTCTCTCTCTCCGCTGTAAAGAAGATGGCTGTAATAGCAAATTAAGTTTGCCTAAACTAACTATGGGCACAGAATAGTCACTGACCGGCAGGTTGTCAAGCGCATAAGCTTATGAGTAAGACAGATATTCTGCATTATTCTGTTGTCATTTCAGTAGTGGAATTCGTACATTGTATTCAGGAGTTATTTCATGAAAAGATCTCACTTTTTGATCATTTTAGTTTTTATGGTTGGGACATTCGGAGTATTGCATGCCCAAATCCTGGATGTCAGTGCAACGGCCGAGTCGGGAGTTATCAGAACTCTATACCATACCATTCAGATTGGCGAGGGTGGCTATGAGTTCGACTATGTAGTAAACGGTGGACAGGAAATCCTGCTGCCTTATGCCCGCTATGAGCTTGAGCTTCTCGCCGGCGGACGCCATGAGGTCAGTTTTTTGTATCAGCCCTTGACTCTGCAGACCAGGACACGAGTGGATCGTAGCAATGGTATTCAGATCGATGATGTCCGCTTTGCAGATAACACTCCGCTCGATCTGCAGTATGGCTTTGATTTTTATCGAGGGACCTACCGCTATCGCTTGATTACAAACGAAAAATGGCAGCTTGCAGCCGGTCTTGCCCTGCAGATCCGGAATGCATCCATAGTGTTTGATGGATACCAGCGTAACAGTGAAGGTGAACCCGAAGATGCGAGGGTCATTACCCAGGATCTGGGACTGGTTCCGGTTTTGTCCTCTGCGCTTCGAAGAAGCTTCGATAATGGTGTGTTTTTTGAGGGAACAGTAGAAGGCTTCTATGCACCGGTACGCTACCTGAATCTGCGTGATGTAGATGTTATCGGTTGGCTTTACGACGCATCTCTACGTGTCGGTTTCACGCCCGATGAACGGGCTGATGTGTACGTAAGCCTACGGACTCTAGGTGGAGGTTCAGATGGTACTGCGAGAGAACGTGAACGATGGACTCAGAGTCGGCAGGAACCTCGTTATACCAGTAATAATCTGAATCTTGCTGTTCTGAGTATAGGCGCAAGACTGCGCTGAGTGCCGCTCCAATTTGTCCAGTTATAGAAACGGCCACCCTGTTCAGAAGCAGGGCGGCCGTTTTGCAGCAGTCGGAATATGATTATCAGTAAGCGCTTATCGGTCCCATTTCAACTCTGCCTGTTGCATGGCTGAGTGGAGAAATGGTAAAACCTCTGACTGGATCCCTGGAAAAATCCGGATCCGGTCGAACACCGGGGTGCTGATAATCACCTCGCACCCGAAGATCGCTGAAAGGAATCACCAGTTCATGCCAGTCCGATGTCTCCGGTGAATACAGAATCTGGTGAAGACCACGGTCGTAGTTTGAAAACTCAAAACGGTAGTTCTGTCCGGCCTCCGCACGAACCATGAAACGTACACCCTCGACGCTGGTCCAGTCCTGATTGCTGGTGAGGGTTGCTCCAAGCCAGCCATGTTCGAAGAGTTCATAATCAATCCGCAGGGCAGGGTTCCCTTCGGGATCACTGGCCACCTCAATACCGATTACAGAGGATCCGTCGGTAAAGGTGTCCCAGAGTTCTTCGAGCTGACTGTAGTCCGCAACATAATCCCCTGGCTGGATCAATAGAATTTCTTCCTCCTCGCCCTCATCTTCATCTCCTTCCGCAGTTGTTGGACGGTATCGTGCATAATCAAAAAAGTTGAAGAATGCCAGGGCATACACTGCCGGGGCTGTATAATCGATCGCGTACTCGTTTGTCGCCCAGGAATTCAGGGTATCGATGTAGGCCATGCCGGGAGCAACGTCCTGATCACGCAAAAGCTGGTCCAGAGTAGGATCGCCGCCGAAGATGTTCGGCCCGCCCACCAGGAGTCCGGGAACAGTAATGCCCGTGGCCTCCATAATCCGGTGATGCGGATGCTGCGGGTAGATGCTGCCGACACCCGTTATATAGCTGTACCCGGTCGGGCTGCGGCCCATAACATAGTTAAGTTGATCGAGTGCACCATGCAGATAATCATTCTTCGGCTCGAAGGTGTATGCCATCAGCAGCAGATTTCCCTTGGCAACCGCATTCTTGGCAGATGCCCATGTGTACTCATCCTCTGTCAGTGAAATTCTGAAACCATCGTTTGCAATTACTTCGAGAATCTCATCTGCCTTGCTGATAAAGTGCTGTTGAATGCGTTCCTGAACTGAGCTGTCGGCCCCATTGGGAGCAGTAGCATAGGCCCAGTAGCCGAATGCAATGCTGTTTGCCCATGACACAAAATCCAGATTGTTTTCTTCATAGAGATGTGAAAGCTCCGAAACAATATAATCACTATAGATTCGGTTGCCTGTTGTCCTAAGCATTTCGGCGGCTGCCCAGAAGCGTTCTTCAGCATCGCTGTGTTTTCCGTATGGACCTGAGCCGGAATCCTGATTCTCATCGAAGCGGAAAAACGGTTCGGGATTGGCCATGAGCCATTGAATTGCTGCTTCAGCAGCTGCAAGCAGCTGATCAGAATAGTTCAGATTGTAACGCCGGTAAATTCGGGCTGCCATTGCCATGGTTCCTGCAAACTGAGCAGTACCGAAGGTTGAAAGGCCGTATACATAACGGTCCTGTCTGTCATCTTCCGGAACAATCATGCCGGGCCAGGCTCTTCCCGATGTCTTGTGAAAGACAGCCCCGTCAGCACGCTGCATTCTGCGCATCCATTCCAGATTGAATCTTATTTCCTTGAGAAAGTCCGGCATCTCCTCATCCGGGGATTCAAATCCCGGAGGAAATGCCATCTGCCCCTTATAAAAGGCGTCCCGGTTGTTGTCGTAGGTAAGAAGCAGCTGTGCAGTGGTCACAGCTGCTGGTGGAATATAGCGTCCGAAATCTCCGGCATCGTACCAACCCCCGTGGACGTCGATTCTATCGCCTGCGTTCACCACATCGTCGCTGAAGTAGATAATCGCTTCCCGATCATTTAAATGTCCAGCATTGATTGACAAACCCGTGAGCGGATCTCGTATAGTAGTGCTCGCACGCTGCAGAGAATATGAGCGCAAGGTCTTGAGAAGCGGCGCATGAAAAATATTCTCATTGATATCGAAGGGCAGGCTGGCATAGCGTCCGTCAACAAGCAGAATGTATCTGCCGGGTTCCATGAAACTACTGAAATCTGCCTGCTGGACCATCTTCCCTGACATGGGGTCGGCAATCCGCTCACTCAACTCGCCTGAATAGACGCTGTTATTGTGTCGCAGATCGATTATCTCGAAACTGCTGCCGCCTGCACTGCTAACTGCAATCTTCGGCAGGATAGGGTGGTAGCCCTCCTGGTTTACAAAAACCTGCCGCCCAGGTATCGGTTGGATCTCCTGGATCTCCATACTGGCGCATCCTCCAATCATAGATATTACAAGTACGAATAGACCGATGAATGATGCGGCACTATAACGTTTTCTGGAACTGATCATACATATTCCTCCTGTTTGCTCGTGAAAATTGTCCTGAATTTGATTTTATGAGCGTTTTTTCCTGCTGTCAATGAAATAATTGGATAATCCAACTAATTAACCCGGTTAACCGATTAAAATTGACGGTATGAAAATACCTGTGTTAATCTGTAAACATTACTGAGTAGATTGGAGGCAGAAATGAGCGGCAGATTTAAGGCTATTCCATTCACGGGATTACTGATGATACTACTTTTTTCCGGTTGTGAACCGGAACGGGTTGTAATAAGCTCCGGAAGCGAAGGTTTCGAGGGCTACCATGTGGGCTATTCCTGGTCAGGAGAAGCTCGCGGAACAAGTCTGGAAGATGCCGGTGCATTTATAGAGACCATTCTCAGACTGGATGAAGACGGTGTAATACAACATGCCAGCATGCGCTACTGGCAGCAGGCCGATGGATTCTGGACAACGCGACAAAGCGGGAATGCTCTTGTTTCTGTTGATTTTTCCGTTGACCCCGGATCAGCCGGGCTCGGTTCGGAATATTCAGCTGCCGATTCCATGTTTTCCATTTCTGCCGTTAATATGATGTCGCTGTATTCTTCTGCTGTAGCTGGGGATGAAACCGTAGCGGTGACTATCGTTGAGCCATTAACCCGATATCGATTCGAGGTTAAACTTCCTCCGGGATTCGATTACACACGTCCGTTTTCTGACCTGAGCATAGGAAGCGATTACCTGAAACCCGTGGTGAGAACCGCTGGAGGAGCATTCCTGGCACCCGCGCAATGGTCTGAACTTGAAGGTGCGCATTTGTTTGATTTCCACGATTATTCCCATGTGCTGACAGATAGAGGACCCTTTGCCGGCATGAACGGCGATACCAGTATTGAAGCCTTTCTTGCAGCCACAGGAATAGAGTTTTCGAACGGTCGACCGGTACAGAAAACTGCAGGCTATGGCTACTTTGGCCTTGGGGGCTGGAGAGGCAATTACGATGCAATCGCCAGTGACCTCATCGGACGGAATGCCCGTGATCTCCGCTCGCTTGTCAACTGGGACATAGAGCTCTACCGCAATGGAATCAATGAGCAGAATCAGTTCGGGGTAGATGTGGTCAGCGGTGCAACCAGGACGGTGCAGAATTCGGTCGATGGCATATCCGGTGCTACGGTGCGTATGTCCCGTGAATCAACCAGTTATCAGAGAGCTCTGGTGGATGCAGGCATTCTTTCTGAGGATGAGGTGATTATCGGACGCTTCTAAGCCATTGCTGATTCAGCTTCGATCCCTGGAGGGATATTTACATCATGAATGAACGTGTAAAAAAATTTCCGATTGGTGGAACTCATCTGCCGGAAGAAAAGGGGATGACCACACATCTGCCAATCAGGATCATGCCTTATCCGGACAGGGTTCTCATTCCCCTGAAACAGCATCTTGGAGTTGCTGTCGATCCGGTGGTCAAGGCTGGTGACCGGGTTGTCCGCGGACAGGCCCTTGGAATTACAGCACTACGGTTGCATGCCCGGGTCCATTCCAGCGTCTGCGGTGTGGTGCAGGGTATAGAGGATGCACTCCTGCCGGACGGGACCGCTATTTCAGCTGTCAGTATCAAGGTTGATCATTCGGATACCAGCGAACAGAGGCTGGAGCCGCTGCAGCTCGATGATCTGGAGGGCGACGATTATCGCTCAGCTGTTGTGGCCCGTGTTGAAGAAGCCGGGGTTGTCGGGCTGGGAGGCGCCACATTTCCCACCCACATCAAGCTTGCCACGAAGGATAAAGTAGACACAGTTATTGTGAACGGTGCGGAATGCGAGCCTTATATTACAGTAGATGACCGGATAATGCAGGAACAGGCCGACAAGGTATTCCGTGGACTTGAAATCGTCAGAAGGACAGTTGGCGCCGAGCGGGGATTTGTGGCATGCGAAATCAATAAACCGGAAGCCCTGGCCAGTTTGCGTGAAACAGCAAAAAAATACCCTGCACTCGAGGTACAGGCACTGGATACCCGCTACCCCCATGGAGCCGAAAAACATCTGATCAAGGCTGTGCTGAATCGTGAGGTTCCATTGCGGGCATTGCCCTCTACGGTAGGAGTCCTGGTAAACAATGTGCAGACCGTGTGTGCCGTAGCGGATGCAATAGATACCGGAAAGGTTCTCGTCGACCGCATCGTTACCGTCAGCGGCTATGGGATCAATAACCCCGGAAATCTTGTTATCCCCCTGGGAACTGCAATCTCGGATGTAATCGAGGATTGTGGAGGCATGGCTATAGCTGAACCCGCAGTGATTGTGGGCGGTCCTATGACCGGAATGAGAATCGATAATTTTTCGATACCTGTTACGAAAGCAACCAGCGGGATTGTGCTACTGACAGAAAATGAATATGCCGGAAGTATTCACATGGCCTGCATTCGCTGCGGGAAATGTGTTGAGGTCTGCCCCATGTATCTTCCACCCAACAGGATAACTGCCTTTGTGAATAATGATATGACCGAGGAAGCTATTGCTGCAGGAGTGGATGCCTGTATTCTCTGTGGGGCATGTCAGTTCGTGTGTCCGTCAAAACGTCCCCTGTTGGAATGGCTGCGACGGGGTAAGGCCCTGGCAGCAGAATCCCGGAAGGTCTGAGGAAATGAACGAGGAGAATTATTATGATTCCAAAGCTTAGAACCGCAGGGCCTCACATCGAGAGCAGGGATTCTGTACGCCGCAGCATGTGGGAGGTCACTGTTGCCTTGTTGCCGCTGGTCTTTGCTGCAACATTGTTTTTTGGTCCCTATTCATTGTACCTGATCTTTGCCTCTGCGATTGCAGCTGCTGTACTGGAGCGGCCCTTTGCTCCCGGCGGTTTTTCCCTGAATGAACCCCTGGGAGACGGCAGCGCATTCCTGGCCGGTATGCTTTTCGGACTCACACTGGCACCAGGATCTCCCTGGTGGATTCCGTTTTTCGGTGCCGTTATTATCGTTTTCGTTGCCAAACAAGCCTTTGGAGGCATTGGAAACAACATATTCAATCCGGCCCTGGTTGCACGTGCCCTGCTGCTTTTATCCTACCCTGGATTATCGACCGGCTGGCGCAGTCCCCTGAATTACGATGCCGTCGCATCCGCGACTCCGCTGGAAACCATGTCGGAATCGTATATCGATCTTTTTCTGGGAAATGTTCCGGGCAGTATAGGTGAGGTCTCTGTTCTCGCCCTGCTGATCGGGGCAGTTTATCTCTTCGCCCGGGGCTACGTCGGCTGGCGGATCTCCGTTGGTTATCTCGGAGCGGCAATGCTGACAGCCCTGCTGCTTGGAATCGACCCCCTGTACACCATTCTTTCCGGGAGCATAATGTTCGCCGCTTTGTTTATGTCTACAGACATGGTGACCTCTCCGGTCGGACGCAGTGCACGGAGCCTGTACGGAATCGGCTGTGGGGTACTGACTGTGCTGTTGCGTGAATACACTATGTATCCCGAAGGTACAACCTTTGCAATATTGTTCATGAACGGAGTAACCCCTTTGATTGATACCACGCTCGTGGACACCTTTTTCGGAGAGGTGAAAAAGCGTCGCCGCCGGATTGCTGCCCTGGCCGCAGCAGCAGTGATACTGCTTATCGGCCTTGCGGCAGGAAGCAGCCGCCAGTCCATCGGGGAGTTTGCAGATGACTGGTATGTTAATTCTACCGTCCGTCATGACATGCGTCTCTTTTTTCCGGAGGCACGGCACGCCCATCGATATGAGAGCAGTAGAGAAGGTGTACAGGTAGAGCAGATATACCTACAGACCGAAGCCCTGGGCTATCTCGTATACAGCTCGGCCCCCGGCTATCGAACCGATGTCTCTCTGGTCACTGCCCTGGATATGGATGAGCGCGTAATCGGTATGCGGATCATCGATCATCATGAAAGTGCCACTCTCGGTGCTCTGATCCGCAGGCCATCGTTTCTTAATCAGTTCCTGAGACGAAGTACAGCCAATCCCGATATTGTAGTTGAAGAGCTGCATGCTATCTCCGGAGCAACCGTGTCCTCACGGGCAGCAGCCGAAGCAGTCCGCGAGGCGCTATCCTTCAGGATAGCCGATGAACCAGACCGCCCACGGCTTGATCTGGCAGAGGATGGAAGCTTCAGAGGTTCCGGGCAGGGTTATGGCGGACGAATCGAGATCGAGGCGCGTGTCAGCGGAGGAAAGCTGGAAGCCATTGAAGTGCTGTCACATTCAGAAACCTCCGGCATTGGTGAACCCGTTCTGGGAAGAATCGCCGATGCCGTGATCAGTCAGCAGAGTCTGCAGGTCGACGCGGTATCCGGCGCAACCGGCTCAAGCCGGGGAATAATTGCAGCAATCCGCGACGCACTCGGACAGTGAGGAGATATAACATGGACGCTGAACATCAACTGGAAAAAGCAGTATTACTTGGTTTGATCACCCTGGCGGGCAGCAGCAGCACCGCCATATCGGCAATCGCTGGCATTGTCGTGAGCGCAGCAGCAGCCCTGGTAGTCTGTCTGCTGTCTCTTCTTCTGAAGCTTGTGGATCGCGATTCAAAGTGGCTGCGCTGGTCCTTATTGCTGTCAGCCGGATTTGGAACATCCTGGTTACTTGCCGGCATTATACCCTATCTGCTGCCGCTTCCATCTGGCACACTCATATTCCTTCAGATAGCCGGGGTATCACCTATCGTGTTCTACGGGGTCGCCGGTAAGGTCTCCGCCCTGGAATCAGCAGGGGTATGGGCGTATTTCGGAGCAGCCATGATAATCGCAGGGATTTTCAGGGAACTCCTGGGCCGCGGAACACTGTTCGGATATCTGCCGGGAGGCAGTTACACCATACCTGCTGATTTTATGGCAGGACCCATTGGTGCATTCCTGACAGCCGGAACCATGGTTCTCGCAGCACGAATAGTCGCTTTGCTGAAGGCACAGCGAAGCTCGATCAGGAAGGGGAGTGAAGAACATGAATGAATCCGTGAAAGTATTTCTTGATTCAATGCTTATTGAAAATCCAGTCTTTATGGGGCTGTTCGGAGCACTCGCCGCGCTGGTACTGCCCCGAACAGCACGCACATCCTATGCGCCAGCACTCCGCTTCGGTATCGCCCTGTTCTTCAGTGCCCTGGCTGCATCCGCCGTTTCAGCGATTGCAGCTCAGTGGATTCAGCCGATCGTACACCTTGCCGTCAGTATCGTGATCATAGCAGCCCTCTTGAAATCCGGGGATCTGTCAGGAGAATGGCTGGGAATGCCCAAGGCCGTCCTCGCCGCCGCCCCCATCTTTGGCATACAGTTACTGATTGCCCAACACAGCAACCCCGCCACCGTCACTGCCGCCGCAGCCGGCAGCGCCGCAGGATTCGCCGGGGCATACATACTGCTCGGAGCAATCCGCGAAAGCGTAATGATCGCCGAAAGCCGGAAAATCTTCAAAACGAACCCCGTCATGCTCTTCAGCATGGCAATGTTCGCCCTCGTAATGTCCGGATTCCTTTTCTGGTAAAGCCCGCTCCCGAACTCCGCTTCACCGCATAACAGCCCTGACTTCCAGCGCGAATTCAGGGCAAAACCCCCGTTACACCCAAGCAGCAAACCTGCATTCCCACCCTGATTTTACCCCTCCCGGCATTGACAGCAGCACCCCCCTCATGGTAGATTCCTCACCTGCAGGAACTGCACAGCATTTCCCGCAACGGGCTGTAGCGCAGGGGTTTAGCGTACAAGTCTGGGGGACTTGGGGTCGGCGGTTCGAATCCGCCCAGCCCGACTGTTTTAAAGTCTTACTCCATAAGGAGTAAGACTTTTTTTATGCATCGGCGATATAATTTTCAATTAGGTCTGAGATTTTTCCTGAGATTTTTATTACACTTACTGTATTAAATAAGGGGAAATTCAGGTATGAGCAGACAGCCGTTTTCACTGCAGAAGCGCACAACCAAAAAGGGTCACGTCTATTACGTCCAGTTCTGGCTGGAGGATGACGAACGCTACACCACAGCCAAAAGTACCGGACAGAGCAATAAAACTGCAGCTACCCGCTGGGCAATCGAGTTTCTCAATAGCGGTGGTCTGGTTACCAAAAAGAACATAACCCTGGCAGAATTCTGTCGTGGATTTTTCCATGAGGATGGAGAGTATGCTCGCTATGAACGCTCTCGCGGCAAAGGCATCGGCACTACACATTTGAATAACCAGGTCGCCCACCTGAACAATCACATAGTACCAGCCCTGGGCAGCAAGAAGCTGAAATCGATTAAGCGTGGTGTGATTGAGAAGTTTCGCGATACACTGATGCAGAAAGGACTATCACCATCCACCGTGAATCATATCCTGTTGGCACTGGGAATCGTGCTGAAATGGGCCGAGCACCGGGAGTACATATTCAAGGCTCCACACATAGACAAGGTATATGGTGAAAAAAAGTCAAAAACTATACTCACCTCGTTGCAGGTTAAACAGCTTTTTTCCCTGCCGGATTGGCCGGAGGATCATTTGGTAATCAATATGCTGGCCTATGCAACCGGCATGCGTCTGGGCGAAATCCGTGCGCTGATGCGCCGCTATGTGCACATTAATCCTGACCGTTCATATATAGAAGTAGCACACAGCTGGGATCGCACCACTGGACTGAAGACAACCAAAAGCGGCAAGTCACGTATTGTACCCCTGCCTTCAAAAGCCTCTGTCCGGCTACTGTCACTTATGCAGAAGTCGGCCAATACCGCACCAGATGCACTGGTGTTTCCCGGTCGAATTCCCGGCCAGCCGCTGGATCAAAAAGCTGTACAAAAGATCCTCTACAAGCAGCTGCAGAAAATCGGTATTCCCGAGGACGTACGGAAAGAACGGTCTATTACCTTTCACTCAGCCCGTCACTTCTTTAACAGCCAGCTTGTAAATGCCAATATCCCCATGCTCAAGGTGCAGGCTCTAACCGGCCATCAATCCGACCAGATGACCGAAGCCTACTACCATTTGGATGATCTGCAGGATGTAGCGGCTATTGCGGATGGGTTGCTTTAACAAAAAGTGTGGAAAGTGTCTGTCTGTCATTATTATATATAGAAATCTGACAGACAGACATTTACCTTTACACAGAATACAATTTAGACGAACTAAAAACCTCTGATGTGCTTGATAGTTTGTGTCTAAGTTGTGTCTATATGGTATATTTGAGGATCTGTAGAAGATGCAAAACCTGTAACCCATTCAGAATGGATGGAACGGTATAAGAAAACTTATTTTTGTTATGAAAAAACTGGAGGATTTGCAAAGAGGTAGGTTAGGATGATTGGTAACGACATTGTTGAACATACTATCCGTTTAATAGGGTTCAGCGCACTTCCTGTGTTTGCTATTTTGGTGTATATAGACAGCTTGGGCGGACGTTTAGTGTCCAAACGAGAATTGAGATTGCTGCTTTATTTAGTTGGGAGTGTTTACTTAGGTGGCGCAATACTATGGGTGCTAAACAGTAAAGGTTTAGTGTCTGCAGAGACGCTTCCTGGCTATCTTATGGCTTACTTAATAGTAAATGCCGTAATGGGGTTTGTAATTCTCCGAAAAATGAAGGGCCCCGCATTTAATAAAATTGAAAAATACTCTTCAGCTGCAGGGATGGAGGTTAGAAACTATCACGAAACGCTAGTTAGACCAGGTTGGTATCAGTCTTTTGGGTTTACGACTTTTTCAGGTGCTGTCTATGGTACCGATTATGCAGAAGCATATCATGCTTTTCGAAATCGGTATTTTGCGCAAAACGTTTGTCCAAAGGCACAAAAGGATTTAGATGATGGTTTCTGGCTCAGCAACTTTAATTATCTGATTCGTCTTCTGTTTGATGGGAAATCTAATAGTGAAGATCCTGTTAAACAAGCACAAGAACATTATGATCAGCTGGAAAATTTGGCAATCACAATTCTCTCGGATGACAAGATTAGACGTTCAAAACGTCATTTGGTTTTGTTAGAACAAATTAATACTTATCTGCCGGGCGAAAGACAGGTTTCTGAGGAGTATAAAATGAATCCCCAGTTGCTATCTGGTGATGAAGTGGAGTTGTTGTGGAAATCTTTTGAGTACCATTTGGAAGATGGTACACCAGCTGAAGAAAGGAATATAAACTGCATGTCCAGATTTTTCCGAGAGTATCTCCCGAATAGCGGTCATATTCTTTACCATCGTACGCATATTGAAATACCTCGCAATTCCAAAGTTTCCATGAAAAATTTTGTTATTGCAAAGCGATTGTATCTTCGTCCAGCAGTGGCAAACAGATTTCTCCCATATGGAACAGCGACGCCTGAAAAAATAAGACAGTTATTTAAGCGCAAACACGCGCAGGAGACAGTAGACCTGATTGAAGCGTATAACGACTACAAACGGGAAATTATAGGCGAATCCGGTAAAAAATTGGAATGAATTGCTAAAATCTGCTAAGTGTTGCGAAAAAATCGCTGAAGTCAATCTAGCTAAATCACGCTAAATTGAGCTCAACGTCAGCCGGCTGGCGAATTCTTTTTTGAAGGAGTTCGCTATGACGAACGAAAGGACAAGAGCTCAAGGAGAGTCGCATATTGAGCAGCACTACTTCAGTGTAGAAGAGGCAGCAGAATACTTGCGCTTAAGCAAGTACACGGTTTACAAGCTGAGTTCTCAGAAAATTATCCCCCAATACAAAATCGGGCGGAGGGTTTTATTTGCGAAAGCAGATTTAGAGAAGTATCTGCAGCAGAACAAGGTGCCCTCTGTAACTGAAACTGCTCGGCAAAAAGCGGCAGCTGATCGTATTCGAAAAACTGAAGGGGGCACGAAATGAGTGCTTCTGAAATTCTCATGTTTGAGTGTGAGCAGGTTTGTCTGGGTACACTGCTGGTGGAAGGTAAAGCGGGACTATTATCACTGCAATCAGATGAGTTTCTTGATAGAAAACACAGATTAATTTCTGCGGCGATCCTTGAGCTCACTCACGAGGGAGCCCCGATTTCCATTTTATCAGTGGCAGAAAGACTGCAGGTGAGAGGCGAGCTCAGCGATGCTGGTGGGCGTGCGTATCTGGCGTATCTGACAGATAATGCGCATCCGTTGAGTACTTACGCGTATTATGAGTCGAAAGTGCGTGACTTCGCGCAAGCTCGCAAGGTGTATGAGAACTTAACCGATTCTACAGCGCAGCTTGATAGAGGAAGTGATGTGCAGATCGTTCTTGATGGGTTATTTGAGAGGCTGAATGAGCTGCAATATCGAGATTCGAATTCGATAGTTTACTTGGATGAAATTATGCTTGAAAAACCTGATTGGTTAATTGAAGAGATACTAACCCGGGATTCTATCGCAGTGCTCTACGCACCGCCGAAAGCTTACAAGACATTTATTGCTGTAAGTATGGCATATTGTGTTGCTGCCGGAGTGGATTTCATGGGGCATAAAGTAAACCTTGGCAGGGTACTCTATCTGGCTGCTGAGGGGCGAAGGGCGTTCCTGACCCGAGTGCATGGATGTAGTGTATTTCATGAAAAGGAATTGCCGCCGCGCAGTTTTGCTCTCTCAGAGCCGATCGGGATTGGCAGTCCTAGCGCAGTTCATAAACTCATTACTCAATCTCGAGCTCAGGGAATGATGCCAGACTTAATTGTCATCGATACTTTGAATAAAAATTTCGGAACTGGTGGAAAAGAGAATTCTGCAGACGACATGGCTGCGTTCTTTGCTGGCTGTGAGCGATTAAAAAGAGAGTTTCACTGTGCAGTATTGGTACTGCATCATACTGGGAGGGGTGATCTCGACAGAGTGCGCGGGAGTTCTGCAATTGAAGCGAGTGTGGATTTCTCGTACAAAGTCGAAAAAAGCAGTGATGAATCATCCGGACGCATTATCCCCAAATTGTCGCGCGATTTCAGTTTAGGCGATGTACTTGCATTTGATGTACAGCAGTTTAGCTTTAGCCGGCATGGACATGAAGATTCATTTTCTACACTTGTTCTCACGAAAGGGAGCGAGAAGAATGAAGCTGAATTTGGGCCGGTTTTACGGACAGATAACGACAAGCTCGCACACGGGCAGCTTCTGGAACTTGCTGGTGAAGCGATGGAATGTCCACTTCAGACGTGGCGTGACAGGATGGTCGTAGATCTAAACTTTGATCGCCGAGTTTTTTCAGCAATAAAAAAGCGGTTTCTGGATAAGGGAATCATCTTCATTTCATCTGACGAATCAGGGGGGGATATCGTAAGCATCGTGAACTGATCATTGTACCTGTCTGTCTGTCTTTTTTCCTAATACAAAAAGACAGACAGACACTTCGATCCTTTACTTCTCCCCACCGTTGTAATAGAATCCATATAAATGGCACAAATGGATACAGCAGATAAAAGACATCTAAGTGAGCGGGATATTTGCACCAAGTTTATTACTCCGGCGGTTCAGCGGGCGGGGTGGGATATCGAGACGCAGGTGCGCGAAGAGGTGTCGTTTACGGCCGGGCGGATTATTGTGCGGGGTCGGCTGCATACGCGCGGGAAGCGGCGTCGGGCGGATTATGTGCTGAGCAATCGTAAGAATCAGCCGCTGGCGATTATCGAGGCCAAGGATAACAAGCACAGTATTGGCGATGGAATGCAGCAGGCTTTGTCGTACAGCGATGCGCTGGATGTGCCGTTTGTGTTCAGCTCCAATGGTGATGGCTTTCTGTTTCATGACCGGACAGGACTTACCGGCCAGACCGAGCGGGAGCTGTCGCTGAACGAGTTTCCGTCACCGGAATACTTGTGGAATTTGTACTGCCGGCACAAGGGGCTGCATAACGAGGCCAAGCAGGCTGTGGAGCAGCCCTATTTTGATGACGGCAGCGGGCGCAGTCCGCGTTACTACCAGACAGTGGCGATTAACCGCACGATCGAGGCGGTTGCCCGTGGGCAGAATCGGGTGCTGCTGGTTATGGCTACTGGAACCGGCAAGACCTATACCGCGTTTCAGATTATCTGGCGCTTGTGGAAAGCCAAACAGAAGAAGCGGATCCTGTTTCTTGCCGACCGGAACATCCTGGTTGATCAGACCAAGAACAACGACTTCAAGCCTTTCGGTCAGGCGATGACCAAGGTGACTAATCGCACGGTGGATCCATCCTACGAAATCTACCTCTCACTGTATCAAGCCGTGACTGGCAGTGAGGAAGAGCAGAATATCTACAAGCTGTTTTCACCGGACTTTTTTGATTTGATTGTGATCGATGAGTGTCACCGGGGCAGCGCTGCGGTGGACTCTGCCTGGCGGGCGATCCTGGAGTACTTTACTACGGCTACCCACATCGGACTGACGGCTACACCCAAGGAGACGCGCGAGGTATCCAACATCGATTACTTCGGCGAGCCGGTGTACACCTATTCGCTCAAGAAAGGGATTGAGGATGGATTTCTGGCACCCTACAAAGTGATCCGGGTTGATCTGGATCGGGATCTGCAGGGCTGGCGGCCGAGCAAGGGACAGACCGATAAATACGGGGAGCTCATCGAAGACCGTATCTACAATCAGAAGGATTTTGACCGGACAATGATTCTGGAGCAGCGTACCATGGCCGTAGCTGCCAAGGTGACCGAGCTGCTGGAGCGTACCGATCCATTTCAGAAGACGATTGTGTTCTGCGAGGATATTGATCATGCCGAGCGGATGCGCCAGGCGCTGGTGAATCTGAACCCGCTGCGGGTGGCTGAGAACCGCAAGTATGTCATGCGGATTACCGGTGATGAGCAGGAGGGCAAGGCGGAGCTTGATAACTTCATTAACCCCGAGGAACGCTACCCGGTCATTGCTACCACCAGTAAACTGATGACCACCGGGGTGGATGCCCAGACCTGCAAATTGATTGTGCTGGATCAGCGGATTCAATCCATGACCGAGTTCAAGCAGATTATCGGGCGTGGTACCCGGATCAACGATGATTATAACAAGCACTGGTTTACCATAATCGATTTCAAGAAGGCCACCGAGCTGTTTGCCGATCCGGCCTTTGACGGCGACCCGGTGCAGGTGTACGAGCCCGATCTGATTGATGTCTGTGTTCCGGAGGATGAAACAGCGGACGGGGCAGATGACCTGCCGACAGGCGAGGATGCGGTAGGGCCCAATGGAGAGGAGCTTGAACCCGACAGCGAATGGGTCAGTGATGACCATGGCCCGGATCAAGAGGAAACAGGCAGCGGCCGTACACGCTATGTGGTGGATGATGTTGTGGTGCAGGTGGTTGCCGAGCGGGTGCAGTATCTGGATGCCGAGGGCAAGCTGATTACCGAGAGCCTGCGCGACTATACCCGCAAGAAGGTCCAGGAGCAGTATGCCTCACTGCATGACTTTCTCAACGGCTGGAATTCCGCCACCCGCAAGCAGACGATAATTGATGAGCTGGCCGAGAACGGGATCTTCTGGGAGGATCTGATTCGTGATGTCGGCAGGAAGCTGGGCGATGAGCCGGACCCCTTCGATGTGATCTGCCATATTGTCTACGATCAGCCGCCGCTGACCCGCAAGGAGCGCGCCGAGAACGTGCGTAAACAGAACTACTTCAGCAAGTATCAGGGAGCCAGCCGCGAGGTGCTGGCTGCTCTGTTGGATAAATATGTCGATGCCGGTATTGAACCGATTGAGGATGTAAAGGTGTTGACCCTGGATCCATTCTCGCAACTGGGATCGCCGATCGAGCTGGTGAATGCATTCGGCGGCAAACCCGGCTATACTGAGGCGGTCCAGGAACTGGAGACGGCGCTGTATCAGCCGCAGGTCTCGTAATTACTCGCAGTACACCCCCGGAGGAACCCCATGGCAATAAGCAGTACGATTAAATCGATTCAGGATATTATGCGCAAGGATGTCGGCGTAGACGGTGATGCCCAGCGCATCGGGCAGCTGGTGTGGATGCTGTTTCTCAAGATCTTTGATGATCGTGAACATGAATGGGAGATGATGAGCGATGACTACCGCTCGCCGATCCCGGATAAGCTGCGCTGGCGCAACTGGGCGGCCAATCCCGAGGGTATGACCGGCGATGAGCTGAAGGATTTTGTCGACAACAGCCTGTTCCCCGGGCTGCAGAACCTGGAGCCGCGCGGTGATGACTACCGTGGAATTGTAATCCGCAATGTGTTCGAGGATGCCTACAACTACATGAAGTCCGGGCACCTCATGCGACAGGTCATTAACAAGCTGCAGGAAGGGATTGATTTCAACAAATCCAGCGAGCGCCATGAGCTGGGTGATATGTATGAGCAGATTCTGAAGGATCTGCAGAGTGCTGGGAATGCCGGTGAGTTCTATACCCCGCGGGCTGTAACCGAGTTTATGGTAGACCGGATGGATCCCAAGCTGGAAGAAAGCGTAATGGATCCGGCCTGTGGTACCGGCGGCTTTTTGACCTGCGCCATTGAGCATAAACGCAAGCACTATGTGACCACCCCGCAGGATGAACAGACCCTGCAGCGCAGTATTCACGGGGTGGAGAAAAAGCCGCTGCCCCATCTGCTTGCTACTACCAACCTGATTCTGCACGGCATCGAGGTGCCCGACCAGATCAAGCATGACAACACCCTGGCGCGGCCGCTGATCAGCTGGAGCCCCAAGGAACGGGTGGATGTAATTGTTGCTAATCCGCCCTTCGGCGGCATGGAGGAGGACGGGATCGAGAACAACTTCCCCCAGGCCTTCCGCACCCGCGAGACCGCCGATCTGTTTCTGACCCTGTTTATTCACCTGCTTAAAAGCAACGGCCGGGCAGCGGTGGTTCTGCCGGACGGCTTCCTGTTTGGCGAGGGCATGAAGACCCGGCTCAAGGAAAAGCTTTTGGGCGAGTGCAATCTGCACACCATCGTGCGCCTGCCCAACGGGGTATTTAACCCCTATACCGGCATCAAAACCAATCTGCTGTTCTTTACCAAGGGCAAGCCCACCAGCGAGGTATGGTACTACGAACACCCGTACCCCGATGGCTACAAAAGCTACAGCAAAACCAAACCGATGCGCTTTAGCGAGTTCCAGACCGAGATTGAGTGGTGGGGCAGCGAGTCCGACGGCTTTGCCTCCCGCGTGGAGACCGAGCAGGCCTGGAAGGTCTCGATTGAGCAGATCCGCGAGCGCAACTACAACCTGGATATTAAAAACCCGCATATCGGCGAGCAGATCAGCCACGATCCAGATGAACTGCTGACCCAGTACGAACAGCAGCAGGCCGAAATTCAGGACATCCGTAATCAGCTCAAAGGCATCCTGGCCACCGCCCTGGGGGGCACAGCATGAGCGCTGCCGAGGTAATAACCGACAACATCGACCTGTGGACCAGTGCAATCACGCATAAATCCACCGCCGGTCGCGGCCGCAACGGCAAGATAGAACTGACGGGCATAAAGAAACTGCGCGAACTGATTCTGGAACTCGCCGTACGCGGCAAACTCGTCCCCCAAAACCCCGACGACGAATCAGCCAGCACCCTGCTGGAAAAGATCGCCGACGAGAAAGAGCGACTGGTGAAAGAGGGGAAGATCAAGAAGCCCAAGCCCCTGCCGGAGATTAGCGAGGATGAAAAGCCCTTTGAATTGCCTGAGGGGTGGGAGTGGTGTCGGTTGGGGTATGTGTTTAATTCTATCGCCAGTGGAGGAACTCCTAGCAAGAATAATCCCGCTTTCTGGAATGGTGATATTCCTTGGGCAAGTGTGAAAGATCTGAATGGAGGAAAATACATATCTGTTACCCAAGATACTATTACTGAAGAAGGCTTGAAATCTGGGAGTAAACTGGCAGTTAGTGGGGATGTGCTTTTGTGCACTCGGATGGGTTTGGGTAAAATCGTGATCTGCCAGACTTCTATTGCATTCAATCAAGATTTGAAAGCCATAAAATTGTCCGAACAAGTGGACATAGACTATTATTATCTGTCATATGCTACTTTGGAACTGATTGGCACTGGTACAACAGTTGCTGGAATCACACAAGAAAAGCTTTTAAATCTTCCTTATGCTCTCCCCCCGCTCCCCGAACAACACCGCATTGTTGCCAAGGTTGATGAGCTGATGGCCTTGTGTGATCGGCTGGAGGAACGTACGGGTGATCAGCTGGAGGCGCATGAAACACTGGTGGATGTGCTGCTGAATACGCTGACCGATGCTGCCGATGCGCAGGAGCTTGGCGAGAGCTGGGCGCGGGTGCAGGAGCATTTTGACACCCTGTTTACCACCGAGCAGAGTATCGACCGATTGCAGCAGATCATTCTGCAGCTGGCAGTGATGGGGCGGCTTGTCCCCCAGAACCCCGACGACGAACCGGCCAGCATCCTGCTGGAAAAGATCGCCGCCGAGAAAGACCGGCTGGTGAAAGAGGGGAAGATCAAGAAACCCAAGCCCCTGCCGGAGATAACAGAGGATGAAAAGCCGTTTGAACTGCCGGAGGGGTGGGTGTGGTGTCGGTTGGCTGAAATTGCCTATCAAGTGACAGATGGTACCCATCACACTCCTCAATATAGCAAAGATGGTGTGCCTTTTCTCTCAGTCAAAGATATTAGTTCTGGAAAATTATGTTTTGATAACACGCGGTTTATTTCTCAGGAGCAGCACGATGTATTGATAAAGCGATGCAGGCCGGAAAAAGGAGATATGCTGCTTACAAAGGTTGGTACGACTGGTGTTCCAGTATTAATTGTAACTGATATAGAGTTTAGCATTTTCGTCAGTGTTGCACTAATAAAGTTTGATAAAAAAAATTATCTTGGTACTTTTTTCCGTCATCTGTTAGCAGCGCCACTTTTACGCGAACAGGCTGAAGAAGGCACAGAGGGAATTGGGAATAAAAACCTCGTCCTTCGTAAAATTAGTACAATGGTTCTTGTTATTCCCCCGCTCCCCGAACAACACCGCATTGTAGAACGAGTCGATGAACTTATGGCCTTATGCGACCAGCTGAAACAGCGCCTGCGGGATGCTGGGCAGACACAGCTGCACCTTGCCGAGGCGGTGGTTGAGGGCGCAACGGCGTAGCGGATGGTCGGTAGTTCCGAGGGTGTGCGCCGGCAGGCGCGCAATCCTGCCCTGGTCGTTCGCTGCGCTCACTGCTCGGGCATGCATCCTGCCCGGCCTCCGATTGATAGTCACTCATCAATCTAAAAATACCAGGACGGGTGGCATGGATAGATGTGTGTGGGGTGTGGAATGAGGATGCAGCGGCATTGGAGAAGTGTAACGGAGGAACTGGTGTATGCCATTTAGAACATGGCGGAGCTATGAAGCGTTTAAAGCAGCGGTTACCAGTCGGCGTCGGTATGTATTCGATGAGGAAACACAGGCTTTCCTGGCGGAGTTGGTTGCCAGTTCTCAATCGCGACAGGTTACGATTGAAACGGGTCGTAATTTCTGGAGGGCGCAATTGGGGGGTGGTTGGCGTTCTGAGTGTGTCGGCGATACCGATGATGTCCTCGAGGTTCCGGCTCCTCATCCTCCCGACAGAATGCGGCCACGGTTGAATGCCGCTACGGAGGGTCGGGCGAATTCCAAGGGGATACCGTGCTTGTATCTTGCCAGTAAAAAAGAGACTGCAATGGGTGAGGTCAGGCCGTGGATCGGGAGTGAGATCTCCGTTGCCCGGTTTAAAACGCAGAAAGAGCTCACTGTTATTGATTGTTCCAGAAACACCACTGCAAACCCGCTCTTCTTTGATGCAAATCGCAAGGATTTCTATGAGCCGGATGACGACCAAAAGGAATGGGCTGTCTGGGCTCACGTAGACAGGGCTTTTTCACTGCCGGTTACGCCTGAGGATGATCGGGCAGATTATGCGCCAACGCAGATTATTGCCGAGGTATTCAAGTCGCATGGGTTTGATGGCTTTGTGTACAGGAGCCGGATTGCCGATGGGTATAACATTGCATTGTTTAATCTGGACGCCGCTGAAATACAGAACTGCTTTTTGTTTGAGGCAAGGGATGTGCGTCATAGCTTTGCTGAGGTGGCTAATCCTTATTTTGTTCGTGGTGAGCAGTCGAGCGGTTAAGCGTAGTGTGGTGTTGATGGGGGCTGATTAATCCGATGATTCCTTTGTTGCGTTTATTTCGTTTAGGTAGTATATTAAACATATCAAGGGGGAAGCGATGAGCAAGGTTACTGAATTGATAGAACCCGCACCAGACGAAATTAGCGTTGCCAAAGAATCAAGTCGCAAACTGGCTCGGTATCAGTCTGAAACACTTAATATTCAGATTACCGGGACGATGGAATCTGTTGAGCTGCCGCGTTCGGCCGTCAGATTGTTGGTAGATCTGCTGTCGAATATGGGGCAGGGAAATGCGGTAACGTTGATTCCGGTGCATGCAGAACTTACGACACAGCAGGCTGCTGATCTTTTAGGTGTCTCACGGCCTCACCTTATATCGCTCCTTGAGAACGGTGACATTCCGTATCACAAGGTTGGGACTCACCGCAGAGTCTATTGCCGGGATGCGCTGCAGTACAGGGAACAGAATCACCAGAAGCGCGAGGAAGCCCTGGCCAGTCTGGCGGAACAAGCCCAGAAGCTGGGTATGGGGTATGATTAATGTTCACCGTTGTTCTGGATGCCTGCACTCTATATCCTGCCCATCTCAGAGACTTGCTCCTGCAGTTAGCAGCTGATGGGTTATACCGGGCCTGCTGGACGAATCATATACACGAAGAATGGATAGGCAATCTGTTGGCCAATCGTCCTGATTTGACCCGTGAGCAGTTGGAGAGAACCCGGTTGATGATGGATCAGTATGCCGCCGATTCTTTGATTACCGGTTATGATAAGTTGATTGAATCCATTGTCCTTCCCGATTCCGGTGATCGTCACGTTGTTGCCGCAGCTGTACGAGCAGGAGCGGACGGTATTGTGACCTATAACCTGAAAGATTTCCCGAAAGAATCACTTCAGGAATTCGGGATTGAAGCAATCCACCCGGATGATTTCCTGCTTGCTCAGTTTCACTTGAACACTGGGGTTTTTATTCGTGCAGTGCAAAAAATGCGACAGCGTCTAAAAAATCCACCAAAAACAGCTCGGGAGTTGCTGGAAATTCTCGGTAAACAAACACTTCCCGAGACCATACGAGCTCTGATCGAATTCGAAGATGTGATTTAACCAGGGAATGCGAAAAAAGGCGATTGCCCCTACTGGTGGACCCGTTAATGAACGAATCGCTGGCAACCGCCGTCTCAACTATATTCTAATACCTTTCTGTTTCTTGGGTCAATCTCTGTTGTCTAATCCTTGTTTTGCAATTCGTACTGTTTTCGTCCAAAGCTTACATTGCCTTCATTGTCGAAGGAGTACGGAACAAGTAGGCGCGGTATATTTTCGTAAATCCACGGGCTTTTCTCATCAAGGTATGTGCTGAAGTGATCATTGGTAACAATGAACGATGGATACTGTCGTGCATGGTCAATTAAATAGGCATCTGCAGGCGTGCCATAGATTGCTGTAGTCCAATTGTCACAGGCCTGTTTCACTTGCTGTATTTCTGATTCGGTGAGATAGTGTTCGAAAGAAGAATCGGCAAATACGTTGATTTCCTTGGTTCCAAATTCCCGTAGCTTGTTGATTATCGTAAGAGCTTTTGCGACATCTCCTATCCGCTCTTCCTTTAATCCATCGATTCCATAAAGTACGATATTGCAGAGATCAAGGTTTGCAGTTTCAATTTCCTCATCGCTTAATGTGCGGCGGATTACTGTCTGGTCGTCTATAGAGATTACCATATCACAAATGTCTGGATGCATTGTTAGTGCTGTCATTGGCTTTTCGCCTGTACTTCGTGCGATTTCACAATATATTCCTCCAGACATCTGGTAAGGGTTGATTATATTGCGCTCAATATACTGTTGAATGCTTTTTAACGACCATGTTGATTCCAGCGATTCTGTTAAATACAGAATGTATAAATGCTTTCCCAGTAGATCGGTAAACTCTGCTTTCGCTGTATCTGAGTCCTGTTTATACTGCTTCCACCGTGAGACGCTCTGAATACCTGAAATTTCAAGCTCTTTGTATTCGTTTCGGGATTTTATACCGTATTCTCTGGCATGAAAAAAAGTAGCAGCATCGGTAAAACCGCATTCTTTTGCTTCTTTGTAATCAAGAATGTTTGAAAAACCAGCAGTTATAATCGACAGTATTTCTTCGGTACTACAGGCACTAAGACCAGCCTCTTCAAGGTATAAACTAAACTCACTGAGGTTGTTACATGTCGGCAGTTCTTTCCTCAATAGGAGATTATCAACATGTTCCATCCAGTGAATATAGATATCGGGTAGATCAGTTTTTGTGACCTCCCGAAATTCATCAATGTTTGAATATCCAGACTCCATTAAAGCCTGATATTCCTTGAAATTCCTGGTTCCCATTATTATAGAATCACGGTATTGAATGCCATTTAAAAATCCCAGCTTATAGCCGGATTCCAGTTCAGCATAATCATTGTAGCCGTCTACTGTAGTTGTTAACATAACACCCTCATTCAATATGCCGCCCGTTCCTTTTAGTCCTTCATTGACATCCCAAAACACATAATCCGGTTGCAACCTCGATACTACCTGTACAAATTCATCCGGAGCAGCAAGTCCCACGAACGGAACATTAGTTTGATTTATTCTCAGAGTTACTGGAATAATTGCGTCTGTTTTCTTTTCCTTGACATCACTCATTTGATGATCCTCCTACAAGAAGAGTACAACCGGAAAAGAGTATTGACGGGTGGGAAAAAGTGCGAAGGTTAGCGGATTGCGCGTTTATATTCTCCGATATCCCTGAGAATATGAATGCCCGAAGGATCACCAAAGGTTTCTGCTATTTCATATGCAAGGTCTAGAGGGTATTGGCCATTAGGAGACATTTGATTTGGTACGGCACCAGATCCCGCTAATAGATACATGTTCTTCAGTAGTTGTTTTTCTTCGCGGTGATTCAAGTATTGAAGGTTTGTGATTGATGATTGAGCAAGAGATTGGAAAGTGGAATCAGAGTTATGGAGAAGGTCCAAGATGGCAGGAGCTGTGGTCATTCGTTGAAGATTGTAATTACCGTCGTTTATTATATTGGATAGGTATTCTGGAGAGCGCATGCTCTTGTGTTGAAAGTATGCGTTCATTGCGAGGTATATAGGATAGAATGAGTCTTCACCAAGCTCTCCTGTTAGATCAGGCTTATATTCGAGGAGTTCTTCTATAATGTTACTGGTTCCCAGGTACAACGCGCAGCTTAAGGGGCTCACTTTTTTAAGATTTGTTGGCAATGTTATTATTTCTTTTACCCTGTCATGCGGATATTCCTTGAGTGCATTCATGAGGATCTGCAAGATCTCGGAGGTTTTCTTGAAATGTTCCGGATTTGTACTTTCTAATAAGGCTTGAATTGCGAACAAGAGTGCTGTTCCATTGTCCCCGGGCTGTTTTGAAGAGTTTTGTGATATACGCAGTACGTCAGCACCCAAAGCGAGTTGTTTCTTTACCTGTTCGGGTGAGCCAAAGGTGACGGTCATCATCAATCTGGTTCGATCAAATCTTGCCCATCTTTTGGGTAGGTTAACATTCTTTTTATTAGAAGCAGCAAGCCATTTGTTCAGGTCTCGCTCGATTATTCTTTTTTTTGGTATGTCTGACAACAATGTTTCCATTTGTCGGTCGATCCAGGCAGTCGAGGAAGTGTAACTGAACTTATATATTCCATGAAGGAATTGTTTTTTGAAAACATGTCGAATTCCTGAGAGTTTTTCTTTTTTGCAATACTCGAAGACGCTAGTAGAAAACTCAGTAAAATTACTGCCCGAACAATATGCCAGACCATTGACATATTCCCAGAGAACATCAAAGTCAGATTCTTCAATTTCTGGCAGGAAAATATCCTGCTGTATACTTGTATTTTGCCAATTGTAATACTCATCGTCTGTAGTGAATTTTGCCAACAAACTCTGAGCCAAGATATGAATACTCATGGTTAACATTTCATCAGAGAATATAAAATCTGAAGGTACATGTAATTCTGTATCTTCTCTGTTTAGAAGTTCCGTAAAAAATGTGGACATCCATGAAGAGAGGTCGGAAAATGCAAGATCTGAGTCTTTAAGCATTGTTGCAAGCCATTTCCATGAAATAAAATCAATTTCCAGGATCTTTGCTGCTTCCACATCTATGTCACGTAGTGGCTCGATAATCTTTATAAGGAAGGTATGATATTTCGGTGAATCAGGTGTAGTTCCCCATGATTGAAGCTGCTTGACTAGTTCGCGGATTGCTTCTTTGTTCTGGCTTTGCCCCCGTTCCTTGTCACCCATATGTTCGGGATGCAGAAGTGTGATGAATTCCCAGTCCGAAATTCCTGGTTTCCCTAATAAACGTTTCGCATTATTTATACAAGACGCAAATGCTTCTTGTAGGGATGCATTTCCACACACAAGGAAATGCGGAGCATGCAGTTTAGCATCAGCTTCGAATTTTTTGATCATCCATGCATAACGCTGCACGGACATGTATGCGAAATAGTATGCAGTCAGGTTATGAATTAGCTGTTCAGACAATCCAAGTACAGGAAATTTCAATATTAGTTGTTGGTAGGCTCTGAAATAATGATACAGCTGAGCCCCATCTATCCAATGGAAATTTATTCCATCTGTTACCATTCGATATGATTCAAGGATACCCGTCAGGACGTCCATATAGCTGTCCAAATCTACATCTGACGATTCATTGCTCAGTAACTGGAGTTTCTTCTTCAGCTTTGCTGTTCCTAATGGAAACTCTTTGCCTCCGATAGCTGAGGTATATTTATTTAGAATACTTCCAATGCTGGGGTATTTAGGGATGGCACGTAATTGATCAATGGTCTTTATTGGTTCCGGTTCCATATAGGCTCGTCACCAGCTCGTTAAGTAAAGTATTTCGGTATCACCTTCTTCTGCTATTACAGTAACTTCTCCTGTGCTGTCCAATAATCCAATAACTACTTTTCCATCTGATAATCGCAGTCCGTTAACGATATAACTGTTATTTTCGATGGGAAAAATGGAGCGGACATCCAGATTAGTCAAGCTACTGATCTCTTCGTATATGTCTGTTTCGGGATCTATGAAATATGTCCTGAATCGGTCCGTGAAGCCTGATACAATAATTCTATCTGAAGTTGCTGTCATATGGCTGATAGAAGAAAAGTTTGGCATAAAATCGAGCGAACGCGGAACTCCATCCGGGTTATATACTTCTGCAATAATATTCGCTCTATCCTCATCTACAATGAAAACCCGATCTTTTGTTTCAGCTTTCAAACTCATGTGAGGAGGCCATATACTTGTCTGGAGTTCACTCTCAATCCAGGTGAAATCAACGTTACCCTGATTATCCAGCGTTACTCGTGCAATAGTTTGATATTCACCTTCAGAATCTGTGTGTGGATGATACAAGTATATATATCCATCAGGAGCCCTCCAGAAGTCTCTGCTTGGTAAATGGGCAAGTGCGCCTTCGGGATGCCTGATCCGATAATCTCCTTCCCATGTTCTGTATGCAATGAAACCAGTAGAAGTAACTTCAAAGAAGTCCTCTCTATCTCCTGTTGGGCTTGCATGAGTTACTCCAGGTGGCTCGGTGCTTGTATCAACTCTATGAATGCGCTGGTCGGTGCCGAGATAATAAATGCCACCTATTGCATCATACTGGAATAAGGGAGGGTGTTTATAATAGTTGGTCATAGATCTGAACCCGGTTACGAGCTCGCCCAAGTCAAAGAAGCCTTGACTATCCGCGGTATACAGCCATGCACTTGAAATGGAGCTGATAGAATATCCGAAACCGATAAGAAGCGCTTGTTCGGAAATACCTGCTACTAGTGCAATTGGTGCATTCGAATCAATTAGTACCTCGTCCAGTGATATCTTTGAAATGGAGCCATCATCAGTCAACTGGAAAAGCATATTTACGCTTTCATTTTCATCATTCGTGGTGTTTGCAACAAAAACTGCCCGGGCATTATTGGGGAAGTCAAAAAAAGAAACATCCGGGTCACTTTGTGAATCTTTTGAATCTGAAACTCTCTGATTCGTTTCCATTGGACAGCCTGAAAGTACTATCGCCAGGACCGCTGACAGGATAATCACAGTTATGATTTTAGTATTGGACTTACACATCATATTCCTCCAAATACCAATAACAAAACAAAATAATTTAGCATATTAGATATTATGTTTGGTATATTTTATTCTTATCAATATTTTTGTGTATGTCAAGAAAACCGAGGGGAATAATGTCTCCGTCAGAATTCCATTTCCATTCCCCCTCTATCATTACTCCGCGGTCTCGCCCGTCTCACAGGTGGCTGGGTTTTCTCCAGTGCTTCATTCATCCAGTCATCGGTGAATCGGAGGGGGAGTTTGAGGCTGGCTGCAGTTGCGACGACTTCTTTCTTGAAATCGTCTGAGCCATATATTTTCAGGTGTGTTCCGAACTTCATCATGGACAGGCGGAGGCCAGTTTCGGTGACCTCACTGCAATTGTTTTCAAAATCCACACGCTGGCCATGATCAACGAGTGCTTCATGTTCCCGGTATCGGTAATGCACACTGCCATTCTCTGTAATATGGTGAGACCAGTCTTCTTCATGGTAGATCGCACCCCGATAGTTTTTTGCGGTAGATGCTGCCGCGTTCTGGTTTTCATTCAGCAAAGGATTCCATCGGCGTAATCGTTGAAGTTCATGCAGTGATTTTTCATCTCCGTTTTCTGCCTGTTCGTGTAGCCAGGCAGGGTAATTATAGAGTCGGGAAAAACGGTACTCAATTTCTTGATTCCGGTTCTGTAGGGTAGTGTGTATTTCCTGGAAGCGGTGCACTTTGTTCATGTTAAGTAGGGACAAGGCGGCTTTGCGCTCGGCTATTGTTTGATTATTCTTGGCATATATCTTCTGTTTCCGGGCTACATACTCGTTTTTCAGCTTGTTTCGCTGCTGTGCTGCAGAATACCTGTTGTTCTGTTTTGCTTTGGCTGCTTCATGGCTTGCGGTATTTCGTTCGCAGGTGAATTGTCTCCACAGCTCGGGGTCATATTCCTGCCGCTGATTCTGCTGACGATTCTGTTCCTGATTGACTTTCCTGATTATTTGCAGCGCATCTTCCGGTTCGAGGTATAGTTCCTCTACCAGAAAATCAAGTGCTGAATACCGCTTACCGGTTTCTACTTGAATTCGTTTATAGTCTCCTGTCTGCTCTGTCCGATATTTCGCTGGATTTATACCATGGCTATGGCTCAGCGAATTCAGCAACTCTCCCGGATCAATCAGTCTGGCGTATTCATTCCTGTAAATTGCGGCCATTTCTATATATTTCATTTTGCGGGCTTCAATCCGCAGTAGCTCTCCGATTGTAGAGTCACCGGCTTGTTTGGCCGCTTCCTGAATCGATAGTGCTTCATTTGTTTCCTGAAAACTAATAGCTTCTGTAACCTGATTTTCTGCTTCCAGATCTGTGAGTTCCGGTTCAATTGAACGCGAGTAGAAGGCTTTTTCCAGTACGTGGAGCATGTTCTTACGCTCTGTGGTATCAGCTGATTGATACTGCTTCCATTGTGAGCGGTTGCCGCTGTTTAAATACTTGATTTCACGACAGCCCACAGCGTTCCATTCCTTGAGAATAGCTTCAGGATCAATAGAAGAGGAAGCATCTTTATCTCGTAATACACTTGAGCTTATGGTCTCATTCTGAAGCCAGGATTGTTTCTCTGCGCGAGAGAGCTGCAGGAAACTGCGTGAGAAAACCTGTTCTTTGAGGTTCACACCGCGAACATCTTCAGGCTTTTTAATGTTCAGGTATTCTCTGTCAGTTCCCGGGTTCCGTACACGAACGGTACCGAGCGTGTTCAGGAAGCAGATGAAAGCTTCGTAGTCATTCATGTTCAGGGCTGCTTCCAGTAAATCCTGCTTGAGCTCTCTCCCGGCTGGTTTGAAGAAGTCTCCCGAATATCGGCTAATTACTTCACTGCGATCTGCTGTTTCCAATCTACGATGATCTTTGGGACTTGCAAGCTTGTACTTTGTGTTCATCGTTTCCTGGAACGCATCAATATACTCAATGCATCTTTTGACCTTGCCGAATGGATTCAGTCCCTTACCATTCAAAAGATTGACCTTGGGAATCACAATGTGAAGGTGCGGTTTTCGTTCAAGCATTTTTCCTGATTTTTGATCCTGCTCACACTTGATTCTTGGTAGATGTGCTTCACAGTAATAGTAGTACTCATCGCTTCGATAGGCGGCAAAGGCAAACTGTCTGAATTCAGTACTGATTCTCTGTAGTGTATCCAGGGGTACCCTGTCCTCCCGAAAAGAGATGGTTATATGCAGGTATTTCTCTCCCTTGCCTGGAACCGAGCTAATAATTGCATCAGCTGCTTCAAGATCACCATGCAAAATGACACGGTTATCGAGTTGGTCACGGCTTTGCTCCCGGCCCTTTTTCCGACCCGTCTGCAGATATTCCTTGATTCCGCTTTTTCCTCCCCGAATCCTAATCAGCATTCGCAATCCCTTGTTTCAGGTAATCAGAAATCTGCAGTAGTGCTATTAATATGGAATGGTAGGTTTCCTCACATAGCACACCATGTAGATGATCCCGATTAGCGCGGTAAGCCAGTTGATTCATATTATTGCTTGCCTTGCTATATAAATAGATGAGTGAGCGCTGTTCTTTGCTGATGGGCCGCTGAGCCCGAACGCTGCTGCGATTATGGATAATCGCCTGCCGGAAAAACTCGCTGGTGCTCAAACCGCTTTCTGCTACCTTTGCCTTCCAGCGATCATATTCTTCGCGACTCAAACGAACACAAACAGAGCAGTCAAGCTTGTTGTGGGCAGTCTTTTTGGGTCGGGCCATTCTTCCTCCTCTGGCTATTCCGGGGTTTTTAAGGGGGTACCCCTTAAGCACGCGATATGTGACCTAAACTGCGCAGCGGTTTTGGTAAACATATCTGTCGTGCCTATGGCATCACGTATGCCCATTTCATTACCCGAATTCACAAATCAGGCATTCAGAAAATCTAAACTATCTGAATACGCTTTCATGCGTGTTTATACGCGTCTTTACTCGTAAGTATAATAATATTCTTTTAATATGCTTGCAATACGTAAATATACGTATTATAGTGTTATTTGTTGATTGTATTTGCGTATG
>NZ_BAAHXT010000015.1:0-94000 GCF_054657935.1 Spirochaeta dissipatitropha | reverse complement strand
CATCGATTGTGGCAGCTGGATCAACAGCCGATCCATATAGGTATATAGCCTGAACCTGCGGAACATGTTGAGTAATGATACCTGTTACGGAACGAACATCAAGCTGAATCATACAAAAAGTATCCGTTGATCAGAATGCAAAGTCAAGAGCAGGACTCTCATGCTCCGGCTCTGTGAGCCTCCGCACCCCGCATTTTGCTTTCGCGGTTCCCTGCGTGAACCACTGCCGCAAAATACTCTGCCGGTGGTTCGAGTCCTGCCTCGCTCCTTGCAATAAAAAACCCGCAGCACCTAAAGGCACTGCGGGTTTTATAGCAGGGGCAGGACTCGAACCTGCGACCTCCGGGTTATGAGCCCGACGAGCTGCCAACTGCTCTACCCTGCGTCGTTGGTGGTAATATATAGACCAAGGAGAAAAAGGTCAAGGGCCTGGGAGAAAAATCGGGACTAATCGAGGATTCAGTCGGTCGTCCGACAGACAACCAGACAACCAGACAACCAGGCACACGGGCAGACTAACCAGTAGACACACGACCGACATACTTACTGCCTGACGAGCAGGCAGTAAGTCCGGCTTACAGGTGGGAATAATCAGTCTGTCTGATTACTCTGATGGCTTACTATCCAGCCTCGGATCAGCAGCCACAGAATGATCGGAATCCAGGCTATTATCCAGGATAAGGCAGATCCCTGGCGTACAGATATATTATATATCCAGTGAAGCATGACTGCTGTAGTCAGCAGGCCAATGGATAGTACTGTGCGTTTGAAAAGGCCTGTGTGCAGCGTACTCAGAGAATAGCTTGTTCGGCGGCGTATTGCCATGCTTGCGAGGGCAGTGGTTCCTGTATGCAGTGGTACGGAGCTTATCAGTCTGAGTGGCCATGGGGTAGTGGAAAAGACAAAGGCTGTTTCAGATATACCGAAAGCTGCACCAACAATAGAAGGTGAAATTCCGCTGAAGTATGCAAGCAGCGATGCCAGGGTGAATTTTATTGTTTCTTCGGGCAGTGCTGCATACAGCAGCTGTGCTGCCCAACCCTGTCCTGGAAGTGGAATCCAGCTCTGTATCCATACTCCAGCTATAAGGGCCGGCCAGACAGCAAAAAAACCTAGAATAAAGGCAAACCAGATAGCCAGACATCCGGGCTCGCGGAGTTTCTTCAGCCCTGAGCTACTGCTGTGCGTATCGTCATTCAGGCTTTCATTTTTCATTGCATCAGCCCGCCTCAATCTGTGTGTGACCATTCGTGTGCTCATGCATTATGGCCTCAAGTCCGCGGACCAGTGACTGCAGTGCCTGCATTTCTCCTATCGAAACCCGAATCGAATGATCAAGCCCAAAAGAGCTCAAAGATCGGATTGTGATGCCGAAATCCATTAATCGCGTATATGCCTGATCTGCTGTAATCGGTGTATGAATACAGATAAAGTTTGCCTGACTGGGATAATATGTATAACCGAGACGGTCGAGTTCAGTGCTGAGGTACCGCATTCCGCTCTGGTTGATTTCCAGAGAGTGCTTGACGAAGATGCTATCATTGAGTGCTGCTTCACCGGCAGCAAGTGCGATACCATTAACATTGAAGGGCTGTTTGACCCTGAGAAAGCAGTTAATAATATCACTGTCAGCGAAGCCGTAGCCAAGACGCAGTGCTGCGATGCCGTGAATCTTCGAAAAGGTGTGCAGAACCAGTAAGTTGCTGAATTCATCCAGAAATTTGCGTGAATCCGGATAATCCTCGGCCTCTGCATATTCTGAATATGCTTCGTCCAGCACTACAAGGATACGTCCAGGTATCTTGCTGAGAAAATCGTGAATATCATTATGATTCCGATAGGTGCCGGTTGGGTTATTGGGGTTACAGATCCACATAATCCGGGTATTCTCGTCTATTGCTTCAAGCATAGAGTCGAGATCATGATTCCCGTCTTTCAGAGGCACTTTCCTGACATCACCCCCGTAGAGACGGACGGCAAACTCATACTGGCTGAAACTTGGAGTCGGCATAACGGAATTGCTGCCTGGATCTATGAAGCTGGCTGCTGCCATGATCATAATATCATCGGATCCGTTTCCGAGAATGATTCTGTCTTGAGAGATAGAGTGGATTTCAGAGAGCTTTCTGACCAGGCTTGTACCTCGGCCGTCCGGATATACCTCAAGTTCCTGCTGCACTTGATCTATGGCCTGATGAACCATCGGCGAACAACCAAGAGGATTTTCGTTGCTTGAAAGTTTGGTTAATCCAGCAGACCGCTTGCCGGGATGATATGCAGGAATATTCTGCAGGCAGGAACGGGGTACCGGTTTCTCTTTACTCATGAAGGAATACTATTCCGCGCACCGTTTCTGGTCAAGATATGCGTTCAGACTTTCCTTTTTGGAGGATTTTTCTGCAGGTATACATGATCCTCTGTCATATCCTCTATGAGTGCTCCCAGTTTCATTTCCAGTGACTGCTCAGTGCTCATGGCAAAGATAAGATCACGGGGATTCTCGAACTGCTGTTTTACCAGCTTCATAATTTTACTTATTTCTTCATGGCTGAAGCCATGCATAATGATTACCTTGTTTTTATCTTCTGTTGAACTCATGTGGCATAGGATATCTATAGTTGCCTGGCTTTTCAAGGCAGTAGACGGTTTTGCGAAATCAGAATTTGTGGCTATATTACTGATATGGATTACGAACGACTAACTACCAAAGCACGCCAGGCGGTGCAGGACGCCGGAGCGTTTGCAATGAAAAACGATCATTCTGCAATTGAGCCGGAGCATCTCTGTTATGCTCTGATTGAACAGAAGGACGGCATAGTTCCGCCTCTGCTGAACAGGTTGGGTGTATCTATCCCTGCTCTGAGAACAGAGCTCGAAAAAAGCGTGCAGCGCTTGCCGAAGGTATATGGCGATGCAGCCCAGATGCAGTTGAGTCCTCCTGCCATGAAGCTGCTTGTGAAGGCAGAAAAAGAGCAGGAGAAACTCGGGGATGATTTCATCAGTACCGAGCATCTATTATTATCTGCTCTGGGCAGTGAAGGGCCTATTGCAGAAATTCTAAAAAAACACGGCATAAGCAGAGATGAACTGCTTGAGGCTTTGCAGGATATTCGGGGGGGACAGAAGGTAAGCGATCAGGATCCCGAGAATCGATACCAGGTACTGGAAAAATATACCCGTGACCTCACTGCACTTGCACGACAGGAGAAGCTGGATCCGGTAATAGGCCGTGACGAGGAAATCCGGAGGGTCATGCAGGTTCTTTCACGAAGAACCAAAAACAATCCTGTTCTGATTGGTGAGCCTGGTGTGGGCAAAACCGCAATTGCAGAGGGACTTGCCCGTAGAATTGTCTCGGGCGATGTTCCCGAGAGCATCAAGAACAAAACGATACTCTCCCTGGATATGGGCTCTCTGGTGGCCGGGACCAAGTTCCGCGGTGAATTCGAGGAACGCCTCAAGGGGGTGATCGAAGAGATCGCTTCCAGTGCAGGGAAAATCATTCTGTTTATCGATGAGCTTCATACTTTGGTTGGAGCAGGTGCTGCGGAGGGGGCCATGGATGCTTCCAATCTTTTGAAGCCGGCACTTGCAAGGGGAGAACTCCGCTGTATTGGAGCGACTACCCTTGACGAATACCGCAAGCACATAGAGAAAGATGCAGCATTCGAGCGCAGGTTTCAGACAGTCTTTACCAGCGAGCCATCGGTGGAGAGTGCAATAGCGATTCTCCGTGGTTTGCAGGAGCGCTATGAGGTACATCATGGTGTGCGTATAAAAGATGAGGCTCTTGTCGCAGCTGCGGTGCTTTCAGACAGATATATTACCAGTCGATTTCTGCCTGACAAGGCAATCGATCTTGTCGACGAGGCAGCGAGCAGATTGAAGATGGAGATCGAAAGTCAGCCTACCGCCCTGGATCAGCTGGAACGGAGAATCCTTCAGCTGAATATAGAGAAGCAGGCCCTCAGCAAGGAAAATGATGCCGCAAGTACCGAACGGCTTAAAAAGCTGAACTCTGAACTTGCCGAGCTCAGCCATGACAGGGATGCAATGCATGCCCAGTGGCAGAATGAGAAGACTAAAATCGATGAGCTGCGGAGTCTCAAACAGCAGCTGGAAAATCTCAGTATCGAAGAGACCCAGGCAGAGCGTGAAGGGAATTTTACCCGTGCAGCGGAGATCAAACATGGGCTGATCCCTGATCTTCGGGGTAGAATGGCGACTTTGAGTGAAGCAATCGATGCTCAGCAGAGTGAGGGCAGCTCGATGCTGAGGGAAGAGGTGTCGGAGGAAGATATCGCCGCGGTGGTTTCAACCTGGACTGGAATACCGGTCAGTAAAATGATGAGCAGTGAAATGCAGAAGCTTCTCCAGCTTGAAGAAGTACTTGGCAGGCGTGTTATCGGGCAGGAGCATGGAATACGAGCCGTCTCGGATGCAATCCGACGGAACAAAAGCGGAATTGGCGATATCAACCGCCCATCAGGCGTTTTTCTCTTTATTGGCCCAACCGGGGTGGGAAAAACCGAACTCAGCAAGACCCTGGCTGATTTTCTGTTCAATGACGAACGGGCCCTGACCAGAATCGATATGAGTGAATACATGGAGAAGCATGCGGTCAGCCGGCTCATCGGAGCTCCTCCCGGGTACGTGGGTTATGAACAGGGCGGTCAGTTGACTGAAGTCGTTCGCCGTCGTCCTTATTCCGTAATTCTCTTTGATGAAATCGAAAAGGCCCACCCGGATGTGTTCAATATACTGCTGCAGCTCATGGATGAAGGCCGCCTGACTGACGGACAGGGGAGACTGATTGATTTCAGAAATACAGTAGTCATTATGACCAGTAATGTTGGGAGTGATCTGATTCTCAGGCATGATGATCTCGCAGAAGTCAAACCGAGAATCAACGAGATTCTTCACGCAACATTCAAGCCGGAGTTTCTGAACAGAATAGACGAGATTGTTACCTTTCACCGTCTGGACAAGGATCAGATAACCAGAATCGTGGATATCGAGATCGGGAGACTGCAGAAACGGCTCGTTGAAAAACGGATTTCTCTTTCTCTCACAGATGGTGCCCGCACCCTTCTTGCAGACGTCGGGTTTGACCCGGCTTTCGGGGCACGACCGCTGAAGCGTACAATTACTAATCTCGTACAGAATGAGCTTGCGAAAATGCTCCTCTCGGGCAAAGTTCAGGAGGGGGGAAGTGTGAAGATTGTTGCTGAAAATAATGTACTCACACTGGTCGCGGAAAAATAAAAGATCAGCAAGACGAAGCTGCAAATAGTAAATATATCTCTTCAGATATAGATTTCAGACCGGCAGGAGTATACAATATCATGATGAGAGGTAAAGCATGACAGAACGTAAGGCTCCTTTGTCCCTGCTGGTTACTGTGAAAGGGATTGCCATTGGTCTGGCGAATATTATTCCCGGTGTAAGCGGCGGTACTATAGCCGTGATCGTCGGAATTTACGATGAACTTATGGAGGCCTTCGGAGCCTTCTTTTCCAGTGAAGGCGGGTGGAAACGGAATCTTTTATTTCTCCTGCCTCTTATTTTTGGTGTGCTTATTGGCAACGTGGCATTTGCCCGTCTCATTGGTTTTTTTCTTGCTGAAATTCCTGCACAGACTAATTTTTTCTTTATAGGTCTTATTGTAGGTAGCGCTCCTTATCTCATCAACAGGGCAGGGCAGGGAAAGTTCAGCTGGTACTTTCTTATTGCATTTGCAATTGGCCTCGGCCTGGTGCTCTGGATGGGTCTTGCTGAACGCCCTGCGGCAAGTCCGCCGCTGACAGAAATTACTCTTCCGGCTCTTGGCTTAATGCTTGCTGTGTCAATTATAGCGAGCTTTGCTATGGTCGTGCCCGGTGTAAGCGGTAGTTTTCTGCTGCTGCTTTTCGGCATGTATTCCACCATGCAGCACTCATTCAGTACGCTCAATATTCCTTTCATTGCTGTATTTGTCGGAGGACACATAATCGGGGTAGTTCTGGTCGCGCGGCTCATAACCTATCTTCTGGATCGATTTCATGGATTTACCTATTTTGTAATACTCGGTCTGGTTCTCGGTTCGGTGGTCAGTCTCTGGGAAGGCTTTTCAATGGATATGACAGGCTTAACGGGGATTCTGGCACTTGTCGCGGGCTTTCTGCTCAGTTTTTTTCTGGGAAGCGGTACCAAGGACCGGCTGAAATCTGAAGCAGAAGTCAAGCGTTGACAGGTAAAGTGCAGGACGGTATGCTCAGATTCCGGAGGGTCCTGTGGCGAAAATCTGGCAGAAGAATGGTAATATCAACGAATTAATCGAGAGCTTTACTGTGGGCAGGGATTATCTGCTCGATGAAGTTCTTGTTCCCTATGATTGCGCAGGCAGCATAGCTCATGCAATGGGTCTGGAGAAAATCGGACTGCTTACGGGCGATGAATGCAAGGACCTGGTACAGGAGCTGAGGACAATAGCAGCGGTTGCTGCATCCGGTGAATTCAGGATTCCCCGGGAACTGGAAGACGGCCACGCAGCTATTGAAAGTGTCCTTGTAGACCGTCTGGGGGAAGCCGGGAAAAAAATCCACACCGGGCGTTCCCGCAATGATCAGGTATTGACTTCAACCCGCCTGTACAGCAGAGACAGAATTCTGTCGATTCTATCCGCCGGACTTTCAGCTGCAGAAAGCTGGACTGATTTTGCGGAAAGGAATTCCCGGGTGCCTATGCCCGGTCGTACACATATGCAGGTCGCAATGCCTTCTACTGTGGGTTTATGGGCTCAAGCCTATGCCGAAGAAATACTGGATGATCTGGAGCTGCTTCTTCCGGTTTATGAGAGAATTGACCGCTCTCCACTCGGTGCGGCTGCCGGTTACGGTGTGCCTCTTCCGCTTGATCGTGAGTATACTGCAGCGTGTATGGGTTTTTCAAAAGTACTGGAGAATACCATCTATGTAAACAGCAGCCGGGGAAAGTTTGAATCCCAGCTTCTGCAGGTATTTGAACAGCTGCAGCAGACTTTCTCAAAGATTGCACAGGATCTCATGATGTTCAGTCTGCCTGAATTCGGTTATTTCTCCTTGCCAGCAGAATTGTGTACCGGTTCCAGTATTATGCCACAGAAGAAAAACCCTGATGGTCTTGAGCTGCTTCGAGCAAAAGCTGGTGTAGTATCCGGCTATTCCCAGCAGGTAATGAATATTATTCGATCCTTGCCATCCGGTTATAACCGTGATTTTCAGGATACCAAGGAACCGCTGCTCAGGAGTATTGAAATCTGTGAAGCAAGCACCGCCGTAATCAAACTGACTGTAGATTCATTGCAGGTAAACGAAAAGAATCTGAGGCAGGGCTGCACTGTAGACATCTTTGCAACCGATGCTGCATTGGAACTGGTTGCGGGTGGCATGACTTTCCGCGATGCATACCGCCAGGTCGGAACCAATCTGGATACAGTGGAATCAATGTCTCTGGATGAAGTAATCGCTTCACGGACAAGTCCAGGTAGTCCCGGGAATATTTCCCGGAACAATATGCTGAATAAGCTTGGAGAGATGAGGGACTGGGTAAAGCAGGAAACCGAACGGGTTCGTACAGCGATCGCGGAGCTTATTCCCGGATTTTACGGTAGCGTATAGCAGAGGAAAGTATATAAGCCAGGGTGGTGGCGGCATAGGGTAGGGTCATCAGTATTCCACTGGGTATTATAGTCCGACCTTGAAGGCTGCCGGCAACTGAATCGCTGAGGCCATATAGAATTGCTCCGATCACTATGCCGAAAGGGTGCTGAAATCCGAGGAAAATGGTTCCCAGTGCAATCCAGCCCCGACCGGCACTCATAGCAGGCGCAAAAGCCCCGATACGCAAACTCAGCAATGCACCTGCCAGACCTGCACATATTCCCGAGAGTGATAAAGCCAGTTTCTGATATTTTTCCGTTGAGCCTCCACGGCGTCGGAGCAGCTCCTGCTGGACACCGGCCGCCTGAAGTTCTATCCCGTATCTGCTGTTGCGAAGAAACAGGTACACTGCAGTACAGGCTACTGAAGATAATGTCAGGCTCATTGCCGCAAAGGCAGGCGGGGTAATAAACCCTGCAGGCAGTCTGAAGACTCCACTGGTGCCTATAACTGCATTCGATACAGCTGGAATAATTCCTGCAGCAAGCAGATTTATTCCCAGTCCGATTATGAAAATATTAGCCCGGAACTGCATTCGGAATATTATCTGTATTCGGGCAACAAGGAATCCGGTTAATGTCCCTGCAGCCACGGCCAGAATCACTGATCCACTGAGCAGACCAGCCAGAGCTGCAGCAAATGCACCACTGAGAATTATCCCTTCCAGTGCAATATTGAGAACGCCTGCTTTTTGCGACAACAAGCCTCCTGCAGCTGCGATCACAATCGGAGAAGCAGAGAGCAGCGCCTGGAAAATAAATGCAATCATTTCTCTTTCCTCCGGCGCGTCGCCTGTACCGTTACAAGCAGAAAAATCATTGCCTGTAATATTGAGCTTATATCCAGCCTGAGATTGCTGACAACCAATGCCTGGCGTGATCCTGCAATTATGTAGGAGAAGAACAGGGCTGCTGGTAGCAATTTCAGGGGCCTGTTGCCGGCAATGAGCGCAATTGCAATACCATTCCAGCCGTATCCTGCTGAAAATCCGAGGATGCCGGCGTGATGCACTCCAGTAACCAGCAGTGCTCCTGCAATACCATGAAGTGCCCCCGAGATAGTGAAGGCTGAGGATCGGATGCTTCGTATCTGAAGCCCTTCTGCGGCAGCAAATTCAGGATGATTACCTGTAAGCCGATATCTTGTTCCTCTTACACCCTTTTCCATATACAGGGTACTTATAAGCCAGATCAATAATGCCAGCAGTGCGGCTGCAGAGAGCACCGATGGCTGAAGGATTTGCGTAAATCTGACCTTCTCGGCAATATAGGGAGTACGGATCATGCTGGAACTGCTGTCGTAGAGCAGTTCCCTGAATAAATAATCTACGAGTGGAAACATCGCACTGCCAATCAGAAAACTGGTGATCAGCTCGTCGGCATTCCATCGTTTTCGGGAATATGCACTCAGACCTGCAATTCCTGCCCCGGCAGAGCCGCCGCCAATACATACGACTGCAATGATCAGCCAGCCTGGAAGGCTTCCCGGACCAAGAAAGAGCGCTAATGCGACAGCTACAGCTGAACCAGCGTAAACCTGTCCCTCACCGCCCAGATTGAAACTCCCGGTTTGAAATGCCAGAACCGCTCCTAATCCGCTCAGAAGCAGAAGGGCTGACTGACTCAGTAAGTTACCGAATGCATATATACTTGAAAAAGGTCCCAGGAAGAAAGCTCTGACAGCTGCGGCTGGCTGGTCTGAAGAAACTGCAAAAATCAGGGGAATGAGAATACAGACTGCAATTAGAGGTATGAATGCTTTGTTGGATGTGAAGTTCCTGTGCTCGGTCATTTTGTATTCCCTTTAAGTACTTCGGCAATTCGGCCGTCATGCAGAATCAGGAGTCGATGGCAGATTGGCTCTATTTCTTCGCGCGCTGAACTGAGAAGTAGTATTCCAGCGCCTCTGGCTGCTAGTTCTCGTAGTGAGTCCCACAAGAGCTCGACACCATCTGCATCCAGTCCCAGATTTGGCTCGCATACCAGGGCAAAAGCCATGACCGCGTCATGGACGTCTGTCTCCCTTCCGATCAACAATCGCTGTCGCATTCCTCCTGAATAACTCCGTAGCGGCAGCTGTTCATTTTCCGGAAGACCTAATTTACTCAACAGTTCTGAGCTCTGACGTTTCAGGCAGTATTGTCTCCATAATCCCAGAAAGGTGCTCTCCGGGTGGCGGATTTTTATATGTTCACGCAGTGAATCAATGATGCTCAATTCATATGCCAGACCCCGAACGAATCGTTTTGTAGGAATATAGCGCATACCAAGACTTCTTGCTTCATGTATGCTTCCGTAATTCCTGTTCCGGATAGAGCGTCTGCCGGAATCTATGGCCTGGTAGCCCGCTATTACATCCTCAAGCATGAGTAATCCATGATCACGGTAGCCACTGACTCCGACAATTTCACCCGGGAAGACATCAATCGAGATGTTTTCGAGTTCGCCGAGAACACGGCTCTTTGCATTGATATTTTCCAGGCGTGCAACTGCCCGGGATTCCGGGAACATGGGTTTCATTCTGTTTTCATGTATCCGCTGCACAGTATAGAGTTCATCTGAATCGATTTCAGACATTATGCCTTTATCAATCCGGAAAATCCGTTTTGCCAGCAATTGTATTTCATGCTTTCTGTGGCTGATATAGATAATACCTATACCCCTTTGATTCTGTATGATCTTCAGAATCGATTCCCTCTCGGCAGGGGTACATGAAGCAGTAGGTTCATCGAGAATCAGCAGGCGTGGCTTACGCATGAGGACCGCTGCCAGCTCTGCAATATGAAGCTGGCCGATACTCAGCTCATTGCCTGATAGGTCAACAGGCAGAGAGATGCCGATGGAATCAAGCCGTGCAAGTATGCTCTTCCTTGCTTTCCGTCGGCTGAATATTGCCATGTCTGATAGTCCTACACAGAGGCTTTCCCATACAGGTCGGTCGGGCAGAATTCTCGGGTGCTGGTGGACAAGCCCTACCCCTGGATGTGTCTGTCCGTTCGGCAGGGTAAGGGAATCCAGAATTATGCTACCGGAATCTGCTGGTTGTTCTCCCGCCAGAATGGTAACCAAAGTGCTTTTCCCTGCACCGTTATCACCGACAATTCCGACTATTTCATCTTCCTGTACAGTGAAACTGATAGCATTGTTGGCATGGATACCTGTTTCGGGGTAGAATTTATCTATGGCAACAATCTCTGCAATAGTATTCAATTTTTATCCGCTTACAGCTTTCCGGGGCTGATATCACCGGCCAGAATTGCCTGTTCTATATCAATAATTGCCTGTCTGAATTGATTCGGTACCGTTTCAAGAAAAACCAGGTGATCAGAATCAAAGCCGATGAATCCTTCCTTCACACCATAGGTCCGGGAAGTTCCGAATTCGAGGCTGCCTTCCGCGGCGGACAGGATGCCGGTGCGTGCTGCTGTGTCCTGTTTGACAATAGTGCTGCCCAAAACAATTCCAGGGGCAAAATCATACCCAGGCGCATCGAACCAGGTGACGTACGCACCTTCTTCCGAAGCGGCGCTGATTACACCCTGATTTCCTCCGCCAGCAATGGTAAGAATCACATCTGTTCCGGACGCTATGAGGGAACGGGTAAGCTCGGCTGCTTTTGAGGGGTCGTTCCAGTTGCCGACTACGCGGAAATCAAGTTCTGCCGAAGGATCTACGGCCCGTGCACCTTCGAGGAATCCTACCGCAATTACATTATTCATAACCGGAAATTCCTGACCGGCAACAAGGCCGAGGCGTACCCCCGGTTTTGCATGTGTTAGCTCCGAGCTGCTGATCAGAGCTGCAAAGTAGCCATTGAGAAATCCTTGTTCGTGGTGGTTATAGGATATCGCAGCAACGGTTTCAGCACCCTCCATATGAGCATCAAGGAGAAGAAAGTGCTGATTGGGGTGTCTGGTAAGTACACGGCTGACAATATCCGGTAGAGCCGGGTTGGAACTGACAATGAGGTCATAACGCCGGCTCCCTGCCATGGTAATCAGAGTTTCCTCCCATTCCGCCTGGTTGGTTCCGGCTTCAACTACCGTGACCGTGATTTCTTCGTTCAGTTCCTCAGCTTCTCTTGCTCCACGGACCATCAGCTCATAGGTCGGGCTTCCCTCGACAAATCCAGGCACGAATATGCCGACCTGAAAACCGGTTGATTCAGTCTCGCTGCAGGAGCTCAGGCTGTACATCAAGATCACAGCGGCACTAATAAATAGCAGCATTTTATATGCAGTTTTTATATTGTTTTTCATGCAGCAACTATATCGGTTTTTCGCCGGGTTGACCAGCATCGACCCCGATGACATGATACGCATATGCATACCGATCTTTGTTTGGCAGTAGATGTTGGTACATCCAGTGTAAAGGCAGGAATCATTCAGGCTGACGGGCAGCTTATCTGCAGCGGCAAGGGCGCTATACGTTATCCCGGCAATCATTTTGATCAGCTTCACCCGGATGAGCTGATCCGGGCTTTTCAGACTGCGATACAGCAGTTGGATCCCCTCTCGGGAATTTCTTCAATAGCAATCAGCGGTAATGGGCCTACTCTGGTTCCTGTCGACTCGACGGGCAGACATCTGGACACCGTTCTGATGTGGCTGGATAAACGTGATATTCCGGATTCACGCGGACAATCCTTCTTTTTGCCGAAGGTTTCCTGGTTCCGCGAGCATTGCATGAAGAAATACGAGCAAACCCGGTATTTTCTTTCCTGCGCGGAATATATTGTGGCGTATATAAGCGGTGAGTACCACACTGCCAGTCCCTCAACAGATTTTGATCAGCTGTTCTGGGGTGCCGATGATTTTGGATATTATGAGATGGATCCTGAGCTATTTCCTCCCTTTCTGCGTCCAGGTGAAATAGCCGGAAAGGTGAATGCAGCAGCCTCAGAGATGCTTGGTATACCTGCCGGCATTCCTTGTGTAGCCTCGGGCAGTGATTTTTTAATGAGTCTTCTGGGTACCGCAACCGTCAGGACCGGCATGATATGTGACAGAGCAGGCAGTTCAGAGGGTATCAACTACTGTACTGACAGACATATCCAGGAGCCACGATTGAGAACCCTCCCGCATGTAATCCCGGGACTCTTTAACACCGCAGGTATTCTCTCATCTACCGGATTGCTATTTGAATGGTACAGGCGCTTTACCGGGATGCAGTCCCTCTCTTATGCCGATATGCTGGCTATAATTTCCGGAACAGATCAACCTTCTCCATGGTTTTTCCCGACCCTGCACAGTGGTGCAAGCTGGGAGTTCCATCATGGGATGTTTTATGGTCTTGGTGCAGGACATGGAGCCGCCGAAATGGGAAAGGCAGTGGTGCAATCTATTGCGTATGCAGTTCGGGAAACGATTGAGATTCTCCGGGAGAGTGTAGGGCCTGTAACTTCTATGAGGGCTTGCGGCGGTCAGGCGAGAAACAGAATCTGGAATCAGATGAAGGCTGATATCGCGGGGGTCGCAATTGAAGTGCCGGAAGTTCCGGAGGCTGAACTTACAGGAAATGCAGCATGCTGTTTTACAGCTATGGGATATTACAGGAATGTATGTGATGCAGCAGAGTCTATGGTTCGCATCGAGCATGAATATCTGCCGGATATGGAGCGTTTTCATGCAAGTGATGAAGATTATCGATCTTATAGAAGCGTATATGATTCATTCAGGAAGGCAGAAAAAACCCGAACCGTGTAACACACGGTTCGGGAAAGAAACTAAGCTGCAAACTGCAGCGGGGAGACCTAACCAATAGCGGCTTTTCCGGTTTCTCCACTTCGTATCCGGATACAATCATCCAGACTTGAAACCAGTATTTTTCCATCCCCGATTTCACCGGTTCTGGCTCCGCGGATTATCGCATCAATTGTTGGCTGCACGAACTCTTCGTTAACCGCAATCTCGATACGTGTTTTCTTAAGTAGATTTACCTCGATATCCACCCCGCGGTAGGATTCGTGGTAACCTCTCTGCTGACCGCAACCCAATACATTGGTAACGGAAATCTTGAAGATTTTTGCCTTGAACAATTCTTCTTTTACGTCATTCAACTTGTGCGGCTGAATGAATGCAGTGACTAATTTCATTTTCTACCCCCTTACATCGTGCTGAAGATCTGGAAACCGCTATAGGATTCCATTCCGTGCTCACTGATATCCAGTCCCTGCAATTCTTCTTCAGGTTCTACCCGCAGATTACCGGTCTTCATGAGAACCAGGAATACTGCGCCAGCAGTTACGCTTACCCAAACGAATGCAGCACCGATACCAATTACCTGTGTGATCAACTGACCGGCACCGCCGCCATAGAACAGACCTGCTTCGGTATGAAACAGTCCTACCATCAGGGTACCCCAGGCACCACAGACACCGTGCACTGATATCGCACCTACAGGATCATCTATATGCAGTTTCTTGTCGATAAACTCGACCGCAAGTACAACCAGAATACCAGATGTTAGACCTATAGCAATTGCAGCCATTGGGCTCACAATGTCAGCACCGGCGGTGATTCCGACAAGGCCTGCCAGGGCACCGTTCAGTGACATGGAAGGATCCGGCTTGCCGAAGAGTTTCCAGGTCATTGCCATTGCAGCGATTGCACCAGCTGCGGCACTCAAGGTCGTAGTAGTAAATACCAGTGAAATATCAGGATCAGAACCACTCAGGGTAGATCCACCGTTAAATCCGTACCAGCCGAACCACAGTATGAACACACCAAGGGCAGCCAGGGGCAGGTTATGTCCCGGTATAGCCTTGACGGTGACCTTACCATCACTTTTAACGTATTTACCGCGTCGAGCACCGATAATAATGGCACCCATGAGAGCAGCCCAACCACCGACAGAGTGAACAATGGTGGATCCTGCAAAGTCATGGAATCCAAGGCCGTCTAACCAGCCGCCGCCCCATGTCCAGTGTCCGAAAACAGGGTAGATCAATGCAGTAATAAATACACTATAGATCAGATATCCGGAAAATTTGGTTCTTTCGGCCATTGAACCGGAAACGATCGTTGCAGCGGTGGCCGCAAATACTACCTGGAACATCCAGTCACGATACAGTTCTGACATGGATCCAACACCGTATGCAGCCAGTGTTCCTTCTGTGTAGTTAAGAAAGAAACCATTCAGTCCGATCAGTCCGGCAATTGATTCAGTACCGTACATAATTGCCCAACCGACGACAAAATACATTACTGCCCCTGCGGAAAAGTCCATCAGGTTTTTCATAATAATGTTGCCGGCGTTTTTGGCGCGGGTCAATCCGGTTTCAACCATTGCGAATCCGGCTTGCATAAAGAATACCAGAGCAGCAGCTAGAATGAGCCAAAGCATATCCAGTGCCAACTCAACTTCGGCCATCTCAAGTGCAAAAGCATTTCCGGCAGCTATTAGTGCTATCAGGATGGCCAGGACGAGAACTCGCGTTCTTTTTTTGTTCATGATGTACAAACCTCCTCAGGTATGAGTCTGTACATTACTTTGCAATATTGAGGCCAAGTCGAAGATTTTCGGGAATTTTTTGAATTATTTTTATAAAGTGTTTCAGTGCAATGAATAGTATGCGTTCGGGTATTCTGCCCTCCCGCACACTAAATTGTACGTTTAAGAAATTAAGCTACATTTATGTAGATTAAGAAATATTAACTACGAAAATGTCGCGATTCTATGCCGTATTTTTTTACTCTCAAGCCCATAATGCGCTCGGTAATGCCGAGAATCCGCGCTGCTCTGGCCATATTACCCTTGGTTGATTTAAGTGCATCCTGTATCAGATCGCGTTCAAGGTTCTCCAGTGCTTCTTCAAGTGTCCCGTGCAGATCTGTATTGCTCGACTCGGCGGATTGAAGGCTTGGAGGCAGGTTGTGCGGGTGAATAACCTCATCCACACTCAGAAGTACCGCCCTCTCAACTACATTTTCAAGTTCACGAACGTTTCCCGGCCAGTGATAGTTTGAAAGCAGTTCTATTGCAGGGGTAGAGATCCTCCTGACGATTTTTCGATTATTGGCTGCATATTTTTCTATAAAATGATCAGCAAGGAGCAGGATATCGCTTCTTCGCTCACGGAGTGGTGGAATGTGAATGGGGAACACATTCAGGCGATAGTATAAATCTTCTCTGAACATGCCCTGTTCGAGCAGTTCCTCGAGATTTCTGTTGGTAGCAGCAATTACCCTTACATTAGTTCTGATCGTTTCGTTGCCTCCAACACGTTCGAATTCCCGCTCCTGTAATACTCTGAGGAGTTTGACCTGGGTAGCTGGCGACAGTTCTCCGATTTCATCAAGAAAAATAGATCCACCATGGGCTGCTTCAAATCTTCCCTTACGGGTTGCAATTGCACCGGTAAATGAGCCTTTTTCATGACCGAATAATTCACTTTCTATCATGCTTTCGGGTAGTGCGGCGCAGTTTACTTTTATGAGCGGTTTTCCGTTTCTCAGGCTGTTATAGTGAATTGCCTGGGCAATAAGTTCTTTACCGGTACCACTTTCACCTCTGATCAGAACGCTGGCGTCACTTTTTGATACCTGCGCGATCATTTCATATACATCCTGCATCAATTTTGATTTACCGATCAGATTTGATGGATGATATTTTTCCTTGAGCTCTTTCTGCAGGCGGTTGTTTTCTTCCAGCAGTTGATTTCTTTCCTCAAGAATTGCATGGCGTATCTTTACGGCCTGCGCAATCAGTGAGGAAACGATAGAAAGCAGCCGCACCTGTTTTTCAAGAGCATTCTCCGAGGTGTATTCAGTATCCACACTGAAAGCGCCAATTGTTTCATTGCCGATTTTTATAGGAACACAAATAAAACTGATGGAGCTGCCGTCGTCCCGTCTGGCACCGGTTCTGTTGAGAAATCGAGGGTCATCTGCAATCCTCGGAATAACCAGTGGCTGTCCACTTTGAACTACCTTCCCGGTAATACCCTCACCGAGCTTGTACCTTCCTTTCTCTTGTTCTGTCGGGGATAAGCCCAGGGCAGTCTCGATTACGATATCACCTGAGTTGCGGTCAAGCAGCGTAATAGTACCGCGCTTGATCTGCATATTGTCAGCTACTGCTCGAAGTACAGGGTTGATTACCTGCTTGATATCGATGCTCTGATCAAGAATCTGGCTTATCTGAAACAGCAGTGAAAGATCTTCAGGGTTTTTATGAGAATGACCAGCGTTTTGTGTCATAACTCCTCCATGCAGCGATACTACATTTATGTCGGAATCTTGCCAAGTAGCAATGAAAATGTACTGACTTGTAATAGAGCTCATGCAAAATTGCATTTTGCATGAGCATTCGCAAGAATATAACTTCTCAAGTTGTTTACATAAAACACCTTGAGAAATCGCTATTGATGCGAGGAGGAAATTGCACGTAATTTTGCAATTTCCTATAGATAAAAAAAAAGACGCCGAACTTGTATTCGGCGTCTTTTAATTTGTGTTGTATATGCTCCGGATTTTATTCTTCCAGTGCACCTTCGTAGATTATTTTTTCAACACCATCCAGGCTGACCATTAATCCCTCTTCAAACTGTGCATATGCACTTGGAACTCCGCAGATAACTACGAGGCCGGCTTTCCGGGAGCTGAATGTCTTGACATCCGCTGCTGGCTGTTCTTCAACAATCAATCCTGTCAGGTGATCTGCAGAGGAAAGATCAGCAGTTTCATCTATTGATTTACAGAGAGCGATGAAAGGAGTGTCTTTTGGTGCTTTCCGGAGTACTTCCGCAAAGTTTACTCCCTTAACCAGCAGGCCGGAAGTCTTGCCACCGGAACCATCTATGCCTCTGTTCAGGATATTTCCCATAAAATGAACCTTGATAGTATTCATTGGAATCGGTGAGTTAAGCGGTAGCCCAGCGGCAGTAACGACCTTGTCATTCTTGCTGATGAAGCCGGCTTTCTGAGCAGCGCGTAGGGCATTCTGGATCATGATTTCAGAATTATTGACAAATTCGGCGAGAATGGGAAATACACCCCACTGCAGCAGAAGCTGGCGAAATGCGGTTTCGCTGGTTGTGACAGCAATGATTCTCTGTTTTGGTCTGAACTTGCTGAGCAGTCGTGGTGTATTACCGCGCAGAGTAGGAGTAATGATGGCAGTTGCATCAACATCCTGCGCCAGCAGATAGGCTGATTTTGCTACTGCGTGTCCGATTTCTCCGCTGTTGTTGGCCTGCATAGTGAAGTAGCGCTCTGTTCGTTCAGTATACTCTGGAGAGGTTTCAACTGCCATCGCAACGTTATGCATAGTCTCGATTGATCTTATAGGGTAAGAACCGCTGGCGGTTTCTCCGCTGAGCATGATTGCATCGGTTCCATCAAAGATTGCATTTGCTACGTCAGTAAGTTCTGCTCGTGTAGGGTTAGGATTGTTGATCATGGAATCAAGCATCTGTGTAGCGGTGATAACCGGCTTGTTCTGGCGGTTGCACTTTTCTGTAATCCGCTTCTGTGCCATTGGAATGGCTTCAGGTGGAAGCTGTACTCCGAGGTCACCCCGGGCAATCATAATGCCATGGGATACATGGATGATCTCGTCTATGTTATCCAGGCCTTCCTGATCTTCGATTTTGGGAATCACTCTGATTGGCGAGTCGTTCTCAGCCAGAAGATCCAGAATCTCCTGTACATCAGATGCTTTACGGATAAACGAAGCAGCTATGAAATCCATGTTGTGCTTGACGGCAAAGAGAATATCTTCCTTGTCCTTTTCGGTAATTGCAGGGAGGCTGGTCTTGATGCCGGGTACATTTACGTTCTTTCTGCTTCCGAGTTCACCGCCGGAACGGACAACACAGCAAATTTCATTACCTTTTGCAGATTCAACTTCGAGGTCAACGAGACCGTCAGCAATCAGAATGTGATTCCCGGGGCTGACTTCGGATGGAAGTTTCTTGTAGCTGATACCGAGAAGCTTTTCTGTACCTTCTACTTCCTCAGTTGTAAGAGTGATTTTTTCTCCATTAACCAGGTTGATTTTTGCTCCGCCTTTTATCTGGCCAGTGCGTATTTCCGGCCCTTTGGTGTCCAGAAGCAGGGCAACAGGAATGCCTGTTTCCTGGCTGGCCTTTCGTAGTTTCGCAACCCGATCGGCGTGATTCTCGTGAATATCATGGGAAAAATTGAATCGTGCAACGTTCATACCGGCACGCAGCATGTTTTTCATGATTTCAACATCGTCAACCGCTGGTCCGATGGTGCATACGATGCGGGTCTTACGTAAAGTGTTCATAGTCATTTGTGATCCTTTAGATAGATTGTTTTTTATCCGGTGTACATGATAGCGCTGATGGAAAGTTTATGAAAGACCTCTTCATGTAAAAAAAATACCGATTAAGCCGGTAAGGTCCTATTCATCCTCATGATGGATCTTCAGAAGATGGCGCAGTTCATCCTGACTGATGGTATCTTCTTTCTCGTCAAGATTCTGCTCGCTTTGAATTAATGATCTGATTTTATCGTATCTGGACTGCTGATCACTCAGGCAGGCCTGTAGTTTGATTCTGGCGTTCTGCAGTTGGCCTGCAAAACGAAACTTGTCCTGGAGAATGCCATTAATAAAGTCACAGAACATGCTTATAGTGTGCTGGAGATCCTTCAGGTGCTGGTTGCGGGAAATGAGATGCGGGTTGTCTTCCAGAGACTGAAACAGGCGGACAACACAGGCGTCGATAAAAAAAATATCATCGATAAGTTTATCCCGGAAATATTCCGGATCAATTTCAAGATTCAGGCCTTTCTGTAGTGTCTTGATCTGACTGTTGATGAAAAAAATGTTGTCTTCGTAGTTTATTCTGTAGCCCATGTGGTCTCCTGATCGCCGTTGAGAAGTATTGACAGCGGGATAGTGCTATGGTAGCCTCGCAAGACCTCTTTACTGCCTGATAATTCATACCATTGGCAGTCAAAAAAGTCCAGAAGGAGGATCTAATTATGAGGGAATACGAAATGGTTTGTGTTTTCCGAGCTGAAGATGAGATGTTTCAGCAGGGGAAAGAAGCAACCAAAGCCGAGCTGAAAAAGCTTAATGTGACGATCACAAAAGAAGACGATATGGGTCAGAAGACCCTTGCGTATGAAATTGATCGCCAGTCACAGGGTCACTACTATCTGTTCGAGTTCACTGCGGAACCGGCTGCTGCTAACAGCATCGATGACGTGCTGCGCTATCAGAACGAACTGCTGCGGCATCTGGTGGTGCGAAAGGGAGAGTAAATTATGGCCGACATCAATACGGTAGTTCTGGTCGGAAGACTGGTTCGCGATGCAGAATTGCGGGTTACCGGAGGCGGATTGGCCATATGTAAATTTTCTCTGGCAATCAACCGAAGACGGAAACAGGGCGACGCATGGATAGATGAAGCAAACTTCTTCGATGTTGTTCTGATGGGCCGTCAGGGTGAAGCCCTGCAGCAGTACCTTACAAAGGGAAAGCAGGTGGGTATCCAGGGAGAGCTTCGGCAGAACCGCTGGCAGGATGATGCAGGAAACAGCCGCAGTAAGGTTGAAATTTTTGCAGTTAATGTACAGCTCCTCGGCTCAGGCGGGGGAAGTGGCGGCGGAAGTGGCTCAAGCGGCGGAAGCCGGGGCGGATCGGACGCAGCTTCGGGTGGCGGGTACTCAGACTACGCAGGCCCATCCGGCAGTTCCGGATTCGATGATGACGTACCATTTTAAGGAGTAGATTAAATGAGTGACAGATACAATGATGATCAAAAGGACAGGGACGGCGGTTACCGCGGCGAAGACAGAGGCGGTCGTGACGGCAGAGACGGCGGCCGCAGCGGTGGACCGCGCGGAGGTAAGTTTTTCAGACGCAAGGTAGATAAAATCAAGGCTCAGAATCTGAAGATTGACTACAAACATCCTGAAATTCTGCGCCGTTTTGTGACCGAGAAAGGCAAAATCCTTCCTCGGAGAATCACAGGAACTTCTGCAAAAAATCAGCGAGTGCTTGTGCGGGAAATCAAGCGAGCCAGACAGCTTGCTCTGCTTCCAATGGGCTGATCCGGTTTTTTAATAAGGAAAGTAGGGCTGAATGGAAGATAGACAGCAGAAGTTAAGCAGGGATATGATTGTAATGGGTATACTGTCCGGTGTTCTGCATCAGACAGGCATATTTCTTGTTTTTTTTGCAGTTCCCATTCAGCTTCTGGCAGTGCGGAGATCCTGGCAGGGGTTTTTAAACGGTTCCATGATCAGTTTAGGCGTAATCGCCTTGTGGAAGGGTTTTCAGATTCTTCAGCTGGATGCGGCTCAAGCCGATTCCATGCTGGTTATGTTGGATTTGCTGGTGCCTCTGGCGGTTATCGCTGGTCTGGCAGTGCTGAACTACCGGCATTTGCAGATACATCCTCTCTGGCTGATTATCAGTCTCGGGGGATTAGCTGCAATGATTCTGGTTATCCCGTTTGTGTTGTATGCACCCAGAAGTCCTGTTTTTCTTGCACTGATTGAGCTTCAGCATGCTTTTTTTACCGAGCAGGGACTGCTTGTCGGGATGAGTCTGGACGAGCTTACAAGCGAAATGCTGCTGTTGCTGTTCCGTGGTATTGGCGGTGTAATGACAGCGCTGGTAGCTTTGAATTATTTTTTTGGAAATGCTGCGGCCGGGAAAAACAGTCGGCTGCAGGATTTAAGTATACCGCGGTATCTGCCATTGTGGGCAGTTGCTGCAGTTGTCCTGCTGTTCCTCGGAGCTGCAGGAGTGTTTGACATTATTGCGTACAATGTACTGCTGGTGATTCTGTTGTTGCATGTACTTACTGGTGTCAGTCTTGTGAATCTGCTTCTGGCAAGGCGATTGCCAGCCAGACAGTCGAGATTTCTGGTGACTGCAGTTCTGTTTATGGTGCTGTTTGTACCGCTGGTTAATATAGTTGTATTTGTTCTTCTGCCGGTGGCAGGTGTACTGGATACAATCTTTAGATTACGTGAACGCATTTTGAATAAGGAGTGATGGATGAAGGTCATATTAAACGCCGACGTACCTCATCTTGGAGAAGAGGGCGAAATCAAGGAAGTCAAGAGCGGTTATGCACGGAACTTTCTTATTCCGCGAAAACTTTGTTTGCCCTATAATAATGAAAGCATTGCAGTCATCGAGAGTCGCCGTGATGCAATAGAGAAAAGACGTGAAGACAAGCGTCAGGCTGCAATGGGTCTGAAGGCTCAGCTTGAGAACAAGCCGCTGGCAATTTCGATGACAACCGGCCGTAACGGCAAGTTGTTCGGTTCAGTAAATGCGGCTACTATTGCGACAGAGCTGGAGAAAAATGGAATTCATGTCGAGCGTAAATCGATTGATATTCCAGAGAACAGCCTCAAGTCTGTCGGTAACTACAAGGTATCTGTAAAACTGTACGGCGGTGAAACCGCTACATTGACAGTTGCTGTTTCAAGTTCTTCAGTTGTTGCTGAGGATGAGAAGCCGGTAGAGACTGTAAATGAAGCTCCGCTTGAAGAAGAGACTGTTGTAGAAGCTGAAGCAGAAGAAGCTGCTGCTGAAGAGCAGACTGAATCCGCTCAGGATTCTCAGGATGACGAATAATCCAGACATGAATGCCTCTTCCGGACGAGTACCTCCGCACAATAATGATGCGGAGGTAGCTTGTCTCGGCGCCATTTTGCTCAATCCACGTGAAACGGTTGACAGAGTGGTTCACATAGTCAGAACCAATGACTTCTATAGACCGGCTCATTCCAAGATTTTTGATGCCGCATATTCGATTTTCAACAGAAACGAAGCAGTTGATCTCATTACCCTTACCGAAGAGTTGCGCTCCCGCGGAGAGTTGGAGAGTGTAGGAGGGGTGTCCTACCTCGCTTCACTGACAGATTCTGTTCCTTCCAGTGCCAATGTTGATTACTATGCCGGCATTGTGTATCAGGAGAGCATCAGGCGTAAACTGATTTCGATGGGAACTGCGATTTCCGATATGGCTCGTGAGCCAGGCAGGAAAACCAGGGAAGTAATCGAGGAGTTTGAAAAACAGCTTTTTGATATCGCTGAGAATCGACAGAGCGATGATTTTGAATTGGCAGGGAATGTTGTAAAGGCAACGATCGATGCTATCGAAGAACGCTATCGCTCGGAAAGTCCTTTTACCGGAGTTCCTTCAGGATTCAGTGATCTTGATAACATGCTCAGTGGTTTTCAGCCTCAGGAATTCATAGTTATCGGCGCTCGTCCTTCTATAGGGAAAACATCTCTTGCCTTATCCCTGGCTAATAGAATGGCTTTGAAAGAAAAACGACGTGTAGGTTTTTTTACGCTTGAAATGTCTCGTCTGTCTATTATGCAACGTATAATTTCCATGGAAGCACCGATAGATGCTGGAAAGTTGCGTAAGGGAGCATTAAGACCAGCTGATTTCCCGCGGCTTTTTGATGCTGCGGCCAGAATATACGATGCACAGATGTGGATAACCGATATCCCGAATATGCCTTTGCTCGATGTCCGGGCCCAGTCGAGGCGGATGAAGAAGCTGCATGATGTTGAAATCATTTTTATTGACTACCTTACACTGATTCGTCCTGAAAAAACTGATATACCCAGACATGAGCAGATAGCGGAGATTTCCCGATCACTGAAGGCATTAGCTCGTGAGCTGGACATACCAATTGTCGTGCTGAGTCAGGTAAGCCGTGATTCAGAAGGTAAGCGGCCCACTCTGTCAAATATCCGCGAGTCAGGGTCTATTGAGCAGGATGCTGATGTCGTTATGTTCCTTCACCGTGAACGTGATGAAACCCGGGAAGGTGACGATGGTGACCAGGTAATTCCTACGGAATTGATAATTGCCAAGCAGAGAAATGGTCCTGTTGGAACTGTGCAGATTGCATTTAAACCAAAATATGCTAAATTTGAAGAATGGGCATACGGTGATTATTAAGAGCTGAGTCCGAGTGGAGGCATATATGAATCTGGATCTTAAAGGCTTGATCGAGCAGGAAGAGCTGGTAAATGAATCCGAGCGCTTTGTTCTGGAGGAGCTTGAGAATCAATTATCAGACCTGCCTGCATCTTCGTTGAATGATGATGCGCTTCTTGACATGATTACCTATGCATTGAACAAAGTCCCTTCAAGATATCGGGTGAATCTGCTGGGGCGTCTTTTCAGTTCTGTCGCAGATGATGAATACACAGACAAGATCAAGGCTGCTGTTGCGGAGGCGGTGCAGGTGGTGCTGGAAAATCCACCCCGCAGCAGCTGATTTTTTCCCGGTCGCTGGTCTATCTGCTTCTGAAGGGAATTCTTACCCTGTATCTTTCCAGTAGTGCATTACGCGCCTGTGGATTATCTTTCAGATTCAGCCCATTACTGACCGAAAAACTTTCTGATGCAATGAATCCATCCATTGTTGAAATAAATACCCAGGATCCATCAGTTAAAAGGGCGATATCACCGAGATAAGTTCCGTTTGATGCTTGCCATAAGCTTGCTGTTCCGTTGATATTTATGGTCCAGACAAAATCGCTGTTTCCGGATACCTTCCTTGGAACATTTCCGCTCTGCTGCATATTGATCATGCGGGATCCGTTCCAGTAGGATAGATTTTCTCCGCCAAGAGTTGTATACACACGATTTCTGGACTCATCAATGAAAATGTCGGCTGTCAGATCCTCACCGGGGTGTACCTTGATGCTGCGGGTTCGGGATAGGTCCGAACCAGTATGCAGACGCAGTTCCGTTTGAATGGCTCCTGACCTGCTGTTACGGAGAAGGCCGAGTGAAAACAGTTGATCACGTGCGTTGAAATATTCCATTCGGTAAATCAACTGAGCACTGTCGTCAATTGGTACTGTTTCCATAGTTCTGGGATTAACGGCGAGCAGGGGAGACTGAAAACCGCTGCTGAAAGATTTCCCTGCGACTATGTATTCTCCTGCTCTGGTGGCTGTCTGTAGATCCACATTCCGGAAATTGAAGGTAGTAGAAAAATCCGCAGCTGAATACATTCTCAGGTTGCCCTGTCTTGAAAGGCTGAGTATGGAATCGCCCAATACCTTGAATTCTATCAAGGCATCATCATTCTGGATTCCTGTATTGGTATATATATCTGTTGAACTGTCCCAGGTATATATATTCATATTTCTTTCAGTGGAGCCCGGCCATACGAATTTAAGACCTTCAGCAGTAGAATTTCCCGGTCCTATGCTGATTCCGAAATCACCGGTGAGAGGTGGACGACTGCTGCTGTCGCTGATGTTTCGGATCTCGATGCCAGAGGAGGACAGTCCCGAAGAAAATATGTCGGATTGTATGCTTACTATACCATTGCTGGAGGATAGATGGAGCTTGTCCCCGGATATGTCAATATCCTGAATGTGTTGAATGCTAGCTGCGGAGAACGGCATGGCGATTCCGCTGCTTCGTTCATAGCTCATGAGTGAATAGTTCTGCAAGGCGAGTGAAGGATTCCCGTTGAAGTAGCTTCCTGTCTGGATATTTACCGGTAGGGACTGCAGGCTGGGTGTCAATGGAGCTGTCCGGTTTTGCTCAAGCCTGAATTCTATAAGCTCGGATCGGTTTGCCTGTCTCCGGATTATTCCGACTATTCCATGCTCCTGGTCTGTGAATAAAGCCTGGACAGTACCGCTCAGCTGGCGGGAGTCTACAATTCTTCCATTTACCACATCAACCAGGACCAGATTGTTTGCTCTGATTGCAGCCAGAAATCGGCTGCTGAGCATGCCTGGAAACTCCAGTCCGCTGCTGGAGCTTAATCTGGAGAGTTCTGTGCCTCTGCGTACATCATAGTATACGATTTCACCGCTGCTGGTCTGATACGTCATGATATTTGCTTCGGTACGCGAGAAAGTAAAGTAGCTGATTATTCCACCAACGTTACGAAGGAAGGTAAGGCGGCGGCCGTTTGAGGCATCGTGCATCTGGATGCTGTTCCATTGTGGCAGGGTGTAGGCAAGGTAAGTCCCTTGAGGAGAATAGTTCATATAAATTGGTCGGTCATTTGTCTGAATAGAAAATTTCCGGCTGCCATCAGTAATATCAATTCCGGCAATCTCATAGCGGCCATCCTGCATGCGGATCAGTAATGCTGCCTGTGGAAGGCTTGGATGCTTTACCGCCTGTTCAATTCGGCCGCTGGTAATCTGAAATGTTCTGCTGACTTTCCTGCTTGCTGAATCCCAGGTTCGAAGAGAGCCGTCCCGTGAAACCGAGAAGTATGACTGAGTGATCGGATGAAAGAAAAAGCCGGTAACTGTATCGCTGTGATAGCTGTTCAAAATCAGGTTGTCGGCATGGACCGCGGACAGGGAAGTGAAAAAAACGAGAAGTGCTGCAAAACTGATGCAGTGTGTGCGGAAACGATTTATATTCATATTAACCTCGAAACAAAAAAAGTATATCGCTGGTTACTGCAACCGCGATTAAAAGCAGAACTAATATTGCACCGATATTCATGTATCTGGATATAAATATCGGACTGAGCGGTCTCGGCCACATCCTGTCGATCAGTGCAAGAAGGATTTGCCCGCCATCAAGTGCCGGGATTGGCAGCAGGTTCATGAAGGCAAGGATAATGGAGATCAAGCCGAGAAATTGTAGAATCGAGACGATGCCGGTGCGAAAACCAAGGGAGAAGCCTCTGGTCGCAACTTCTCCCACCATGTGGGTAATCTGTACAGGGCCGGATACAGCCTGTGTTATCTGTACACCTCTGAAGAGTACCGCAATACCCTGTGCAGCCAAATGAAATGTTTCAGCAGTTTCCTGTACAGCATGCTTGAGATGGCTAACCGGATTCCCTCCGGGACTTGAGTATGTAAGGGTTTCCCATACAATTGTATCCGGGCTGAGGGCTCTTCCGTTTTCTATGAGAATGTCCTGGTTGTTTCTTTCGATCTTCATCGACCAGGATTGCTGATCATTCAGGGACTCCAGTGCTGCGATTGCATCAAGGGCGTGAAGAATTGCCTGGCCGTTAATTTCTCTTATTTGATCTCCGGGCATCAGGAAGCCCTCAAGAGAACTGTCCCTCAGATCGGCCACAACTGGAGAGATAAAGGGGTAGATTCCTATCCTTCCGGCTCCGGTTTCAGGGTTTATTAATGGCTTTATGACTGTGCTGATTGTTCTGTTGTCACGCTCCAGGGTAATATTCAGTTCTCTACCGCCGCTTGAGCCGATTTCGCGTCGAATGTCCTCGAAGGTAAGTACCGGTGTTCCCTGTATTTCTATAATTCTATCGCCGGTTGCGAGTCCGGCTGTAACAGCAGGGGAATCCGGTTGGGGATCGACAACTATCCTGTTTGGATATGTCTGGTACGAAAATCCTATGCTGTACACTAACCAGAAAAACAGTACGGCAGTCAGTGTGTTGACGAAGGGGCCGCTGAATAATATCAGGATGCGTTTCCACCAGGCTGCCGAGTAGAAACTGCCTTCCTCGTGCGGAATGCTTTTTCCGGAATTTTCAATTGCAGACTGTAAGGAATCAGAGCCTTTCATCTTACAGTAACCGCCAAGTGGAATAGCTGACAATCTGTATTCGGTACCGTTAATCAGTTTTGACCACAGGACGGGTCCCCAGCCGATGGAGAATGCGGTTACTTCTACTCCCAGTTTTCTGGCGGCAAAGAAGTGTCCCCATTCGTGAATCACAACAAGCAGGCCCAGTCCAAGTAATCCCCAGAAAATATTAATAAGCATTGCTGCTCCTTGTGCTGCTAAAGATATAGATACATGTATCCATAGAAGAAGAAGGGGGCGGCGAAAGCAAGTGAGTCAATACTGTCAAGCAGACCGCCGCGTCCCGGTATTATGCTTCCGCTGTCTTTTTGTGCTGCTGAGCGCTTGATAGCAGACTCAGCGAGATCACCTACGATTGCTGCGCTACCGATAAGCAGTGCAAATAGTATGCTTGTAAGCAGGCTCCCGGGAAGTAATTCCGGATATAATGCCCTGGCTGTTAAAAATACGACCATGCTCCCGATAAGTCCAGAGATAAATCCTGCTATACTTTTATTGGGACTGATTGGTACTATGCCTCCATTTCCTTTGCCGAACAGCATGCCTCCGGCATATGCTGCTGAATCGTTCAGATAAACTGAAATGGCAAACACAACCAGAAGGTGGCTGGGCATAGGAAGGCTTGCTATGCGCGGGATATATCCGAGTAATAATCCCGGATATATGAACAGAAAAATCGAGGTAGATACGAATCCCTTGATGTGGGAGAAAACCTGAGGGTCTTTTCTGAATGCCTGAAAGCTCAGGAGTATGCTGACGGCTAATGCGATCAGTAATGATTCGGATCCAGGAGCTGCCCATCCCATTCCCTCGGCATATGCAAGGAGAGGAAAGCTTGCAGCAAGTAGCGGGGTTATAATTCTGCTGCCCGCATAGACGGTAAATTCGGGTTCGAAAAAAGCATATAGCTCATAGCTTGCAATAAAGGCTACGATTGCTACTACTACTGCCACAGCAGCATGGTTTGCGTGCGGAAAAAAGATCAGCAGGCAAAATATAAGTGGAATGCCGATAAAAAACACCAGCAGACGATTGCGTACATTTTTTTGTTTCTTATTCATGAGTGCCCCCAAAGCGTCGGGTTCTTTTTTTGTAGTCCTTCAGAGCGGACTCCAGATCGTGTTCATTGAAATCCGGCCACAACACCGGTGTAAAGTACAGTTCGCTGTATGCTCCTGTCCACAAAAGAAAGTTGCTCAGGCGCATATCACCGCCAGTTCTGATAATCAGATCAGGATCCGGCAGTCTTCCAGAGTCCAGCTGCTGGTGTAGTTCTTCTTCGCTCACCGGATTCAGGCTGAAGTCACGGTTGTTGTCAGCTGCTGCAATACTGTTAAAGGCGCGGATTATTTCATCCCGGCCTCCGTAGTTAAGCGCTATATTGACAGTCATGTCAGTGAAACCGCTCGTATCTTCAATTACATTAGTGACATCATCCTGAATATCTGCAGGTAACCTGGATAATTCTCCGCTGAACATCAGCTTGATTCCATTGTCCCTGTAGAAATCAATTTCCTTTCTAATGTAGGTGTGAATCAGATTCATGAGGAAGCCAACTTCCTCCTCGGTTCGTTTCCAGTTTTCGGTGGAAAAGGCATAAAGAGTGACGTAAGGAATTCCTAGTTCGTGGACATGGTGGATGATCTTCTTCCCGGTTTTCAGCCCTTCCTGGTGCCCGAATGTCCTGGGACGCTTGTGCTTCTGGGCCCAGCGCCCGTTGCCGTCCATAATTATACCTATGTGCTGGGGTAGGGCGCTGTTGATCATTATTATATCTCGAGAATTTCTTTTTCTTTCTCATCCAGAATCTGACCGATTTCTTTGGTGTACTGGTCTGTTAGTTTCTGGATTTCATCCTGAAGGCGTTTTTCTTCGTCTTCACTGATCTCGCCGTCTTTTTGCTGCTGTTTGAGTTTGTCGTTTTCATCGCGGCGGATATTTCGTACGGCAACCTTGGCCTGTTCTGCAGTCTGTTTGGCTGCTTTTACGATTTCCTTTCGGCGTTCTTCAGTGAGAGGCGGAATATTAATACGGATTACTTTACCGTCGTTATTGGGGTTAAGGGACAGTTCTGATTTCTGTATTGCTTTCTCAATATCCGGCAGGCTTGTTTTGTCCCATGGCTGGATAACTACCAGGCGGGCTTCCGGTGTGCTGATGGTTGCTACCTGGGAAAGCGGGGTTGGAGAACCATAGTAGTCAACTGTAATTTTGTCAAAAAGCGCAGTTGAAGCGCGTCCGGTCCTGATCGCTGCAAACTCGTCCTGCAATGCTTTAACCGATTTCTTCATGCGTGATTCAGCATCTTTACTGCTCATATGTGTACTCCCTCTGTAAAATAACGGGTAATATACCGCAGCATTTTCTGCTGCGGTATACAGCTATATAAGTATTTTAGTCCTGTCCGACCGAGAATACAATATAGTCGCTAAGTTCGATTGCTGATCCGGCCTTTTTGGCTGTCTCGGCAATTACTTCAGCTACGCTTTTCTTTTCTTCCTTTACGAAGCCCTGGTTTACAAAGCAGATTTCTGCAAGGTGTTTTTTCATTTTTCCTGCAACAATGCCCTGCATTACCTTTTCAGGTTTACCAAGATTTTCAGCCTGCTTCAGAAAGATAGAAGCCTGTTCTTCAAGATAGGACTTTTCTACCTGGGATTCAGTCAGGTAGAGGGGCTTGAATGCAGCTGCATGAAGTGCGAGGTTAAATCCAAGTTCCTTGACTGCTTCGTCCTGGGTTGCCTCCTGTTTTTCAACAGTCAGCTTGATCAGAACGCCGATACCGCCGTCACCATGTATGTAGTCTACAACGAGGGTGTTCGCATCGGTATCAATGCGCTGAAAACGCTTTGCAGTAATATTTTCCTTGATTGTTGAAACCGCCTGCGCAGTGGTGTCTGTAACCTCGCTGGCATCGACAGTCAGGTTCTTGTCTGTCATAAGTTTGACAAGTCCGGTTCCCATTGCACCAAAGGTCTCGTTACGTGCAACAAAGTCGGTTTCACTGGCTACTTCAAGTATACCTGCGGCATTTTCACCGACATAAGTGAAAATACGCCCTTCATTTGTTGCACGGCCACCGCGCTTGGCTGCAGCAGCCAGTCCCATTTCCTTCAGGAGTTTTTCTGCTTTTGCAAAATCACCGTCGGCTTCATTCAATGCTTTCTTGCAGTCCATCATTCCTGCACCGGTCTTGTCCCGGAGCGCTTTTACATCTGCGGCGCTTATTGCCATTTTATTCTCCTTGGGTTGATTACTCGCTGTCTTCGTATAATTCGTCGGGTGAGATTCCGGCGTCTTCGGCTACTGCTTCCTCACGGGTTTTTTCCAGCTTTACCTCGGGTTTGTCCTCGGGCTTATAGTCGGAATAGTCGTCAGTTACAAAGCCTTCGCTTTCTTCACCTTTCGCATCCTTGGCAATGCTGGCAGATACAGGTGCGGTTACAACTTCTTCTTTGTCAGCATCTTCTTTTACAGATGAGTCGAAGACCGGCTCATCGTCGTCCTGGAGGCTTTCGATAATTTCAAGTCCGATTTCGTTTTCAGCCTCTGTAACAGCCTGACCAATAATTTCGGTGAACAGACTGATTGCCCGGATGGCGTCGTCATTACCCGGGATCGGGTAATCGATACCTTCAGGATTACAGTTGGTATCAACTACTGCAACAATCGGTATGCCCATTCGGCGGGCTTCTGCTACTGCAATGGTTTCTTTTTTGGTATCAACAATAAAAACGATACCGGGGAGCTCTTTCATCTCCTTGATTCCGCCGAGGTTCTTCTCCAGTCGAGCCTTTTCCTTGTTAAGTTTTGCAACTTCTTTCTTGGAAAGACTTTCGAAGGTGCCATCAATTTCCATTTTTTCGAGCTTTTTCAGTCGAAGCAGTGATTGTTTGATGGTAGAGAAGTTGGTAAGCATTCCACCAAGCCATCTCTGGTTGACGTAATACATACCGCAGTTAGTAGCTTCGCGCTCGATAGCCTGCTGAGCCTGTTTCTTGGTTCCTACAAACAGGACACCCTGTTTGTTCAGGACTGTCTGGCGAACTGCATCATAGGCTGCACGAATTGACGCAATGGTTTTCTGCAGGTCGATAATATGAATACCGTTGCGTTCAGCAAAGATGAACCGCTTCATTCGCGGATCCCAGCGTTTGGTCTGGTGTCCGAAATGTACACCTGACTCCAGTAAATTTTTCATGGTCACAACTGCCATGTTGCCTCCTCAAATCCGACTGCTGCGTGCAGTCGGCCGTCTCTGTTTCTCGAATCCAATTCATTGGTTCGGAAGATTTTTACACACTGATAACATCAATGTATCTCAGTGGTAATTTTGCCATACAATGCCATAGATGCGATGTATGGGCAAGCCCACTACAGTGCTATACGCGCCATCTATGCGGTCGATAAATGCAATACCGGCGTTCTGTATACGGTATCCACCGGCAGCTTCCTTCCATTCATCGGTTTTTATATACTCCCGTATCTGCTGTTCGCAGAGCGGCTGCATTGTAACATCAGTCCAGTCACAGAAGCTGCAGGCTTCACTTATGAGGTTTTTTCCGTATTCAGATATCGGACTGATGTGGACGCCGGTATATACTCTGTGGGTAGTTCCCTGTAGTCTGCGTAGAAAATATTCCGCTTCTTCAGGAGATGACGGCTTACCCATTATGTGCTGATCGAGGGTGACAATGGTGTCTGCCGTGAGAAGTAAATCGCCTGCTGCTGGAAGTGCATGTCTTCTATCGAGATAGTGCCGGGCTTTTTCTTCAGCTATCTTCTCTGCAATCTCTGCCATAGAGAGAGCACCGGATGGAATGGTTTCACTACTGTCTTCAGGATCAATGGTGATTGGAAAGCCTGCCTGCCTCAGCAGGCTGGAGCGTTGCGGACTTCTGGATGCAAGTATAATATGAGGGGATTTCATATATTCCATTATATCAGGGATGGGATTGACAGTCATTCATAAATCAGGAATCGTAGTAGAAGAACGGAGATCTATGAAAGTACAACACTCAAAAAACCGGCATCTATACCGTTTCGTTTCTTTTCTTGGTGCCCTCTGCCTGTTCTTCGCTGCAATCGAGTATCTCTTTCCAAAGCCTCTGCCGTTTTTCAGGCTGGGCTTGGCAAATATTCCAATTCTTCTGGTGCTGGACTTTCTGCCGCTGCCTCTGGTAGCAGTGGTTCTGCTTCTGAAAGTTTTCGGTCAGGGGCTCATAAATGGTACCCTGGCTTCATATGTTTTCCTGTTTTCACTTTTCGGCACTATCGCTGCTGGTATAGTCATGATTCTGGTCCATCGTTTGGGAGGGAAGCGGATTTCGCTTATCGGGGTTAGTATATGTGGCGCGCTTGCCAGTAATATGGTGCAGGTCTATCTTTCTGTGCAGTTTATTTTCGGAGGTGGTGCCTGGCTGATAGCCCCCGTTTTTCTCACGTTCGGAACTATTTCCGGACTGTTGGTTGGAATAATCGCTGAGTATTTCAGAAAAAATTCCATGTGGCTTTCCAGAATACGGGCTGCCGTATCTTCGGAAAAGGACATTTCCAGTGCAGGGAGTGAGCAAGCATGGGAATAGCAAAGACGGCAGGCAAAGGACGAAGACCTAAATATTATGCGCCGCTTCTGACTGATCATATCCACCCTCAGCTCCTTTTTTTTACCGGAGCCTTATGTGTGGTGCTGTATCTGTTGAATGACAGTCTTTTCCTGCGTGCCTTGCAGGTAGCTCTTTTTGCTTTTCTGGCTACTATGAACGGCAAGCGGATCATGTGGGGGTACTTTATCCTTATGGTCGGTTCGATTACTTTTTTTCACCTGTTTCAACCCATCGGCCAGGTTTATTACCGGATCGGAAATTTCCGGATAACCTCCGGGGCTATCGAAGCCGGGCTTTTCAAGGGACTGACAATAATCGGGCTTGTGTTCATTTCCCTGTTCTGCATACGTCCCAATCTCAGGCTGCCGGGAAACTGGGGTGGTTTACTGGGAGGTACGCTCTACTACTTCGAGATGATAATCGAGCACAGAAAAGGCATCAAGCGGAAGAATTTTGTAGGTTCGATTGACGCCGTCCTGGAGGATATATTTCCGTCTGAATATCTGCTGAAAGAGGAGCGCGACGATATTTCGAAAGATATATCTGAACCACAGGTTAAAAACAGCTTGTTAGGTTATTGTTTTTGTGCTTTGCTTGTGACTGTTAATCTGGGGTTAGTACCTCTGTCATCGTTTCTTGGGTAGGTTACAGAATAGAATGACACGCATAAAGAACGTAATACCAAAACATGAGATCGTGAATGGTTATCTTGTCAGGCTTGAGGATCTGTCCTTTGATCAGGCAGAAGCGGTCATGAGTTTCAAGCAGCGCAATCCCCGGCTTGGTTTCGGAGAGATTGCACTGCTGTTAGGGTATGTAGATAGAGTACGGGTGGATGAGCCCGCTGAGGAGGAATGATGCACACGCGCAGGGTAGGTTTTTTTCGCAGGAGTGCAGCATTTCTGCTCGACCTGACATTTGTTCTCTTTTTATTTGCCGTTGCCTTCCGATTGGCTTTGCTTCTGCATCCTGATCTGGATTCGGTTCATAATTTTTCTGCGTACGCAGTTGACGTCAGCGCTGGTATCGACGAGGAATGGGAACAGGTGTTCACGGATTGGGAATCATTTTTTGTGAATGAACTAAGCGCAGATGAGCTTCAGTATTTCGAGCAGATCATGCAGGAGAAACAGGTTCTGGATTCGATTCCACCGGGTCCTCCGCAGGAGATGATCGTATCAGCTGCGGATCAGCTTTTCTCAACAGCCCGTGAAGAGCTGCCGGCTTCTGTGCTGCCGGATTTTGATGATCTGCGGAACCGAACGATGAGATTGCTGGAGGAAATGAGCCTGCTGGGGCTTCTTCAGTCCGGTATGGCAATTGTTGCTGTCATGCTCAGAATTCCTTTATTGCTGGTCTTGTTGTATTGGTCAACAGAGCTGTTCTTCGGCTGGAGTCCCGGCAAATTTTTCATGCGCATAGCTGTTGCCTCTCTTGACGGAAGCCCGGGTAATATTGCCCTGTTTTTTTCCCGTTTTGTCTTCAAGCAGGCCGGCTTGCTGCTTTTTGCGGCAGCATTGTATTTTCAGTTGTGGTGGCTTTTGATTTCTGCAATACTTCTGCAGGGACTTGTCATGATTGGATTTCTCAGGGTTCTTGGACGTGAGCGCCGGGCCTTTCACGATCGTCTGAGTGGAACCGCTGTATACTACCGCAGGAGTCTTTAGGGAGTCCTGCGCGTCAGATATCAGATTGGCGACTGTCTCTTTGTTCTCTCAGGTCCTTCAAAATTTCGAGAATACGTTCGCTGTATACTTCATCGGCGATTACGTTGCCCCAACCATGCTGCAACTGGAAAATACCTGCATAGACAGGGTCAGCATTGGATGCAATTCTATGGGGGATATCTGATTCATCCAGCAGAGCACTTAGAATTTGTGCTTCGATTGCATTATCGAGTTCTGCTATCGGCTTGTTGTTATTGGATTTTGGCATAATATGAATAATAGGCGATCAAAGATAATCACACAAGCACTCCACATGGCAGCAGCCGGGCTCTGTCTTTTATGCATTATATCGCTGATCATTGTACTTGTTCTTGCTGTATCCGCGAGTTCTGGCAGGTCTATTGACCCGGGAAGGTCAGAAGGTCTGCAGATTAAACAGAATCTATCGGAACCGCTTTATTCAGTTTATATGTCCGAAGCTGGAACAGAGCAGTGGGGTCGTGATTTACTGGGGACTGATGTTCTGCTTCCGGGGGAGTCCGCTGTATTGAGTCCCCCTGTAAACAGTCCTGTAGATGTCCTGCTGGTCGATGCGGCAGGGAAAAGATATCATTATGCCGGTATTGATGTCCGTGATGGGTATGCTATTACCGTAAACATCACTGACAGACTGAGGACAGCCGAGCAGCAGCAGGGATTTGGCTGGGTTAATATCATTAATTCTGTTGGTGTCCCGCTTAGGTCTGTGTATGTGAGTCCTTCAGGTGCGAAAACCTGGGGAGGTAGTCTGCAGCTGCTTTCGGAGTACAGTCTTCTTCAGCACGATTCCAGCCAGTATGCCTATATAGATTTTGCCGATAGCAATGCGTATTTCTTTGATTTTCTGGCTGAAGATTATTATGGTAATCAATATGTTTTGTGGGATGTAAATATTATGCTCCGTAGTCGAATAGAATTCCGCATACAGAATATCAGATGACAATAAGTAATCTGGCAGGTAATTAGGCAGATGGTTCAGGTGGTGTAATGTATTTAAGATGTGTAGTCCTTTCCTTTCTCATACTAATGATGTCTCCAGTGCTGAACGCACTTGACAGAGAATCAGATTTCTTGGCTTCCGAGCCGGAGTTCAGTCTAGCTCCCTGGCCTGTTGATTCGTCGCTTTATCGTATGCCTGGTGATGACAGGATTACAGCCTCGCTGGAAGTTCTGTATCAAATTCCCTGGCCAGAGAATGCAGAGCCTGATTTCCAGGGCAGAGTTGATTTTCTGCGTGGGTATTGGGGAGAAATCAGCAGGCTTGGCGGCTTGACCCAGCCCGGAGCGGACGGACGGCCGGTATATACCGAAGTGTATCGAGTGGCATCCCCCGATGATCTCAGGCCCCTTCCTGACTTCAGGGCTGAGGATATTCAGGATACTATGTCGCTGTATGCGAGAATGATAGACGATGTCTTTGGTGAAACGGTTATTCATGTAAGCATTAATCAGGAAGAGCGCATACGTGTTCAGGTCCGGAATTCAACCCGTTTGAGAATTGGCCCTCTGACGGTCGCTGCACCGGATAATATGCAGTATACCTTTGATATTGAACTAACCGAACACAAAATAACTGTATATGCGGTAGGTACTCTGGCCAGATTCAGAGTGCCTTTCACCCGCAGCCTTATCCGGAAAAACCTTGAATTGCGAGCGGACACCGTCATCTATTGGCTTTATGAGGGATTGGCAGAGCTCTAAGTGCTTGTTTTGTCTTGACACTGCGCCAGCTATGAACTACTTTTTATTCTACAGTTGATTGGAGGAGTCTATGGATATTTTACTAATAGTTCTCCTTCCCATCGGCGGTGTATTTCTGGGTTGGCTGGTTCGCTGGCTATATGCCAAGTTTCAGCTCTCCTCGCTTGAACAGCGGGCTGAGAGACTTAAGCAGGAAGCAGTAAAGGAAGCTGATTCAATTAAAAATCAGCTTTTGTTAGAAACAAAAGATGAACTTATTGAAGAACGAAATCAGCAGGAACGTGAATTTCGTGAACGAAGGGGTGAACTCCAGCGTTTTGAGCGAAGACTACTTCAAAAAGAAGAAAACCTAGAAGCCAAGATTGAGCAGGTCGAACATCGACAGCAATCTTTCACCGACCGTGAGAAGGCGTTAGAAGATAAAGAAAGCAGTTTGCAGGTACTTGAAGAAAATCTGCGCAATGAGCTTGAACGCGTTTCGGGCCTGACAATAGATGAGGCCAAAACTCTCATTATAAAGTCGCTTGAAGACGATGCCAGACATGAGTCACAGGGTATGGTCAACAAGATCGAGGCTGAAGCCCGGATGACTGCTGATAAGCTTGCCAGAGACATTCTGGTTACAACTATTCAGCGGGTCGCCAGTGAGGTTAACGCTGAGGTTACTGTAACCTCGGTAAGTCTGCCGAATGATGAGATGAAGGGCCGTATTATCGGGCGAGAGGGACGTAATATTCGAACTCTTGAAACCCTCACCGGTGTTGATATTATAATTGATGATACACCGGAAGCGGTTGTGGTATCCTGTTTTGATCCAGTCAGAAAGGAAATAGCACGCCAGGCTCTCGAGAGGCTCGTTTCGGATGGCCGTATTCATCCAACCAGGATAGAAGAGGTTGTCCACAAGGTAACCCATGAGATCTCACAGAGCATCTTCGAAGAAGGTGAGAAAGCCCTGTTTGATCTTGGTGTTCATCATATGAAACCTGAAGGTATCCGTGGACTGGGGCGACTGAAGTTTCGGACCAGTTATGGTCAGAACGTACTTGCTCACAGTAAGGAAGTTGCTATTCTTTCGGGTATGCTGGCTGCTGAAGTCGGTGCTGATCGCGAAATTGCAGTTCGCGCCGGACTTCTTCATGATATCGGGAAAGGTATCGAATGTGATGAGGACAGTAACCATGTTGAGCTCGGTGTAGAACTGGCCAAACGTATTGGTGAGGACGACCGGGTAATCAATGCGATTGCAGCTCATCATGGGGATGTTCCACACAGTTGTATCGAGTCGGTTATCGTGCAGGTTGCTGATGCATTATCCGCATCCAGGCCTGGGGCTCGTAGAGAGACGCTGGATAACTACATAAAACGACTCGAGAATCTGGAAAAGATAGCTGAAGATTTCGAGGGTGTAGATAAGGCTTATGCAATACAGGCTGGCCGTGAGCTTCGGATTATGGTTGATCATGAAAAGGTTACTGATGCTCAGGCACGCGAAGTCGCCAAGCAGATAGCCCGCAAGATCGAGGAACAGCTGAGGTATCCGGGAAGGATCAAGGTAACCATGATCCGTGAAACCAGAATTGTGGAGTATGCCCGTTGAGCTCTGAATTAAGAATACTTGTTATCGGAGATATAATCGGCCGCCCTGGAATGAGGGCGGTCGTTTCTGCATTATCCGGTATGAGAAGAAACTATCGGGCTGATGTTGTAATCGTAAATGCTGAGAATGCTGATGACGGTTTCGGAATTTCTCCTGAAATAGCTGATCAGCTCTTCAAGTCAGGTGCGGATGTCCTTACAAGCGGGAATCATGTGTGGCATCACGAGAAAATTGCTGATGTTCTTTCATCGGCTCGTCCGGTTTTGAGACCTGCGAATTATCCGAAAGGCAGCCCTGGCAGTGGTGTAGCCTTGCTTGATGTTAAAGGAAGTAAGGTTGCGGTGGTTAATCTGCAGGGTAGAAAACATATGCCGGCAATTGATTGCCCGTTCCGTAAATTCAGAGAACTTCAGAAAAAGGAATTGTCCAAGGTCAATGTTGTCATCATAGACTTCCATGCCGAAGCAACAGAAGAAAAAGAAGCTCTGGCACACATGGTCGATGGAAAAGTCAGTCTGCTGTATGGAACCCATACCCACATTCAGACTGCGGATGAGCGTATTCTTCCGAAATCCACGGCCTATATTACCGATGTCGGCGCAACAGGTCCCCGTGACAGTGTGATAGGTTTCGAGCCCGAGGTCAGTATTCAGCGCAGTGTTACCCTTGTTCCGCACAAGAATGCCGTAGTTGATGCGCCGGCAACGATTCAAGGCGTATTTCTGAGGGTTGATCCCGGCAGTGGTGCCGCTCTTGGAATAGAGCGTATCCAAGAGGTATCTCTGGTATGAGCCGCGCGGTGAAGAAGGTTCTTCTCCGTGATGCTCTCCGTCGTTTATTTCCTGAAATCAATAAGGATCGACTCTTTGCCATGCTGCACGGCGGTGAAATTTCGGTAAACGGTCAGGTCGAGAGAGACGGGGCTGTACGTGTTCCCGAGGACGCTGAAATTCTTGTTCTGGGGCGGATTTCCCCCGGAGGCGGACGGGGTCGGCATAAACTGCAGGCTGCACTAGATGCATGGCAGTTGCCGGTTTCAGGGCATGTCTGGCTAGATGCAGGCGCCAGTACAGGTGGATTTACTGCTTGTCTTCTGGATAACGGAGCTGCTGCGGTGCATGCCGTCGATGTGGGTTATAATCAACTGGATTACAAGCTTCGCATTGATGACAGAGTGCATGTCTGGGAGCGCTGCAATATCATGCAGTTGCGTGATTATGATCCGCCTCCGCATGCATTCTGCATGGATCTCTCTTTCAGGTCAGCATTACAGCCAATTCTTACCGTGCTTCCCCAGTGTCAGTATTCCTGGGGCGTAGTTCTTCTGAAACCTCAGTTCGAATGGAGAGATCCTCCAGACTGGTTTAATGGCGTTGTTCCCGAGGATCATGTCGATGAGATTCTTGCGCGTGTTCTTGATGAATGGCGGCAGAATGGAGTGCATGTACTCGGGACGCTTCCTTCTCCTATCCGCGGTAAATCGGGAAACCAGGAATTTCTTGTACTGGTTTCCCTTTATGAGTCTCTAAGGACAGGGTAAAAGGTTTCGGACTATCGACTGCTTGCTGACTGCTTTACCGAAAGGAGTTTCTTCCCAGTGGTTGCCCGATATAGACACCATCTCCGCCCAGGTATTCAAGCTGCTGCCCGTTGATCAGGAATTGTACCCGATCGATTGTACCGAATTCTGTTGCCGTATACACTATTTGCTGCAATTGTGCTATAATTCCTTCAGTCCCAAGGGAGTTGAAGCGGAAATTTTCGTTAAAGTTCAGATATGCTACACGGTTACTGATGCTTGCTGACAGCAGTTGTGATCCTGGGGGAATAAGGTTTAATACACCTTCTCTGAGTTCATCTGCAGTCGGCCCGGCGATGAGGGCCTGTAGATTGGCTGTCAACGGGGTTTGGGTCGCAGGCATTGTTCGTGTTATCTTTCTGGGCAGGATGTTGCCTGCATCATTGACCAGAATGTAATATAGCGGCGCTGCCCTGGTATCACTGCCTTCTGCGGGAACAGGTGTATCGGATGCGGTCGGTGTAGAAGCATCTGGTTTATCTGCTGTTCTGTCCGGACTTTGCGGTTCTTCGGGTGTGGTTTTTTCTGTCTCACGCCTTGCCCCGTCATCCTGCAGGTCGATGCTGGGCTCCGTTGTCTGAGTTGGTTGTGTTTCAGGCCGGGTTGGTGATTCTGTTTCGGTCCCGGGTTTTACAGTGATTTCCGGAAGTGGAATCAGATTTTCCAGCTCCGGATCCGGTGTATCACCCCCGACACCAAGCCGCTCCTGCAGTATTTCAAGCAGTCCGGTTGTTTCCATAACCTGCTGGATATTCTGACGGCTTAGAAGAAAGAAAACGAGGATGAATAAAATGAAGGCAATCCAGAAAATGATTCCCAGTGATACCCGCTTGCGTGTTCGTGAGCGTCCCATAATATTATATCTATCGGAAAGAGATCTATGAAACATGAACAAGAAGCTCAACAGGAACAGTTAAAAGGTATTCCTGTTTCACCGGGAATCGCAATCGGCAAGGCTCTGGTATTTACCTCGCTGGATGCCGCTATCCCGCAGTATGAAATCAGTGCTGATGATATCAAGGACGAAATTGCTCGTCTAAAACATGCTATTGAATCAGCAACCCAGGATATTGACCGGATGCTTGAAGAGCAGAGTGATGGCGATGGTCCTTCTGTTATGGAGTCACATAAATTGATGCTTCAGGATCCGGATCTTGTAGACAGGGTCGAGAAGCTTATGGTTGCCCGGCTGAAGAATGTAGAGTGGATACTGCACAGCGTCATAATTGAACTTGTCGAAAAACTGGGACGGGCTCAGAGCGAGTACCTCAGAGAGCGGCGAAGTGATTTCCGTGATATTGAACGAAGAGTACTTAATCATCTCATCGGAAGGGCGCTGCCTAATCTTCAGAGACTGGAGAAGGACACCATACTGATTTGTGATGATCTGATGCCGTCGGATGCGATCAGTATGGATACGCGGCATGTACTCGGGGTTGCTCTTGATCAGGGCGGCAAAACCAGTCACACCGCAATCCTTACCCGAGCCTTTGAAATCCCTGCTGCCCTGGGGCTCAGCGATATCAGTACCAGGGCCAGGCATGGCGATACAGTCATTATTGATGGAAACAGCGGGGATGTAATACTCAGGCCCGACGCGAAGACCCTGAAGCTCTATGAGCAGAAGCGGAAGGACTGGCGCCGGCGTGAGGTTCAGCTTATGAGATATACGAATCTCCCGGCTGAAACACGTGATGGCAAGCTGCTATATCTCAAGGCAAATATCGAGATTCCCGAAGAGGTTGAATCTGTCATTTCTCATGGTGGTGATGGAGTTGGTTTATACCGTTCAGAGTTTCTGTTTCTGAAGTCCGGTCATCTTCCCTCCGAGCAGGAGCAGTTCGAGGTGTATTCAAGGGTGCTGGATGCGATGTCCGGCAAGACGGTTACTATACGTACCCTGGATATCGGCGGGGACAAACTTTTTTCTGACAGGTTTGACCATCGGGACAAGAATCCGATTCTTGGCTGGCGTGCTGTGCGCCTCTGTCTTTCCGAACCTGATTTGTTCAGGACGCAGCTTCGAGCCCTGTTACGGGCAAGTGTGCATGGGGAACTGAGAATTATGTTCCCGATGATATCCGGTCTTGATGAATTAAACACAGTGATTGAGTTCTATGAAGAGGTTAAATCGGAACTCAAACGTGAGTCTGTCCCGATTGCTGATTCCATTCCGATCGGAATTATGATAGAAATACCCTCTGCAGCAGTTATTGCAGATATCCTGGCCAAGAAGGTTGATTTCTTCTCGATTGGAACCAATGACCTTATACAGTATACCATGGCTGTGGATCGCGGTAACGAACGGGTAGCCTACCTGTACGAGCCATTTCATCCGGCTGTTATTCGATTGCTGACAACAATTATCCGAAGTGCCCACTCACAGGGAATACCGGTTGCAATGTGCGGTGAAATGGCAGGTGATCCGCTGGCAACTCTGATACTCCTTGGGCTGGGGCTGGATGAGTTCAGCATGGGGGCGGCAGCTATTCCGGAAGTTAAGCAGATAATCCGGAACGTGACACTGCTTGAGGCTGAGGAGCTGGTCGGGACTATCATGGACATGAAAAGCCATGATGAAATTCATGCCTATATTACCGAAGTAATGGAGAAACGATTTGATTACAAAAGAAATACATAAAGCGGAAAATCTACCAAGGGTAGCAGTGGTGGGTAGACCTAATGTCGGCAAATCTACATTGTGCAACCGCTTGAGCAAGTCCCGGAGATCTATCACAGACCCAACTCCTGGAGTTACCAGAGATCCGGTTGAATCAATCTGGGAGCTGAAGAATTCAGCTGTCAGACTGGTTGATACCGGTGGAGTCAGCTATTTATCTGATACCATGGCCCAGCTTATTACTGCCAAGGCAATGGAGGAAATCGAACGGGCCCAGGTTGTTCTGCTCATGCTGGACATCGAAGACCTGCTGCCGGAAGACTATGAGATTATCGAGCAGCTCCGCAGGTACACTTCCAGAATTATTCTGGTAGTCAACAAGGTTGATAACGAGAAGCGGGCACAGGAAGTCTGGAATCTCATGGAGCTGGGCTTTCAGGATGTTGTATCGGTTTCAGCAGCACATGGCCTTGGAATCGATGATCTTGAGGATGCCGTCTGGCCCCGTTTGACGGCCCATTTTGATGCTAATCCCTACGAGCCTGATGCTGATAACCAGCAGCAGTTTGATCCCAAAGAGCCAATCCGAATCGGAATTCTCGGTCAGCCCAATACCGGTAAATCAACACTGGTTAATCAGATTCTGCAGGAAGAGCGCTCAATAGTCTCAGAGATTGCTGGTACCACCAGGGATATTGTTGAGGGGGTTTTCAGATACGACGGTGTTGACTGGACGATTATCGATACTGCAGGTATACGACGCAAGCGGAAGGTCACTGAATCGATTGAATACTTCAGCGTAACCAGAGCAATCGGTGTTATAAAAGATGCCGATGTGGTTTTTCTGATGATTGATTCCCTGAAAGGCTTGAGTGATCAGGATAAAAAAATCGCCGGTCAGATTGTGAAGCATGGCCGCGGTGTCATAATGGTCTTGAATAAATGGGATCTTATGCCCCAGGTCGAGAACCAGCTTCAGGCTGTAAAAGATCGTATCGCATATTTCTTTCCGATTCTGGGATTTGCTCCGATTGTTCCTCTGTCAGCGATTAATGGTGAAGGCGTGCAGGATCTCCTGAAGCTGGCGCTACGCATCCGCGTGCAGCTTCATACCAGGATTGAGACCGGCCCCTTGAATAAATACCTGCATGCCTGGATGGATGAAACACCGCCTCCTACCAAAAAAGGTAAGCGCTGGAAAATTCGTTATATTACCCAGGTCAGTACAGCACCCCTGCAGTTTGTTTTATTTGTAAACAGAGCCAGCGATTTTCCGGAAAGCTATGAACGCTATATCCTTAATCGCATACGCAAGCAGTTCGGACTGACTGATGTTCCTGTTTCTATTGAGCTGCGAGACGCGCGGGGAAAATAATGCAGGGTAAAACACTTGCTGAAGTTTGCGATGAGTTATCTGTCAAACCGCATATTCTCCGATACTGGGAGGAACAGGTGCCATGGCTTGCTCCCGAAAGGAGCATGGGCGGGCATCGTGCATATAGTGAATCACATGTGCATCTTCTGTTTCGTTTTAAATACCTGGTCGAAACGCGTGGTTTTACCCTGCAGGGGGCGGCTGACCAGCTCATAAGTGAGAATACCGGAGCAGCGGTTGAAATCAAGAGCAAGCTTCATCCTCTGAGGTATTCGCTTCTCCAGCTTCAGGGCTCACTGAAAAGAAATCCTGTTTCTGCGTTTCATGATGTAGTAGAAGCAGGCTCTGCTGCTGAAGGTAAGACTGCTGCAGGTAAAGCCGATACTGCGAAGTCAGCCAGCATAAAGCACCCTGTAGAGGATTTCTTTCCCGGCATTACGTCGCTGGGGATTGATGCGCAGCTGCATCTTCTTCGGGATTATTCGGCTTTCCGTTCCGAATTCCGTCTTCCCTTGCAGGATTTTCTGTATCCGGAAGCTGCCGGATTTCTTCCGGAACCTGCCCGGGAGGTGCGCCGGAAGGTAAATATCATTCAGCCTTCCAGTAAAGGTTTATTCCCGGGAAGCCCAACGCGTCCGCTTGTAATTATTGCTCCTGTCTATAGCAGTGTTCATACAGTCGCAGCTGTATCCGGACTGCTGCAGCTTGTCGAGGATTCGGACTCCATGCATCTGGTGCTACTGTGTTCTCCCGGTGAAGATGAGGATTATATTCACGAGGCTTTGACATTTGCGGCTGGATGTTCGAGGATACATGTTCATCCCCTGCCTGTATTTCCTGATATCAGTCCGGAAAACCGATTGATTCTTTCACCTGATCAGGTGATTTCCAGATATTACCCGGGTCCGGGAATTGCCTTGTCTTCGGTGCTCGGTGGAATGATCCTGCATAACGCACTTGTCTGGTATCACCCGCTTGGATTGCATGGTCTGTCATTCAGGCTTCCTTCAGTAGCGATGCTTGAATGGATTGATCAACATGATGAGATTTCTGCTGTTGTTCCAGTCGCACAGGGGGCAAGGGGCAGGAGACCGATACTTCCTGTAGTTGCTCTCAGAATACAGGATGGGCAGTGTCCTGGGCTTCTTCATGGTTTTACCGGCTGTTCAGTAGTACGGGAAAAAATTCCTGTTATTAATCGTTTGGACAAACCTGACGATATTATTCAACAGGAGGTGCGACGGGTTCGGGCATCAGTAACCGACCTCGTTAAACAATCAGCACATGTTTCAGTTTATTACGAGAAATAAATTTTTTTTAAACTCTATAAGTCTTTTTTGTCTAAATCTTCTGTGTCTCGGTTTGTTCCTGACATCTCCTATTGCTGCTCAGGTTGTATTCCAGAGCCGTCCCGGGGGATCTGTTATTCCGGATTCATCCGAGACACGTCTGCTCTATGCTGGTGAACTTGATGCGCCGCTTCGACAGATCCTTTCGAGACAGTCCCGGGAGCATTTTCAGAGGACAAATCTTGAGTACCTGCGGTATGAAGTAATCGCAGAACATGATGCGGTCTATCAGCTTTTTCTTTTTCGCCGCGGGGGCAATCATCCGATCGACAGTGCCGGAAACTACATAATCAAACGAAACAGGGAAACAGGCTTGTACGAGCAGGTCAAGATTTTCCTGCTCTCCGATCCTGATTTTTTTGTCAGGATATTCCCGGTGTCCAATAGCTTGAGTAGAATGGATGTCATTATAGCCGGAGATACTGTTTATCGAGGTGTCAGAATTCCGCTCTCCTTTCAGCGGATACTTATAGAACCTTTTGATATGATAGTAAGTCTGACATCGAATATTGTGCCCTGGAAAAAGCTTGTTCCTGGAAAGACGGATGACCTTGATGCATTTTCCAGGGAATCAGCCTCCGGATTTCGGGACAGCGCGGTGTTGCCGGCTGCCTACCGCAGACCTGCAGCGACAGAAACAATCCCCATGGATACCTTGCGATCAAGAATTTACTATGAGTACGTCGCTGAACCCGGGGTCATGTTTTTCGGGAAAGTATACAGTTCAGAGCACTCAAACAGGCAGGTTCTCACCGATGATCTCTACATCTTTCCATACAGGGAAGAATCAGGACGTTACAGAACGGCAGTGTTTTCTGCAGGCAGGCAGATATCACTACATGCTCTGGCGGCAAGGTTCCCGGAGGCATATTTCGAAGGAGATGTGTATCGTCCGGATTTTTTATCCCGTTAAAGGTGTATATGAGACACATAAACCTGCAGCTAGTTTGTAATCCCCTTTGAATTATTCCTGTCTTTGGTGTACCTTATAAGCCATGAAACGATTAATCGCGATGACTGCGTTATTTTTGATCATCGTATTACAGCCGGTGTCAGGGCAGACTGCTGACAGGTTTTTATTCCAGTCCGCCGAACAGCGTTTTCGTAGCGGAGACTATACGGTAGCCCTTGAACGCTACGATCAGTTATTGCGGGAACATCCCTCCAGCGAGCTGATTCCGGATGTACAGTTCCGTAGAGCTGTAACCTACTATCAAATCGGCCGCTATCAGGATGCTGTTGAACTTTTTGACCGCATCCAGGTCCGGTACCGCTCTACCCGATTTCTGCAGTTTGTTCCTTATTATCAGGGTTTGTCTCATTTTCAGATAGGGAATTATCAGCAAGCTGTTGATATTCTGTCCATGGTACAGGTGAGGGATGATGGATTACGGCATGAAGCCCGCTTGTACATTATACGGAGCCAGATTGCCCTTGGGCGTACAGCTGCTGCTGCCGATGGTCTTGAATCCCTTCTGCGTGTATCCGGTTTGTCTCCAGAGATTCGCGGGATCTCCGCTGCTTTGTATGTCTCACTTCTGAATGATCTCGAGGAATACAGTGAAGTTATTTCGTTTATAGACAGCTCTGATATCTCTGCTGTACCCGAGGAGTGGCGTGCTCAGATTCTGTTGTTTTATGCCGAGGCCTTGTTTCATGAGGGATTCTGGGAAGAAGCGAAGGAACTGTATGAAACAATCAGTAATGAGAGTGTCGAGATTGCTACAGTGGCTTTTCAGCGCTTGTTTATTATTGCCCAGAGCGGAGGAAACCTGGAAGAAGTTGCCTCCGTAATTCAGCGTGCTGAGCAGGTTCTCGCTGGACGCAGCAATGTTCTGAGGGATTTCTGGCTGAGGGTTGGATTGAGCAGTTTTCAGGCGAAGTCATATGATATCGCAGAGTTATATTTACGTCGTGTCTGGGATCTCCGGGGCATCCATCCTGTTGATGCAGTTGTTCCTCTGTACCTTGCAGAGCTGGCTGAACTGCGTGGGGATGTTGCATACGCCAATTCTGTGCTTCAGGTATATCTCGAGCAGAACATGAATGACACGGTACTGTTCAGACTGGCCAGTCTACAGGCTAAAAGCGGAAACTGGGAGAGTGCACAGAATAGTATAGCTCAGTTCAGAACCCTGTATCCTTCATCCCCGTTGTTTCCGCAGGCTTCGTATCTGCATGCATATGTGTTTCAGCAGCAGGGTCGTCACAGGGAAACCCTGGGAATTATCCGGGATCTCCAGAGCAGGGGGTTAACCAGTAATCTCCATCAGGATCTTCTTAGACTCGAGGCACAGGCACATCGTTTTGTCGGAGACTCTGCCAGAGCAATCGACAGTTTTCGTGATTATCTGTCACTGCGTCCGGAAGATGTAGCTGCTGCTGTCGAATATATAACCCTTCTGTTCGAGCAGGACCGGTTTCTGAGCGTAGAGCAGGAAGCAGGTTCAGTACTTGAAAGATTTCCTGATCTCTCGACAGAAAGACCGACAGATTACGCCAAACTATCCTACTTGCGGGGACTTTCTGCGGTCACTGCAGCAGATTTTGAAGCTGCAGTCCAGCATTTTGAGCCTTTTTCCATGATCGATCCGGGGCTGATTCAGCCTGACAGTGATATTGAGGCGATGTACCCCTACAATCTCTTTTACCACGCCTGGTCTCATTATCAGCTCGGGGATTTTTCTTCCGCCCTTGGATTATTCCGGCGAATTATTTCAAACCATCCTGGCTCTGCAATCGCTCCGAGGGCCTTGTATCTGGCGGCCTGGAGTGCATTTGCAGATGGTAATTTTGCTGAATCCGAAAATATTCTGCGCAGATCTGCAGATTTCGATTTTGATACTGAACTCGCTGCAGATGTAAAATACCTTCTTGCCCAGTCCCTGGTGGAACAGCGGAAGGAACTGGATGCGCTTAATGCATACAGGAATGTTTTTGCTGATTATTCCGGATCGCGGCGCGCTCAGGAGGCACGATACGGTTATGCGGAAACGCTGCTGCGGCTCGAGCGTCGGGCACAGGCGGCTGAGGCATTTGCTGCCGTACATGAGCGTTATCCAGATAGCTATTTAGGTCAGGATGCCCTGTTCCGTCAGGCAGAGCTGCTGTATCGGGACGGTGAGTACCGCTCGGTCCAGGAAATTCTGTTTCAGTACAGGACAAGGTATCCAGACGGCAACCGAATTGATGAAGCCTTGTACCTCGGAGCACGAAGTGCTGAGGAATTAACTGAACCATCAGGTGCGCTATTGTTATGGAACAGACTCGTTCAGGAACATCGCGATAGTCCGTACCGCTTTGATGCCATGATGAATGCTGCCCGCCTGCATCGTGCGCGTGCCGAATACCGAAGTGCACTCAATCTTGTTTCCGAGGCAAATTCCAGGTATCCGGAGCAATCGGCAGCAGCAGGCGGACAGAGAATCGCCAACGAGCTTGTACTGCTTGTCGGCGGCTTGTCCGAACGTGAGGCAGAGCTTCGTGTGCAGATCGAACAATCCGGCGGGGCAGGCAGTAATGACGGCAGGGCTGCAATTCTTGAACTCGGCCGCCTGCTTACATACGACACTTTTGAAGGAGAGGCTTCAGTTGATCGTATTCTGCCGCAATTGCAGGCTGTGTCGCGCATGTCCGGTGAGAATGCGGATCAGGCTGCAGAGGCCCATTTGCTGCTGGGAGAGTATTATTTCCGCAATAACAGTCTTGAGCGGGCTGCAGAATCCTTTCTTGAGGCCGCATCAACTGTTGTAAGTGACAGAGACCTGCTGGCGAGAAGTCTGTTTCGCGGTGCAGAAGTCCTGGTGCGTGATAACCGGATGAATGCCGCCAGAGATCTTGTAGACCGGATTCAGCAGAATTTTCCACAGACTCAGTGGAGTGAAGCGGCTGGCCGCCTGATAAAGGATTGACCATGAAATGTAGACTGAAATTAATAATAATTCTATTGGCGCTGCCTTTCGTAGCTGCTGCCCAGGAAAACAGTCCGGATGCACCGGAGATCGTGCTCCCGACTGCATTGCTCCGGGTTGAGAGTATTCCCTTTGACCAGGTTGAGACTATTCTGCCCGGAAGCTCCCAGATCGTACTTCCTGATATGGTGGTGCCGATGCCGGAGCTCCAGGAAATGGATGTTAAAGCCCGAATCCTGCTGCCTGAACTGGAGCTTGATCTGGGCTCGGTAGAGAGTTCAATTTTCAGTACCGGAAGTATAACAGCCGGTACAAGGAATCTCATTGAAGGTCGACTGGGAGTGTTCAAGCTCGGGCAGGACCCGCGTTTTCGACTTACATTTCTGCATAATGGAATGGACGGCTACGGTACCGAGCCTGCAGGCACAGGTTTCTTTATGTCCCGTCAACAGCTTGACGGATGGCTTGGATCTTCGGCGGGGCCTGTTGAGTATGAGGCTTCTCTTGCGTTTACTGAATCACAGGATGGGCTGCAGCGATTTTCAAATACCTATCATTCATCTGTAATTCGTTTGCTCGATGGATCGATTTCGGCCAGATTCAGACCCGATGAGTTGGTAGGTGTGTACGCCTCTGTTGAAGCAGGGACTGCTAACAGGAGATTTACTGTTTCCAGTACGGGCAGTACTCCGGAATCAGATGGCGAGCTCTTTATCCGACCAGAAGCAAGGGTTGCTATTGAATTGCCGGTTTTTTCTATCGGTATCGATATTGATTATGGTTTTCAGCAGCTCTCACCAGGTGAGGCAGGTACTGCCTCAGCACTACAGGATGCTTCCATCGGCCTCAGTTTCGATGCTCAGCCCCACGCTACCTGGGATCTGCATGGCTCTGCCGCAGCTGGCTGGATCGTAGAAGAGAACCGGTTTGAGTATCCCTTCGTTTTCGGTCTGCAGTACCGGCATCTGGACTGGCTTTCCCTGGGATTAGATGTCGGAAGGCGTGTTCAGACCCAGCATCTCAGCACATACTGGAATACATTGCCCTTGCTTTCTGTTCCTGCTGCACCGGCAATTTCCGGTGAATGGTTTTCGGCATTGCGTGGACAGGCAGATCTGCTTGACTACAACCTGCGGGTTCTTTTCGGACTCGAATATGTGTCATATTCCGGGCGCTTGAATCCCGGACGACTGCGTGAAACCAGTGTTCAAACTGACCCGGACTCTGATCAGGATACGGAGACCGAGGTATTTCCTGTTCTTGGACATCCTGTCGCGTATGATTCCGGAAACGAGATCCTGCTGGATCTGGAAACCATATACCAGTTCAGCAGACTGCTGCGTGGGGAGTTACTGTACACTGCCGCTATTCCTCTCGCTGATAGTCCTGCGAATTCGATGCGGCCACAGCATTCTGCCAGTTCGAGACTGCATTTTACCAGTGAGAATGGTCTTCATGGTAGTTCAGTAGATCTTTCTCTTCCGTTCTACTCTGATGCTGTTATGCCTTTTCTTGATCTTACAGGTTTTACTCATGTAAGTGAGGGAGTTGTGTTACGTGCGGGATTGATTGATGTTTTGTCATTACTGATAAACGGTAATAGGTATGTGTTCGGACAGAGCGGGCAAGGCGATAATATGTTTTCACCGTTCATTGAACCGGGTTTCAGACTGCAGTTGACTGCAGAGATTACGTTATGAGTCAGGGAATTAATGGAAGGATTGTTTTATGATGGTATTAATTGGTCAGGGCGGGATTATTCTTGTTCTCATTATGTTGCTCTCGCTGGTAGCTACTGTAATTATTATTGAGCGCTTGCTGTTTTTTAATCGAATACGTTCTGATGAAGATAAACTGCTTCACCGGCTTAAAAACAGCCTTGAAAAAGGGCATATTGAAGAAGCGATGAGCATTTGTGAGCAGAGTCCGACTCCCATCACAAATCTGATGAAGGTAGGAATCGAGCATCGTCAGTATTCCTCCGAGGTAATTAAAGGTGCAATTACAGATGCCGCAAATATGGAAATACCCCGTATGGAAGGGCCTCTGTCATTTCTTGGAACAATTGCTCATATAACCCCGCTGCTTGGGCTGCTTGGTACCGTTACCGGTAACATTGCGGCGTTCGGAGTGCTTGGTGAATTCGGTATGGGAGGCGATCCGGCTATGCTTGCGAGGGGAATCTCAGAGGCTTTGATCACAACAGCCGCCGGTATTATAGTTTCTATTCCCGCTATCATCTTCTACAATTACCTGGTGAGCAAAGTCAACCATTCGATCATCAGACTTGAAAACCGTGTTGGAGAGCTCGTACTCTTTCTGAAGGGGAAGGCCTGATGCAGTTTCGCAGAAGACTACAACCTAATGCGAATGTAGATCTGGTACCAATGATAGATGTTGTATTCCAGCTTGTTGTGTTTTTTATGGTATCCAGTACATTTGTTCTGACCCCGGGAATTGCATTAAATCTACCTGAATCGGGAAGTGCCGAGTCTATTGTGACTACACCAACAGTTGTAACAGTAGCTGGCCCCGGAGAATATTATGTGAATCGAGACCCGTTTAGTCTCAGCGGGCTTGACCAGTATTTTTCCGAGCTCAATGAAAGTTGGCCGGAGAATGAACCGAGAGGTATAGTCATAGAAGGAGATCGGAATACCAGCTATGAGAGTATAGTTCAGGTGCTTGATGTACTTAGAAGAAATGACTTTCGCGGCGTCAGTCTGAAAACCAGAGAGGCGGAGTAAGCGTGGTAAAGACTGTATATCAGACTTCACGCAGCCGCTTTTTCTGGGGACTCGGGATTTCGTTGCTGCTGCATATTCTCGTTTTCCTCCTGATACATCTATCCGGCATACAGCGTACTTCTGTCCCGGAATACGCAGGGATAGTGTTCATCGAACTGGCAGATTTTGATTATCAGCCTATTGAACCGATTCCGGAAGATATTGTAGATCCTCCTGCTGAACCTTCGCCCGAGTTGCTGCCCGAGGCTGAACCGGATCCGCCTCCTGTACCGCAGACTGTGCCTGAACCTGCTCCGCCCAGTGAGCCGGCTCCGCAGCAGCCAGCCTCTCCGCCTGTACAGCACACACCTCCACCTTCGCAGCCCCCTCCAGTCCAGGAGGAGGAGCAGCTTGAGTTCCAGTTTCAGCAGCCCGTTCCTGACGCAACACTCGTTCGGCCTGACACCCAGACCGATCCAGCGCCTTCTGCACCTGCTCCGACTGTCAGCGTTCCCGATGGACCAACTGAGTCGGAAATAGCATTCCGCAGACAGAATCTTGAGGAGTTTCAATCATGGCTTGATTCACAGGAGGATATGAGTTCACCTGCAAGCACTGATGCTACTTCTCCGGAAATCCGTACATCAGCCCTCTCTGAAGAGCGGCTGCGCGAAATTGACAGGGTCCTCTCTCAGATCGCCGGACCGCAGCAGCAGGTAAGCTCAATAAATATTTCAGACGATGACAGATCCGATTCCGGCGTCCAGGATGGATTTGTTCCGACGCTGGGCGGGGACAGGACCAGAATAAGCGGCTCTGATCCAGTTCTCGGGTCTACTGTTCTTCGATCTACTGATCCCCCGGTGCTCACGGCAATGGTGAGTTTCATCGTTGATGCCGACGGCAGGGTTGTTGGCTTGCAATTCGAGAAGTCTTCAGGTAATAATGAGATAGACGCTCGTATTCGGTCAGCGGTTCAATCCTGGAGATTTACTCCGGTTCCGGATGCCCGTAACGCAAGGGGTGAGATCACGTATACAATTCGAAGAGTACAGTAGGGGATCATGAGTATACAGGCAGTAATTTTTGATGTGGATGGAACACTGTATCCGAATTCTGCAATGTACCGACACAGTGCATTGTATGTAATCAGAAACTTTTTCTTTTTCAGGAACTTTTCTCAGATCCGCAAGGACATCCGCAAATTTTCGGAAATCGATGACTTTTATCAGCTTCAGGCCGATTTGCTTGCCCGGAGGTTAGGTAAAACTACAGAACAGACACTTTCTCTTATCAATGAAAAAGTCCGGCAATGGGAAGACCGGCTTGCCGGTATACGATTTGTTTCCGGTATCGAGAACTTTTTGCATAGACTCGATAAGGAAGGAATTCCAAGAGGATTATTATCTGATTTCCCGGTTAAACGCAAACTGGATATTATCGGACTTGGTGAAGGATGGTCATGCTCTATGTCAACCGAGGAAATCGGGTATCTGAAACCGGACATCCGGCCTTTCCATGCCGCAGCTGATGAAATCGGAATTCCGGCAGATAGAATACTGTATGTGGGGAATTCCTACTCATATGATGTTCTTGGTGCCAAGGCAGCTGGTATGCAGGCAGCTCATCTCTCAAGAAAAACATACAAGGATTCTATTGCAGACTTTACATTTACCGACTATTCTCAGCTGGAGGGGTGGGTTTTTAGCGGATTGCATAACTGACTTGTAATCCATCATGTATACCTAGGGAGGGGACTACATGTTTACTATTGGCGATGCAATTGTTCTGGTTGTGGTATTGATAATCCTGGCGGTATACCGTCAGCTTGATGTAAACAACAGAACGCTTGAAAAAGTGCGGAGATACTCTGATAAGGCTCAACAGGATCTTGACAGAATTTCTGCCCAGAAAGCAACAGAAATCAGGGATATGGCTCTCGAAGTCGATGTCCATCAAAAATCTGCAGTTGAGGTTCTAAAGCGCCTGGTCGCTTCCCAGGATGAACTTAACTCTAAATCCGAACAATTTGAAAGCTTCTCACGACGGATTCAGGAATATGATGCCGCTCTGCATGAACTGCTTGAGATGACGCACAGGGCTGAAGAGAATATCGGTAGAGTTCGGGATGAAAGCGAATATATCGATAAAGTCGGTAAGCGTATTAAAAATACAGCAGGACAGCTTGAACAGCTTGAAAAAAGAATACCGGGAATCACTCTTGAGTTTCAGAAAACCAATGCTGCTCAACTGGAGAAGGAGAGAAAGTCTCTGGTTGCATATACTGCACAGCAGCTCGAGGATTTTTCACAGAATATAGAAGGTATGCACGAGAGAATCCATGATTTTCAGGATCATGTTCAATCTGTTGAAGCCCGTGGTGCAACACTACAGAGCGATGTCGAGAACTCGATCAGAAACATATACGAAGAACTTGCGCATGAGGCAGAAAGCTTTTCCGATCGAAAGCTTAATGAATTCAGTGAGGAAATCGAGCTGAATGTACAGAAAGCAGCAGACTCCTTCGAGACTCTCGAAAACAATGCTGATGCTGTTATCCGAACATCTGCTGACCGGGTTACCGAGCTTAAAAATACAGCTGAAAAATCACTTGCTGAATTGCTTGCTCGTTTTTCTGAAGCGGAAGAAGATTACACCCGCAAACTTGAAGATGTTGCAGCACGTGGTGAGCGTATGGAAACTGCGGCATTGCAGGGTATACGTGAGCGAATTTCCGGAAATATCAAATCAGTGGAATCGCTGCTTGCAGACTCAGTATCCAGCATTCAGTCCGGTATTCTCGCTCAGCGCGAGGATCTGTCAGAAGAAATTCGTGCATTTTCAGAAGAATATATGGATAAGCAGCAGGAGATAGCAAAAGCGGCAGATGAGTTTTTACGAGGTCTCGAGAGCCGTTTCCAGCGAGGCACGCAGGAAATTGACGAGAAGATACTTGCTGTTCAGAATGGTCTTTCCGGTGCTGAAGAAATGCTGTCTCTGAATTATAACGATATAATTGCACGTCTGGGGTCGTATACCGAGGATTCTGATTCCACCATCCGGACGCTTTTTTCAGAACTGAATGAGAAAATTGAGAGCAGTGAGCAGAAATTTTCCGAGGCTTTGCAGCTCAGTGAGCAGAATTCCCATAAACATATGAATGTCAGGTTTTCCAAGCTGACGAATGATATCGATGCGGAAACAGGTGCGTTGAGAGAGAGCCTGGATCACAGAGTAACACAACTTCAGCAGTTAACCCAGGATCAGCATGACAACATTGATACAATGTTTCAGGGCTTGAAGAATGAGGTAGAGCAATGGTTGGGTGGCATCAAGGCTGATATTCATGAGTTTGAAGAAAAAGAGTCAATGCTCAAAACTCAGATATACAATCTTGAAATCGGACTTAACAGTACTGCTGAAGGACTGGACTCCCGTGTAAATGAGTTCGGTACAGATCTTCTCCGTCAGCAGAGTGAGCTTCGGGAAGGTTTTATTCAGTTCCAGCAGGATATCCTGAATCAGGAAAATGAACTCCAGGAAGTCCTTGACGGATTTATTGAGGATGTGAACTCTCAGCTTCCGGGAAGACTTGCTGTCCTGCAGGATCAATGGGGTCAGGACTGTGAAGGACTGCAGGATAGATTCAACCAGAAACTACAGCATATTCAACAAAGTCTCCTGAATGCTTCCGGTGAGCTTTCAGAATCCTTGTCCGAGCAGCGTCAGAGTTCGAGTCTCTTGATCAGTGATTCTGTTTCCGATATGACCAGAGAAATTCTATCTGATGTCGAGGCTCGGCTTGGTGCAGCAGAAGGCGATTATAACGAGCGGCTTTCAGTGGTAGAACAGCAGGGAGATTTCTTTCAGGGAAAACTCTCGGAGATGAGAGAATATGTACAGGAAGCTGTACAGTCAGCCGAACAGTATAAGCTGGATTCAGCAGCTTCACTGGAGGATGCAGCCACTGCATTACGTGAACGGCTTGCTGATCTTCGCAGCTCCTTGAACCAGGAACTTGTTTCTGTGCGCGATGGAAGTTTCAGGAGTTTTACATCCCTGAAAGAGAATCTTCAGAATGATTTCTCCGGATTTCAATCAGAGATCAGAGAGGAACTGGGAGTTGTCAGGGATAATATCGATCAGGAACTCAACCTGGTGCAGTCAAACAGCCGGGAGAAGAGCAGTCAGGTTGAGGCAGAGTTTATGCAGAGCCTGCGTTTGCTCGAAAACAGCATGACTGATCGAAGTTCCGAGATTGAACATGAGCTTCTTGAGGTCAGAGAAAAAAGTCAGCAGAACGCCGGCAGAATCGAGGCAGAGCTTATGCAGGGCCTGAGCCGGCTTGAAGGCAGCATGTCTGCTCGTAGCAAGGAGATTGAAGAGGAGCTTCTGGGAGTCAAGCAGATCAGTCTGCAGAAGAGCAGCAGTTTTGAATCCGAAATGGCTCAGAATCTGGGATTGCTGGAAAACAGACTTACAGAACGGGGCCGGGAGATCGAGCTGGGTTTCTCAGAGAAGACCCGGGAAATCGAAGAGAGCCTTTCTTCACGAACTGAGGAGATTGAGCAATCCTGGTCCAGGCGAAGCACGGATCTTCAACAATTGCTTGAGACAGCATATGAGAACATTCATCAGGATCTTGAGGAACGGCATAAGGATGCCTACAGTAAAATGGACAGTGGAATTGCCGGTTTGGAAAGGAAACTCCTGGGACTGGTCGAGTCACGCATAGGTGAAACCGAGACAATGGTCGGAGCCAGACTGGACAGCATACATCTGGTGGCTGACGATATCGATCAGCTTGAAGATCAGCTTCGGAACATGATACAGCGCTCGGGTGAAGCCCTGCATAATGAGATCAGTTCTCTGGGTGAGCAGCTTATTTCACAGAGAAAGGAAGATCTTCTCGCAGCACAGACGGATATGGGTGTTGTCAGACAGGAAATGCAGGCCCTTGAGAGCGGGTTGGATGAACTCAAAAAACAGGCTTATGACAGTGTAAATGCCAAGCTTCAGATGTTCGAGGATGACTTCTTTAATGATCTCCGCAGTAGAACCAGTTCCATGGAGAGCCAGCTCGCTGACTGGCAGGATTCGATTGCTGAAAAAATAGAAGTGCATACTGTCGCTTACAGCGAGGAGCGTCAGTTGCTCGAACAGCAGTATACGAATTCTCTCAAGAATTCACTGGCGGATATGCAGCAGAAAAGCAATCAGCAGTATGAAAGGCTTTCGGAACAGCTGCAGGAAACCGAGAAGATCCTTCGACAGCATTATGCTGATATAGAACAGCAGGCTGAAGGCGCAGAGGAGCAGATCCGGACGGAGCTCGAAGAAATCAGGCAGCAATCCAGAGAGCAGCTTGTTCATGAACTGCGGCAGCATTCCGATGAATATTCAGCTCAGATCAGGGAGTTCGAGAAGTCACTTCAGACAGAATTGAGGGGACTGCAGGAAAACGCCCAGGCTGGAAAACTACAGCTGGAAACTGTTCTGGATGCAACGCGTGCTGATGTTACCCTCTGGCAGACAGAAGTGCTCCAGAAGTTGGGGAGTGCGGAAAAGAATATTGACTCTGACATAGCCGGGTTGAAGCTTGAAACAGAAAACAGCATTGCATCTGTCAGGGATGATTTTGCAAGGCAGAGAGATATTCTCATAACCCAGACAGAGCAGGAACGTGAAAACCTGCAGAATCAGATGCAGGCAATGTTTAGTCAGGCTGCAGAACTGGACCAGCGCTTGAGCAGTGAGATCAGCAATGCTCTGGAAAGCTTCGCTATTCGATATGAACAGTATCAGAGTGAATTCCTTTCAGGTATGAAGGAGCGCGAGCAGGGAATAGATTCCCGTTTCCGCGAATTCCGTGGACTTGTTCAGGATACACGTGAGAAGTTTGATTCTATGGAAGACAAGCTGTTCAGCAAGCTTGAGGACAGGGCTAATCTGTTAGGGCTCAATGTGACTGAAATCGAGAAGCGTCAGAAAGCATTTGTTGAGCAGACCAAGATATTTGAACGGGCCGATTCACTGAAAATCTCTCTGCAGGAATCAATAGAGGAACTGAAAACTGATCTGCAGCGAGTTGAAAACCAGAGAAAAGAACTTAGAGAAATGGAGACACAGTTCCAGAAACTGCGTAAGCTTGGAGATGAAGCGATCGAGAAAATGGGCCGCTTTACGCAGGAAAAACGACGGATTGATCAGTTGGAGAGTGGATATCAAGAGCTTATGCGTCTTTCCCAGGCCGTTGATGCTCAGGTGCAGATGCTGACTGACAGTCATGATACCATGCAGAATATGCAGATCAAGATCCGTAGCCTGGAAGAGCTTCAGGAATCTGTAAATGAGCGATATGAGCGAATGCAGACCAAGAGCGATGTCATTAACGGAACAGCCCGTGCGATAGATGAGGGTTTCCAGAAAATTACTCAAATGGAAACTGCTATGCAGGATATAGAAGCCGAATTGTCTTCCGTTCCCGGTCAGATCAATGAAATCAAGCAGATGATAGGGTCTCTGCACAGCGAGAAAGAAAGTGTTGAGCAGGCGGTAAATCAGCTGGCAAATCTTAACTCGATCATGAATGATGTAGAGGCCAGGATAAACAAGGTTCAGACCGCGCGTGAATGGCTTGCAAGAACTGAAACAAGATTCGATGAGCTTACCAGGGAGGCCGATGAGCAGCTCAGACTTCTTGGAAGTCTGTTGCGCGAGAAGCCTGACGATAACAAGCGTAAGTCAAATGAGGCGCCCTCAGTACAGGCGAGGGATACGGTGATCAAGTTGTCAAGAAACGGCTGGCAGGTCGATGAAATTGCAAAAGCTACAAAACTCAGTCCGGGTGAGGTGGAACTGATACTTGAGATTGCTCATAAATGAGCAGGCCCATGTATAAAACCAGTATCCCTTGACGATTGGCAGCATATATCGGTATCTTATGCACACAATTCAAGTTAACTCGAGGAAAAGAATGGACAGAGATGAAGTATGTGAAGAGGATCTTGGCCGAAGCGGTAAATCCTCTGCAGCAGAAGAGCAAGCAGACACGGATTCTGCTTCAAGCGTGGATATCGAGACTTCAGAGGCCGAAGGTGATGAAGCTATCCAGAGCGATGACTTACTCGGAAAGCTTGAAGCCAGGATTGCTGAGCTCGAGGAAGAAAACAGCGAACTGAAGGATAAATACCTCAGAAAGCACGCAGATTTCGAAAATTTCCGTAAGCGGATGCTGCGAGAGAAAGAAGAATTTGCAAAATATGCCAATCAGCAGATTCTTTCTGATCTGGTATCTGTAATCGATGATTTCGAGCGGGCCATAAGTTCGTCAGTCGGCTCAAATGATTTTCAGTCCTTTCACGATGGAATCGTGATGATTGAAAAACAACTGGTAAGTATGCTGGAGAACCGATATCACCTGACAAGATTCGATGATCAAGGTCAGGAGTTCGATCCGCAGCGTCATGAGGCTGTCGCATCTGCACCTGCGGCAGAAGGGCAGGAGAGCGCGAAAGTGGAAGAGGTTTTCCAGAAAGGCTACCTGCTTCACGATAGAGTGATTCGTTCGGCAAAAGTAAAGGTATCAATGCCCTAGTGGCAAAGTATTACACTGATTAATTAATTATTTAAGGAGAATAAAAAATGGGAAAGATTATTGGTATTGACCTGGGAACTACAAACTCATGTGTCGCTGTTATGGATGGCGATCAAGCCGTAGTTATTCCTAACAGCGAGGGACAGCGCACCACACCGTCAATCGTTGCATATACACAAAAAGAAGAGAGACTTGTCGGCCAACCCGCCAAGAATCAGATGGTCACCAATCCGGAAAATACTATTTTTTCTATAAAAAGGTTTATGGGTCGGCGCTTTGAAGAGGTAGCTGAAGAAATATCCATGGTTCCTTATCATGTTGTTAAAGATAGTAATGGTGGTGCCCGTATTGATGTTAACGGCAAACAGTTTTCACCACCGGAAATATCAGCAGCAACCCTCCAGAAAATGAAGGAGACTGCAGAAGATTACCTCGGCGAAAAAGTAACAGAAGCAGTTATCACTGTACCAGCCTATTTTAACGACAGTCAGCGGCAGGCGACCAAGGACGCTGGTAAAATAGCGGGCCTTGATGTAAAGCGTATTGTAAATGAACCTACTGCAGCTGCTCTTGCATATGGTCTGGGCAAGGCTAAAAATGAAGAAACTATTGCCGTTTTCGACCTTGGTGGTGGTACATTTGATATCTCTATCCTTGAGCTCGGGGATGGTGTTTTTGAGGTGAAAAGTACGAACGGGGACACTCATCTCGGTGGTGACAACTTCGACCAGAAAATCATCAACTGGCTTATCCAGAGTTTTAACCAGGACTATTCCATCGATCTGAGTAAGGATCGTATGGCATTGCAGCGCTTGAAGGAAGCAGCAGAAAAAGCCAAGAAAGAGCTTTCTACTGCCCAGCAGACAGAAATCAACCTTCCATTCATAACAGCGGACAGCACCGGTCCGAAACACATGCAGTATTCATTGACCCGTGCAAAGTTCGAGCAGATGGTGAGTGATCTTGTTGAGAAAACCAAGCAGCCTTGTATACAGGCACTCAAGGATGCGGGACTTACAGCGTCACAGATCGATGAAGTCATTCTTGTCGGTGGTTCTACCAGAATGCCAGCTGTTCAGAGAATGGTAAAAGAATTGTTCGAGAAAGAGCCTCATAAAGGTGTAAACCCCGACGAGGTTGTTGCTATGGGCGCTGCTGTACAGGGTGGTATTCTCGGCGGCGATGTAAAGGATGTTCTGCTACTCGATGTTACTCCGCTCAGTCTCGGAATTGAGACGCTTGGTGGTGTATTCCACAAACTTATTGAACGCAATACAACGATTCCAACCCGCAAGAACAAGGAATTCTCTACTGCAGCAGATAATCAGACCGCTGTAAGCATTCATGTGCTTCAGGGTGAGCGTGAAATGGCAAGTCAGAACAGAAGCCTTGGTCGTTTTGATCTTGTAGGAATTCCAGCAGCTCCTCGGGGAGTACCGCGCATTGAAGTAACCTTCGATATTGATGCTAACGGAATACTGCATGTTTCCGCCAAGGATCTGGGTACCGGCAAGGAACAGAAGATCCGGATCGAATCTTCCAGCGGACTCAACGAGGATGAAATCGAACGCATGGTCAAGGATGCTGAGGCTAATGCTGAAGAGGATCGTAAAGCACGTGAATCAGCAGAAGCCCGTAATGAAGCCGATAATCTTGTGTATGCTACCGAAAAGTCGCTTGCAGATTATGGTGACAAGGTTAGTGCCGAGGACAAGGAAGCAATCGAAAAAGCCCTTGCAGACCTCAAGACAGCCATAGAGGGCGGTTCTGTAGATGAAATCAAGGGTAAATCCGAAGAGCTGCAGAAAGTCTCTCACAAGCTCGCTGAAGAGATTTACAAGAACAGTCAGGCTCAGCAGCAGGGTGCTGAGGGCCAGTCTGAGTCATATACAGATCAGGGTGAAGATGCAGGAAAATCAAAAGACGACGACAGTGTAGAAGATGCTGATTATGAAGTTGTCGACGACGACAAATAGGTTCACAGTATTAATGACTGCTGAAGGGAGCATCATACGTGTCAAAGCGTGATTATTACGAAGTACTGGGGCTTGCGAAATCGGCAAGCCCCGACGAGATAAAAAAAGCATACCGCAAACTTGCTGTTAAATATCATCCAGACAAGAATCCGGGTGATTCCGAATCCGAAAGCAAATTCAAGGAAGCCAGTGAAGCCTATGAGGTGCTGGCTGACCCGCAGAAGCGTCAGACCTATGATCAGTTCGGATTTGCTGGACTGGAAGGTATGGGTGAGGGCGGTGGATTCGGTGGTTCTACCCGGGATTATGAGGATATATTCGGCGATTTCGGGGATATTTTCGGATCCTTCTTCGGAAACAGCGGCCGCTCGCGAACCAGGCGTTCCCGGGAACCCGGTCATGCACCGGGATCGGATCTGCGCTATGATCTGGAGATTCCCTTCACGACAGCTGCGTTCGGAGACAAGATAGAAATCGAGTACTCCAAGCAGGTGCACTGCAGCACATGTAAAGGCAGCGGTGCAGAGAGCGGAGGCGGGTTTACTACTTGTCACACCTGTGGAGGCAGTGGCCAGGTACGAAGGAGCTCAGGCTTCTTTTCGATCGCACAACCCTGTCCGTCCTGTGGTGGTAGTGGATCGGTAATTGATAAACCCTGTAAATCCTGCGGTGGAAACGGTCTCAGTCAGAAAAGACAGCGCATCAAGGTCACAATACCTGCCGGCATAGAGCACGGGAAACGTATTCATATTCCGGGGCAGGGCGATGCCGGGAAAAATGGCGGTCCTTCCGGTGATCTTTATGTTTATATTATTGTACGCCCTCATGAATTCTTTGAGCGGAAGGGAAATGATATCTACTGTGCAATTCCTATCAGTCCAGCGCAGGCTGCGCTAGGTGATGAGATTTCTGTTGAGACACTGGATGGAAAACGGGTCAAGGTAAAGGTTCCTGTTGCTACCCAGAATGGAAAAATGCTGAGAATACGAAGTGAAGGCGTACCCTATCTGCACAGTACGACGAGGCGTGGTGATATGTATATCCAGTTCAGGGTTCAGACACCTGCCAAGCTTTCCGGTAAACAGAAAAAGCTGTATCAGGAGCTTCTTGATCAGGAAGACACTGATCGAAAACCAAAGCCGCTGGCTTTGAAAGATCTGGACTAAAGCTCATTTTTTCTATCAAACCTCCGATGATTTACATCGGAGGTTTATTATGTTTACAGTCATCCGCAGTATCTTGATCTGTCTGTTATTGACGCTGGTACCCACAGTTCTTGTATCAGCCCAAAATCAGCGGGCAGATGCAGATAGAGAAAAGCTGTATGTACGTTCTGTTGATCCCTCGGATTATCCAGAGGGTATCTGGAAGCATTGGGATAGAAATAATGATGGTATGACAGACTATGTTGTGCTCTTCAATGCTGCCGGCAGTAAAGTGCAGGAAGTTTACGATTACAGTCATAATGGATTATTTGATGACTTTTATTTTTATGATGACGGGGAGCTTGTATCAAGAGAACTTGATACAACACATGACGGTCTTATAGATGTATGGGTCGAACTTGACCTGGGATACCTTGTCACGCAAATAAGACGGGATACCAACGCTGATGGTGTTGCAGATTTTATTCGCAATTATGAATGATTTTTTTACTCAATTGATTAACAGGCGGTAGCTCATTGTTATTATTTAATTTCCAGGCTATTTCAGAAGCATTAAAGGCCGGTCGTAAGGGTGTGTTGTTTATTCGGAAAGGTAAAAACAGCCCGCGTGTTCAAACCTTGAGTGAGAAAGCAAAGTCATCCGGTATTCAGGTTAAATTTGTCAGTGACCGGGAATTGCAGTCTATTGCCGGAGACAGGCAGCGTGGTATTGCTTTTCAGCTGATGGATTCCGGAGCTGTAGATGCTGCACCGGACAAAAACAGGGACAGTAGCAAGGACAAAAGCAGGGATAAGAGTAGAATGCCGGTGGCACATGTGCCGGGAGATTTCGGTGACCGCATCAAGGCTCTCGGAAACGCTGAGTCTGCGTTGATATTATTCCTCGATGGTATAACCGATCCGCATAATTTAGGGGCCATTTTACGAAGTGCAGATATTTTTTCGGTTGATGCTGTTGTGATACCGGGCAGGAGAAGTGCAGGTATTACTAGCAGTGTAATCGAGGTAAGTTCCGGTGCCGCACATTATGTTCCGGTTTTTCAGGTAAGTAATCTGAACAGAGCGCTGGAAGAGTCCAAAGAGCAGGGGTTCTGGATATATGGGGCGGATATGGGTGGTGAAAAAGCCTCAGCACTCAATCTCGGAGGGAAGGTCGGACTTGTTCTCGGGAGTGAGGGGAAGGGGCTGCATCAGCATACAGCCAGTCTTTGTGATCATATAATTTCAATTCCGATGAAAGGTCATGTGGATTCTCTCAATGTTTCAGTTGCCGCCGGTGTTCTCATGTATGAGGTCAGGAGACAGCAGGGCTGGTAATTATTCGCTTGCCGATATCGCTTCTGTACCACATTCCCTTGAAATCAATATGCGTAATGCATTCATAAGCCGCTTTTCTCGCTTCTTCTGCATCAGCTCCCCAGCCTGTCGCGGTAAAGCAACGGCCGCCTGAGGTCCGGATTGTGGAGTCATCTGCTCTGTAGGTGGAAGCATGAAAAATACTGTTGTTTTCAGCGCTTGTCTCGTTGATTCTGACCTGAAGATCCCTGGGGTAATCTCCCGGATATCCCGGTGCTGCTGCAACTACAGTTACCGCAGTTCCGGTTGAGGAGCATATTTCTGTTTCCCGCTGTAGAATCAAATCCTGACAGATCTGTGCAAAATCCCCCTGAATCAAAGGCATTAATATCTGTGCCTCGGGGTCACCGAAGCGAACATTATATTCAAGCAGTTTAGCGCCATACTCGTCTATCATCAGTCCGAAATAGAGAACTCCTGTGTAATTCAGGCCTTCTTTTTCCAGGGCTTTATGTGTGGGAACAATAATACTGTTGACTGCTTTCTGCAGTTCTTCATCGGAAAACCATGGAACCGGGCAGATTGCTCCCATTCCGCCTGTATTCGGTCCGGTGTTATTATCCCCGGCTTTCTTGTAATCTGCGCATACTGGAAGTACGAAGAAATCTCTGCCGTTACTCAGAGTGAATACTGAAACCTCGTAACCTTTCAGATATTCTTCAATCACAATGCTGTCGCTATCTATGATTTTTCTACCGAATTCCAGCAGGTCTGTGCTGTTGTCAGATTCGAATACACCTTTTCCGGCCGCCAGTCCGCTTTTTTTCAGGACTATCATTCCCTTCCGGCCTGCAATTTCTTTTTCAAGTTCTGCTTCCGTATGTACCGTAACAGAACGCGCAGTTGGAATATTGTTGCGAAGCATGAAATCCTTGGAAAAGCTTTTACTTCCTTCAAGCCGTGCTGCTGAAGCATGCGGTCCAAATGCTGGGATACCTGCCGCTGCCAGTGCGTCAACTACACCCTCTGTCAAAGCCTGTTCCGGGCCGATGAAGACCCAGTCAACTGATAGTTCCCGGCAGGTTGCTATCAGGGATTTCCATTCGGGGTCTACTGAGGGAGCTGGAATATTCCGGGCAATGTCTTCGGTTCCGGCATTTCCCGGGTAGGCATAGAGCTTCCGTACTGACTCCGATTGAGAGAGCTTCCATAAAATAGCGTGTTCTCTTCCTCCGTTTCCGATTACCAGTATATTCATTTTATGCTCCTTTTTAAGTTCGGGTCTGTCCGGTTTTTTCGAGAAATTTCAGAACGGTTTTGGGGTACCAGGTATGTTCCAGTTGGTGTATTTTTTCCTTTTCAGTTTCAAAACTGTCACCAGGGATCCTGACAAATGATTTCTGGGTGATGATCGGTCCCGTATCTACGCCGGAATCAACAAGATGTATGCTTATTCCCAGTTCAGGATCAGTGGAAGCAATGCTTTCCTCTATTCCCCTGCTGCCGGGATATCTGGGCAACAGACTGGGGTGAATATTGACAATGCGTCCCGGGAATGCATCAAGCAGCAGCGGGCTGATAATTCTCATGAAGCCGGCAAGGATAATGCAGTCTACTTCAAGGAGGCGCAGGATGGAGATTACATGTTCTTCTGCGGAATGTCTGTCAAGTTTTCCTTCAGCATTTTTCCTGTAGATCATGGGAACAACTGTTGTGCCGAATCCTATGGCCTTCGGGATAACAGCCGCTGCTGTTCGGTCGCAAACCAGGCAGCGGATGCTATGTCGATTCTGAAGATTGAAAGCTTCCTGCAGCTTGACATAATTACTGCCTGTTCCTGATGCAAATACAGCACAGTTGGCCATAATTTATTCCTTTATTTTGACTACTGTTCCTACGGAAATAAGCTGGAAATTGTTGTCGTCTGCAATTCTTTCTAGATCTGCGGCGTCCTTACTGCGGACTATGAGCGTCATTCCGACTCCCATATTAAATACTTTCCGCATCTCTTCTGTGCTTACGTTGCCTGATTTCTGAATTTCTGTAAAAATATCCGGTACTGACCAGTCAAAACTGCTTCTTGCAGTATATCCCTCTGGAAGCACGCGTTCGGTATTCGCAATCAGACCTCCACCGGTAATGTGCGCTGCTGCAAGAAGTTTTCCGGATTCTCTGAGGGCTCTGAGTTCTCTTACGTAGATGCGTGTGGGTTCAAGCATTGTTTTCCAGAGATCGATCTTATTATCCGGCACCGCTTTGCGCGCCAGTGAGAGCCCATTGGAATGGATTCCGCTGCTGGCAATCCCCAGGATTACACAATCATCTGCAATGCCCTCTTTGGGGAGGATCTCTTTTTTATCAGCAATACCGACAGCGAAGCCAGCCAGGTCAATATCGTCGTTCTTGTACATGTCAGGCATTTCGGCGGTTTCTCCTCCGACGAGGGTACAGTCTGCAAGTTCACAGCCTTTTATTATGCCTTTAATTACATTCTGGAGCAGTTCCTCCTGAATGGCTCCACAGGCGATATAGTCAAGAAAACTGATAGGATCTGCGCCAGCTGCAGCAAGATCATTGACGCACATAGCGACAAGGTCGATTCCAACACTGCTGTAGTCACCGATTTTTTTTGCTACGAGAAGTTTGGTTCCGACACCATCGGTGGTAGAAAGCATTACCGGCTCGGAGTATGCGCTCAGGTCAAGCGGAATTCCTCCGGCAAATCCTCCGATTTGTGATGAAACTGCTTTAGACTTCTGATTTGCAATAAAATGAGCAAATGCGTCGCCTTTTTCTATGCTGACGCCTGCGGATGCATAATCCATCTGTATTCTCCTTTGGCCGATTACTGACCTGCTGTTTTTTCATTATCCCGTGGCATGTTCAGTTCATCCTCGGGTACAGTCACTGGCAGACGGTATTTTCCGGTAAAGCAGGAATTACAGTAGCCTTCTGGATCCTTGAAGCATTCAAGCAGCCTGGGAAGGGTGAGGAAGTGCACACTGTCGGCGCCGATATACTCAGCGATTTCCTCTGGAGTCTTATGATTTGATATCAACTCGTTCCTTGTCGGAATATCTATCCCGAAGAAACACGGCCAGCGGACCTCGGGGGAGCTTAATCTTAAATGAATTTCTGCTGCACCGGCCTCACGTAGTAGATTTACCAGAATTCTGGCAGTGGTTCCTCGAACTAATGAGTCATCTACCAGAATTATCCGCTTGCCTTCAATTACTTCCCGAACCGGATGAAGTTTCATTCTGACTGCCAGTTCACGCTCGGCGGTTGTAGGCATAATAAATGACCGGCCGGCATAATGGTTTCTTGTCAGTCCATAGTCGAGTGGCAGGCCGGATTCTTCGGCATAACCCAAGGCTGCATTATTGCCGCTGTCTGGTACAGGAATGACAACATCTGCCCCTACGGTATCATCCTTGGCGAGGGCTGCTCCCATAAGTTTGCGTTTGAGATGTACCGATTCTCCGAATACCTGGCTGTCTGGGCGGGCAAAATAGATAAGTTCAAATATGCAGCGTTGTGACTGCTGAGCTGGCGCATATATTTCTGAGGATATTCCGTTTTCATCGATTTTAATCAGTTCCCCGGGACGTACTTCTCGACGCTCTGTAACCTTCAGAATATCAAGGGCACACGTTTCACTTGCGACGATCGTAACCCCATCCTTGGTTCCGATATACAGCGGTCGGAACCCGTAAGGATCGCGCACAGCATAAAGGCTGTCCTCGTGAGTAAGAACCATACTGAATGCACCCTGCATCTGACTCAAGGCATCGATCAGCGCGAAATGGAAATTAGGTTGTATGGAGCGGGAGATAAGGTGGACAAACAACTCGCTGTCTGAGGTGGTCTGGAAAATAGAGCCCCCCTGAAACAGGTTGTGTTTGATCATGTTGGAGTTGGAAAGATTTCCATTGTGAGCCAGTGCTATATCGCCTTTGTTGCATTGCACATGAATTGGCTGCACATTCTCGATTTTATTCCCGCCCTTGGTCGAATATCGTACATGGCCGATTCCAAGCTTTGATGTCCGTTCCTTATCGAGATAGCGGGAGAGAACCTGGCTTACCATACCAATGTCTTTATATACGGTGGTTTGGCCATCTTTTCTATAGGAAATTCCGGCACTCTCCTGTCCTCTGTGCTGAAGACTGAAGAGAGTGAAGAACAATTTTTCGGGTAAATTCACAGGATGGTCGGAATATATTCCAACTACCCCGCAAAAGTGTTTTAAACTTTCTGTCGTATTATCCACGGTTCTGTGTATATCACTAGGAGGGGAAAGGGTCAATATGAGCCCTGATGCCGAAGGCTTCAGGGCCTGGTATTGAAAGCGAAATCTGCCTCTATTGACAGGTGTCGCGGTTTATCAGATTCCGAAGAATCGGCTTGCATTCTGATATAGAATTTCGGCCATCTCTTCGGCAGGCAGTTCGCGGAGATCTGCCAGAAAAGAGACTGTTTCTTTCATATAACTTGGCTTGTTCCGTTTTCCGCGGTGCTGTGCCGGTACCATAAAGGGGCTTTCCGACTCAACCAGCATTTTCTCAATCGGCATTTTCTGTGCAGTTTCATGCAGTGTTCTGGCATTCCGGTAGGTTACATTACCTGCAAAGGAGATGTACAGATCAAGCTCAAGCGCTTGTTGTGCAAAGGTCCAGTCTTCGGAATAGCAGTGGAGTACACCTCCCTTGTCGGGAAGTTTCTCCTTGAGAATCTGAAGGGTGTCCTGACCGGCTTCGCGGTTATGGATAACAACAGGTTTCCGCAATCTGTCAGCAATTTCCAGCTGACGGATAAAAAGCTCGATCTGCGAGTTCTTGTCTCCAAATTTCCTGAAGTAATCGAGGCCGGTTTCTCCGATTGCGACAACACGATCGAATGAAGCGCCTTTTTCAAGCTGCTCCTCCCAGTCTCGGCCCGGGTTTGTCACTTCTGACGGGGAAACACCTACAGCAAAATACACATTTGATGCAGTTTTTAGATTTTCGTATACTGTAAAAAAGTCTCGCAGATTGTTGCAGATGCTGAGTATACCATCTATACCATCCTGACGGGCTTCCTGTACAATAATAAGCTGTTCAATTGGGTCGTCGTGGATCAACCCAACGTGGGCGTGAGTGTCAAACATTCTCATGGCTAATTCCGTTAATTATGATAAGGCGATGACCGAAGGTCTCAAAGCATAGGATAGCACCCGGAAGCAGAAAGGTCAACCAATGAATCATTTCTTCCAGGTTTGACAACCAATCCCGCGCATGATAGCTTACAGTATTGTTAAAAAAGGAGCGAATATTGCAGAAGGAAAGCAGTGGGGGGAGGAAAAACAGGAAATCTTTTCTGTCTTTTCTCGGGTCGGTTTTTTCTTCATCCTCGCGTACCATCACGATCATGGTTTTACCTCACTCCCACAGAAAAGGATTCAATCTTCGGGTTAACATATATGCAATATTGCTGGCTCTGGTCCTGGTTGTTTCGATTACCCTTGCATTTCTTGTGCTCGCAGCCGAGTATAGTACCAGTGACAGCCTGCAGGTTCAGCGGAGAGCAGCGGAGCAGCAGGCACAGGATGAGCTGGAGCAGGTTGTTTCAGACATTGTGAACCTGCAGTTAGCTGCACGGCGGTTTCAGTCAGCAATGAGCAATACAATGGATACGCTTGGTATTCCTGATTCAGATTCTTCGTCAATCAGACCAGCCGATGGAGATCTGGGGGATTTATTTGGACTGCAGGAGGTTCAGGAAGGCGACTTCAGACAGTTGTATGATCTGCAGTACATAAGAGAACAGGTCGATTCTTCTCTGTCTCCGATTGACAGAATTTACCGAACTGTTACCAGCAGCAGGGATCTGCTTGAAGATATTCCTCATATCTGGCCGGTCAGAGGGAATCGGGGGACCATATCCTCAATGTTCGGGCCGGTACTTCATCCGGTATACGATCAATGGGTTGTAAACCGGGGACTGGTCATCAGTCTGAATGGTGTTGGTGATCATGTAGTATCATCTGCGAACGGAATAGTAGCAAGGGTCGATTTTGATCCGGTTGACAAGGGCTGGTTTGTCGTGGTGAATCATCGGTATGGCTTTACTACAAGATATGAGCATTTGGGTGCTATTTTTGTAGGTGAAGGTGAGAGTGTTTCACAGGGACAGGAAATAGGAACTGTCGGAAAATCAGGTTATGCGGTTCAGCCGCAGCTAGGTTTTACCGTTATGATAGGATCAGACTTTCTGAATCCAGCAGATTTTTTACAGATAACTGCCGGTCGGTGGACAGGTTACCGCCGATCTGGTACATAGGATACTGAATGGCACAGGATATTGATGAATTAGTAATTAACTCACTTGTAGGCGAAGGTTCTTTTTTCAGGGGTGATATCACCAGCCGCGGGTTATTGCGTATTGACGGTGATTATTCCGGCAATATCAAGACCAACGGTAAACTACTGATTGGTACCAACGGCAGGGCTGAGTGCGTAGTACAGGCTGCAACAGTTGTGATTGGTGGAGCTGTGCGGGGAGTAATTGAAGCCAGTCAGAAAGTGATTCTACTTTCGAGCGCCGTCGTGCTGGGGGACATTTATGCTCCCAGGCTTGTGGCTGAAGAAGGCGCCCTTATTGATGGCTTGCTTCAGGTGAGTGGCATACCCATGGAGATGAAAATGGAAGAGGCTGCTCTTAAAAAGAGGCGAGGCCTTTTGTCATGGCTGCGGGGAGATTCCGGATCTGCCGAAGAGTCTGTGGAAGAGCTGAAGTCACAGATCAGTTAACAGGGGAGGGGTGATGGAGCGGATAGATATTCAGCCCGGAGCATATTTTCCGTTAGTCAAACCGGACCTGAAGAAAAAAACTGATGAAAAAAAGCAAAGTCAGAAAAAAAGCGGAATTTTTCAGAAGCTTTTTGAAGCAGAAGAAAATAAAACCACAGCTGCGACTGTGGAAAATTCGCCGATTCATATTGATGATGCTGAGGAGCTTTTTCAGCAGATTCAGTCTGCAGGAGAGAAACTGAAACGTTTTCCTGGTGCAGAAAATGTTAATGATTACAAGCGGCTGGTCAGGAGTCTGGTAGAGCGGGTTGTGAGAGAAGGGATCATTGTTGAGGAACATAGTTCCGGCACTCACATTCTGAAAAGAAAAAGCTTTTCCTTACTGACAGTTATTGATTCAAAACTGGCTCAGCTGGCGGAAGGGATGCTTGCAACTCAAAGAGATCAAATGGAACTGCTTGCTAAAGTAGATGAAATTCAGGGTTTGATCGTTGATTTGCTTCACTAATGCCGGTTTGGGCAAATGGAGAAAGTGTTATGAGTGCTGAATGCACTGCATATGCAATAAAGATGCTTCACTCAAATGAATCCGGGCTTACGAAAGTGCCTGTGGATCTTGAGTGTCAAACTGGTGATTTCTGCATTATCGACAGTCCTTTCGGGCGTGATCTTGCAAAGATTACCGGAGTTCCTAAAAATCCTGAAGATCTTGCTCTTCTGCCTGAATGGGAATTTTCCCGAATGGCTGAAGAGTCCGATCTGGAACAGCGGGATATGAATCTTGAGAGGGAGCAGGAAGCCCTGAAAATCTGCCGGGATCTTGTGAAGACTCATCGACTGGCGATGAACATGGTGTCTGCTCATTATGTTCTGCTGGATCCTCGTCTGCTTTTTTATTTTACAGCCGATAACCGTGTCGATTTCCGGGCCTTGATTTCGGATCTCATACCGCATTTCAAGACCAGGATAGAATTACGGCAGGTCGGTGTTCGTGATGAGTCCCGGTTTATCGGCGGTCTCGGGGTATGTGGCAGGCCTTTTTGCTGCAATACGGTAAGTGACCGGTTGAAGCCGGTTTCCATAAAAATGGCCAAGGTACAGAATATTCCGGTTTCATCATCGAAAATAAGCGGGGCCTGCGGTCGGCTTTTATGCTGTCTTAACTTCGAGTACGAGGCCTATGCTGAAGACAGCAAGCTGTTCCCTCACCCCGGCTCCAGAGTCATCGATGAAGGTGAGAAGTACACGGTATGTGATGTGAATATTCTTGCCAGGCGAATACAGGTGGTGAACCGTGAAGGTGTACGCAGGAATATTTCTGCCTGCCGTCTCGGCTACGACGAAGTTCAGCGCTTATGGACAGTCGAGGAATGTCACGGAGGATGCTGCGGAAATCGTGAGCGGGAAACCCCGCTCAGTACCGTCGCAACCGAGTAATCCGATTCCCTTTATGCTATGCCGGGGATGATGAAGGAAGCTGTTCCTGGAGTTTGTATTGCAGCTTGTAGAGCGACATGTACATTCCTCCAGCTCTGAGCAGTTCTGCATGTGTTCCCTGTTCAGCAATCTCACCGTGACTCAGTACGATAATCTTGTCAGCACTCTGAATTGTTGAGAGTCTGTGAGCAATCACGATACTGGTCCGTCCCTGGAGCACAGTCTTCATCGCTTTTTGAATTGCCTGTTCTGTTTCTGTGTCAATATTTGCTGTTGCTTCATCAAGAATAATTACACGCGGATTATGATACAGCGCCCTTGCAAAACTAAGAAGCTGCCGTTGACCGGTAGAAAGGTCTGCGCCACCTTCCTGTATAACCGTCTGGTAGCCATGGGGGAGTTGGTCGATAAACGGTGCTGCCTGAGCCAGGACCGCCGCCTGTTCGATTGAAATGCCCTTTGCGTCCCTTCCAAGACTGATGTTTTCGGCAATTGTATCCTTGAAAAGGAAGACGTCCTGCTGGATCGGCTGAACAAGATTCCTGAGATCCTGCAGTGGCATGTCCCTCAGCTCAGTATCGTCAAGATAGATATTTCCAGAGTCAATATCGTACAGTCTTGTCAGCAGCTTTGTAATAGTTGTTTTTCCCGCGCCTGTGTAGCCGACAATTGCTACGGTTTCACCGGCCTTAATATCCAGGCTGAGTTTTCGAATGATCGGTTCACCTGGAATGTAGCTGAAATCAACTGATTCAAATCGAATATTTCCTTCTGGCTGATCTGGTTTTACTGTTCCGTCATCGGGGATTCTCTGCTCATTATCCAGCATCTCGAATACGCGTTCACCTCCAGCGAGTGCAGACTGCAGGATTGTGAACTGCTCGGAGAGCTCCATTACCGGGCGGTAAAATTCCCTGATCAGGTTTACGAATGCAATAAGGACACCTAGTGAGATCATGTTGTCCAGAAAAAGGCTGGCACCAAAGAATATCATGATTGCTGTTGAGGTAGACGAAAGAAGATCGATTATCGGGCGGAAAATTGCGAATACCTTCATTTCTGCCAGACTGGCCTTGAGGAGTGAGCCGTTGATTTCATCAAATTCATCGCTCGTCCGCTTTTCTCTGGCAAACATCTGTACGATTGTCATTCCGCCCAGATGCTCGGACAGGAAGGTGTTTACCTGTGAAACCCAGTGGCGGACATTTCTGAAGGCTGTGCGTGATTTATGTCGGAAGACGGCTGTTACAATAAATACCGGAAACAGGGTGGTAACAGTAATAAAGCCCAGGGTACGGTGTACCAGAATCAGCGCAGCTACTGCGCCACACATCATTATAATATCCCTGATAATGGTTATCAGAACACTGGTGAACAATTCATTAATGGTTTCCACATCATTTGTGATACGGTTGACAGTACGGCCTATGGGTTGGGTGCTGTGATGTGCAATGCTCTGGCGAACGGTGTGGGAAAAGAGATGCATTCTCAGGCTTCTCATTATTCGCTGGCCGGTGTATGTCATGAGATACACCTGAAGAAAGGTTGAGATAAGTACTGCCAGCAGGACCATCAGGAAAATCATGCTGCTTTGATGGAGATCTCGTATATTGCTCTGTCTTATACGTCGGAGTACCTCCTCGTCTGTTTCACGCAGTAAGTCCGAGCTTACGACTATGTGCTCCCTGCTCATGGCATGTATTTCCATGTCCCCAAGGGTATCCTGAGGGAAATCCTCATGTTCGTAGAGTTGGAATCCGGATCTGCCGATTATTCCGATACCTGTGAGTTCCTCGATGACCGCGCCCGGAATCAGACGCAGTTCTTCACGTGGAATATAACGATTGTCTCCTGCCTCAATTGCCTTATCCAGAATTTCCAGGTAATAGCGCTGAACAGTCTCGTCTGTATTTTCGGCTGTGGCGGGGTGTATTTCGGTGTAGTTGCTTATCATGTGCCGGTCTACAGCCCGTTGTATTATTACAGGTAGGCTGAGTTGGCCTGCGGATGCAATTATCAATGCTGTCAGAGCTATGCCGAGGGCAATTCTATGGGGTTTTGCATAAGCTAATAACCTGCTCATTACATCATGGTTATAACCAGTCAGAATTTTTTCGTTTTCAATCATGTTGTACCTTCATGTTCAGAATCCAGCTTCTGCATTTTTACGATATCACTGTACAGTCCAGGAGTGGCGCTGAGATCCTCATGTGTTCCGGTCTGGATAATTTTGCCCCCGTCCATTACATAGATATAGTCAGTGTGTGAGAGTGTGGAGATTCGGTGGCTGATTATAATGTTTGTTCTGCCGGATCTGGCTTCAAAAAGCCTCTGAAGAATCTGTTCTTCTGTATGTGTATCTACAGCAGAGAGAGCGTCATCGAAGACAAGTATCTCGGGGTCAACCGCGATAGCCCGTGCAATACTCGTACGTTGTTTCTGACCACCGGAGAGGCTGATTCCGCGCTCGCCGATCTGAGTCTCCCAGCCCTGTGGGAAATCAGCCATGTCGCGGGTTATAGTAGATATGTCAGCCGCTTTCTGAAGCTGCTCGTGCTCATGTTCATAGAGTCCGAATGCAATGTTTTTCCGCATGCTTGTCGAGAAGAGGAAGGAGTTCTGGGTAACTACTCCTATGGCAGACCGCAGAGACTCTTTGCTGACGTTCAGTATGTCATGGCCGTTGACCAGAAGGCTGTTTGGAGGAGGGTTGTACAGTCGGCAGAACAACTGGATGAGTGTTGTTTTTCCGCTTCCTGTTCTTCCGAGAATCCCTATGCTTTTTCCATTCTGGATTTCCATATTGATGTCCGAAAGAATTTCAGGGCCTTCAGGCTCATATCTGAAGCTGAGGTTGCGAATCTGAATCGATTTTATCGGTTTTTCGACCAGTACTGCGTGCTCTGAGTCGACTATTTCCGGTTTTGTATTCAGTACTTCGTTGATCCGCTGCAGACTTGCTGCTCCTCTCTGGATCAGATTAACAGTCCAGCCAGCACCCATCATTGGCCAGACCAGCAGCTGAAGATAGCTCAGGGTTGCAACAAACTCACCAGGACTTAGTTGTGAGAGAATTACCTGTTCACCGCCAAAGCGCAGCAGTAGAAGTGTGGTCAGGCCACTGAGGAAGGTGATAACCGGCATAAAAGCGCCCCATATTCGAACCAGCTGCATGTTTTTCTGCTGATATTTCAGGTTTGCCTCGTCAAATCGCTGGATAAAGTGATCCTCTTTGGCATAGGCCTGGACCACTCCAATTCCGCTGAGAACCTCCTGAGCCTGGGTACTGACATCAGAAAAACTGTTTTGAACCCCGCGGAACAGCTTGCCTACCATGCTGCCGAGCGTAAGAATAAAAATTGTAATCAGCGGGAATGGGATGATAGTGAAAACTGCCAGTCTGGGTGACTGGGTAAAAAGAATTATCAGGATTGTTACCGTCATAAAAATGCCGTCGACTGCTGCAACAAGTCCCATACCGGAAGCCATTCTTATGGCGTTCATGTCATTGGTTGCTCTGGCCATCAAATCTCCGACTGATGTGCGGTTGAAGTAGGATGAGGACATTTTAAGTAGGTGTCTGAAAAGTAAGGTCCGGATTTGAGCCTCAATATTTCTGGAGGCTCCATGAATGAGGAATCTCCATCCTAGTCGTCCCAGGACTATCAGCATAGCTGCTGTCATCATCTTGCCGAGGGGAACCAGAATTTCTGTCAGGTTGAATTCGCCATAGGAAATTATATCGACTGCAGTGCCGATAAACTGGGGAATCAGCAATTGACTTCCTGAAGCCAGAATCAGTGCGAGACTGCCGAAAATGTAGTAATAACGGTACTTTTTCAGATAAGGAACGAGTGTTTTGTATTCTTGAATCATTTATTATTCCATGTGTTCAGTTCTTGTTGAATTAATTCTCTGGCCAGACCGAGCTGGTTGACGACCTCATCTTTGTTCTGCGGCGCCGGGAGTACAGTCAGGAGCTTGATCCGGTAAATCCTGTTTTTCAGGTGGAATAAATTGTGAAATTTACCCAGTTCAAGTCCGCCGTCGATGGCGCAGACGGCTGTAGGTAGTTCTGAGGATTTCTGGATTGTTCTGACCGCTCCGGCATTGAAGGTTCCAAGGACTATGCTTTTGCTCCGTGTCCCTTCCGGGAATATTGTCGGCGAAACATCGGATGATGCAGCCTGTTTTCCCAATCTGTCCAGCTTCTTCTTGCCTTCAGAGAAATTCTGTTTGCGATCAATCAGGGCATGGGTCTGCATCCTTAATATAGGTGAAATTGCAGGGAACCAGTGTGCCAACTGCTTTTTGGCTACGAATCTGAGTTTGTGATTGGGAAAAGCAGCTACAAGTATGGCTATATCCAGGAGACTCTGATGATTGCTGATAAACAGCAGTTTATGTGGCAGCGGATTTCCGGTGTCTGTGTCCATGATCACCCTGAATCCAGTGAGTTGTCTGGCAAGACGGATTAAAAGCAGTGATCTGGTGGATACAATGTGGTCAGTTTTGCCTCTGGTGTTATGATATGCAAAACTGAACCTGATCAGAATTTCGATTTCCCATAAGAGTAGCAGGCAGATCATGATAATATAGAAGAGCAGTGAACTCATCCCGATAAGATAGCTGAATTCATTCGCATGGTAAACCATTGACAGAACAAAAGTAATGGGGTAGTTTTCGCAGACACAATAAGTAAATCTTTATTCGGAGGATACACATTGGCAAATATTGCTTCAGCCGCAAAGCGGCATAAACAGTCAGTTAAACGCAGGCTTCATAACCGGGGTATTCGCGGAACTGTCAGGACTGCAATCAAGAATTTTGATTCAGCAGTTGCAGAAGGTGACAGCACCAAGGCTCAGCAGGCCTTCACAGCCGCTCAGAAGCTGCTTGATACTGCTGCAGGCAAGAATGTTTACCACAAGAACACTGTTTCCCGTAAAAAATCCCGCATGTTCAAACAACTTCAGAAGGTACAGTCAGCGTAAACAGCTGTTGGAGATACAATGGGGTCCGAGAAACTAACGAAAGCCGAACTTGTAGAAAGCATTGCAGAACAGCATGATCTTAATCGTCGCGATGTGCAGGTTGTAATTGACTCTTTTTTTGAAGAGGTGAAAACTGCTCTGCTTGATGATAAAGTGGCTGAATTCCGCGGTTTCGGTACGTTTGAACTGCGAACCCGGAAAGGGCGGGAGAAAGCCCGTAATCCACGAACCGGCGAGCTAGTCGCCGTAAAGGATCATGGGGTCGTAGCTTTCAGGCCTGGTAAGGAACTGAAACAGGCGGCCTGGAACCTGCGCAGCTGAGTCATGGCGAGAAGGCTTCTGGCTCATCTGGGCTTGTTCACAGCATCAGCAATACTTTTTTCTCTATCTTTTCCTTCAATAATCCATGACACAGGGCTGCCATTCATTGCTTTTTTTGCAATGATTCCCTTTTTCATTGCAGCGAACAAAGTCAGTTGGTGGAGCGCCCCGCTATGGGGCCTTTTCACCGGATTTATAACCTATGCACTATTCAACTACTGGCTGATCAATTTTCATCCGCTTGCGATTTTTATTGTACCTGTGATTTATGCAGTCTACTACATGCTGATGCTTCCTGTGCTCCGTTTGATGAGGGGCGCTTTTCCCCGCTGGGGCTGGCTGGCCCAGGCAGCGGTCTGGCTGGCGTATGAATACCTGAGAACTCTCGGTTTTCTTGGATACAGCTACGGAATAATCGGGTATAGCCAGTATCAGTGGTCATCTCTGGTGCGTATATCGGCAGTGGGCGGTGTCTGGGCAGTTTCTCTTTATGTGATTCTACCCTCGATTTTCGTTGCGTGGATAATTTCCGATCTGCAGGACTCTGATAACAGAATAGATTTCAAGCAGATTCTGAGCGCCTTGAAAACCCGACGTGTAAGTCTCGTCCTGATTGGGGGATTGGCTGTTCTGCTTCCAGTCGGAGGCAGTCTGCTTGCAGTCGATACCAGCTATTCACCAAAAGTCAGGATGGCTCTTGTTCAGCAAAATGTTGATCCCTGGATTGGAGGTGTCACTGCGTATCGAAGGAGCCTTGATATTCTCCTTCGCGAAACTGCGTCTGCAGTGCAGGCAGATCCTGATGTTGACATGATTGTCTGGTCCGAGACGTCATTTGTTCCAAGTATAGATTTTCATCGACGGAATCGAAGTGAAATAGAGACCTATGAGCTGGTGAGGAGATTAACTGCGTTTCAGTCTGAAGTCGATCTTCCATTTGTCATCGGCAACGGTGACCGTCAGTTGCGGCGCAACCAGGCAGGGCAGCTTGAAGCTTATGATTATAACGCGGTTCTGCTCATGCAGAAGGGGCAGATTCTTGACACCTATCGGAAAACACATCTTGTACCTTTTACCGAGCATTTTCCGTACCAGCGCCGGTTTCCGTGGCTTCACCGGCTGCTTGTCGAGAACGACACAACATTCTGGGAACACGGTAGTGAATACACGGTATTCGAAGCTGCCGGTATCCGTTTTTCCAGTCCGATCTGCTTTGAGGATACATTCGGCTATCTGAACAGAGAGTTCGTCAGGAACGGAGCCGAGGTACTGGTTAATCTGACTAATGACTCCTGGGCTCATTCAGTTGCGTCCGCAATGCAGCATATGGCGATGGCTGTGTTCAGAGCCGCTGAAACGCGACGTAGCATGGTGCGTTCAACGAATGGAGGGATTACAGCCCTTATTGATCCGAATGGCAGAATAGTAGACACACTGCCAGCTTTTGTGGAGGGGCATCTGATTGTTGATGTTCCGGTATACACCAGCTCGGATACCGTATATACTGCTTATGGTGACTGGCTTGCTTACGTGTTTGTTATCACGGCTGCAGTACTGTTGGTTATCGCTGCAGTAATCAAAATCTTGCAATTGACAGAAACACTGAAACAGGGACACAATGAATAAGGGAATGGTATGAAAAACGAAGAGCGGATTCTCATCGTTGATGATGAGAAGATTAACCTTGATTTTTTTAATGTAATGCTGAGCAAGCTCGGATTCGATGTTCTGACTGCTGAAAATGGCGAAGAAGCTTTAGAGCAGGTTCGGGAGAGCACTCCTGATCTTATTATTCTCGATAATATTATGCCGCGGATGAATGGTTGGGAAGTAACAAGAATATTGAAAACCGATCCTGAATGGTCCGAGTACAGTGATATTCCGATCATGATGTTTTCCGCCATGCAGGATGTTCAGGACAAGATAGAGGGTTTCGAGCTTGGAATCGAAGATTATATTACCAAACCCTTCAATTTTTCTGAGGTCTTTGCCAGGATCAAGGCTGTATTAAGGCAGCGGGATCTTGCTCGGCAGCTGGTACAGCGGGAACGCAGGCTGGCTCTTATAGAGTCCCTGAATAATTCACTGGTGTATTTTACGAATCATCTCAGGAAACCCATAGAGGTCCTGATTCGTGAGTCAACTACTCTCGATGTGTCTGACGAGAATCGTGTGCGGGCCTTTTGTGAACTGGTTGAGCTCGAGGCAAACAAGACTATTGCAACCCTCGATGCCCTGCATGAAGAAATAGATGAGCTTACCAGCAAGGACAATCTGATTAAAGCCAGTGAGGTGACTCTGGATATGCTTGAACAGAAATATCAGGAGCATATCTCGAACATGGCCCAATCGAAAATGGGGTTGAACGGGGAGGGATGATGATCTCCGAAGAAAAAAAACAGGTACTTGATCTGTTTGCAGAAGGACGGAATCATTACAAAATGATGATGTTTCCCGAGGCTTTGAAGTGCTTTTCCAGAGCGCTCAAGATTGATCCGAATGACGGACCGTCCCAGGTATATTATGCCAGATGCAAGCTTTATACAGAAAATCCGCCGCCGGAAGACTGGGACGGTGTTTTCGTGATGACCAGCAAGTAAATACCCGATAAATTGCAAGGAGCAATGAGTGTCCCACGACAATCGAATGATACCTAAAACAGCTACCCGAATCGGAAAGACAGTCCGGATGAAAGGCAATCTCAGTTTTTCCGAATCCGTATTGATCAGGGGTAGTTTTGAAGGACAGATTGAATCCAGAGGTTTATTGTACATAGACGATGGAGCAGAGATTATTGCCGACGTTAAAGCCGAGAATGTAATAGTCGGAGGCATGATCCGTGGTAACATCGAGGCCAGTCAGCGTGTTGAAATGCTGCCTTCAGCCAGGATTTATGGTAATGTTAAGACCTCAGCCGTACGGATTGAGGATGGCGTTTCTTTTGAAGGAAAATGCCAGATGATCAAAAACAGTGATGCTGTAGATATTTTTTCTGCGCCTGTTGGACAGCTCAAGGAATCAGTGCAGGGATTCAGTAAATCCTGATATTGACAAATATCGAGGGAATAAGTATCGTTATGGCTCTGCAGCTAGTACTCAAACTAAACCCGATTTTTATTGTTCCTGCAATTTTTGAGATACCCCAATTATAATGGAGAATTGAATGGCAGTTATTCGACGACAACGGAAAGAAGACGAGACAGGTTCTTCCAATTCCGAAGAATATCAGGCCGAGCTTGATTTAAGCCAGGATGATCAGTCAGCGAAATCTGAACCGATTGAGGCCGAAATTACAGCCTCAGGCAACGACCAGACTTCTGATGAATCTGAATCCCTAGATGAAGCCCGGGCTGCAGACAGCAGTAAACCCGAGGCTGCCCCGGATACTTCTGTTCGTGAAAGCGCTAATAACGTATCCGAACAGCCCCTCGAAAAAAAGCGTGTAAAAAAGAAGAAAATCAGGGTTGAACTCAAGAAGGATGATTCCGCCAGAAGCAGTCAGGCTTCTGCTCCTGCTGATTCCGATAACAGTTCTTCCGATGATGAATCCTCGAATGATTCCGGTGAAGAGAGAAGCCAGCAGTCACGCGGCACCAAAAAAGCCCGATCAAAGGCAGGAAATCAGCACCAGCGTAATCATGGTACAAGGAATAATGAGGACGCCGCTTCCAAGGATCGCGCCCTCAGCATTAACGACCTGATCAATATGAGCATGAAGGAGCTCCGGGATTTTGCAGCCAAGCTTGGTCTGTCCCAGGAAAACTTCATGGCTATGAAGAAGCAGGAAGTTGTTTTTGCAATTCTCAAGGCACATACCGATAAAAACGGCACCATTTATGCGTATGGCTCACTGGAAATTCTGCCTGACGGATATGGTTTTCTGAGGTCTCCCCAGAACTCCTACCTTTCCGGACAGGATGACATTTATGTCAGTCCATCCCAGATACGGCTATTCAACCTCAAGACAGGTGATACTGTATATGGTCAGATAAGGCCGCCGAAAGACAGTGAGCGATTCTTTGCAATGCTTCGCGTTGAAAGTGTTAACTATGATCCGCCAAGTGTTGCACAGACCAGAATCCCATTTGACAATCTGACTCCTCTGTACCCAGACGCCAGACTCAATATGGAGACTACAGATGGTGAGGTGTCTACCAGAATGATCAATCTGTTTTGCCCTATTGGTAAGGGACAGCGCGGATTGATTGTGTCACCTCCCCGTACCGGAAAGACGATTCTGCTTCAGCGAATCGCAAATGCAATAACCATCAATAATCCTGAAGTGTATATGATCGTTCTGTTGATTGACGAGCGGCCTGAAGAGGTTACTGACATGCAGCGAAATGTCGATGCAGAGGTAATTGCTTCTACATTTGATGAACAGGCAACCCGGCACGTACAGGTTGCTGAGATGGTTCTGGAAAAAGCCAGACGTCTAGTCGAGCATGGCCGGGATGTTGTTATTCTGCTTGATTCCATAACCAGACTGGCACGTGCGTATAACCAGACTGTTCCGACATCCGGTAAAATACTTTCCGGTGGTGTTGACTCCAATGCTCTACACAAACCGAAGCGCTTTTTCGGAGCTGCCCGTAATATCGAAGGCGGCGGCAGTCTGACCATTGTTGCAACTGCTCTGGTAGATACCGGAAGCCGGATGGATGAGGTTATATTTGAAGAGTTCAAGGGCACCGGTAACATGGAAGTCAGTCTTGACAGACGTCTTGCTGACCGCCGGCTGTATCCTGCGATCAATATTAAACGCTCGGGTACCAGACGAGAAGATCTTTTGCTTACCGAAGAAGAGTTGAGCAAAATGTGGGTTCTTCGTAAGGTAATCAATCCAATGGATGATACCGAAGTTCTTGAGCTGCTGATTGACAGAATGAGGAAAACCAAGAATAATGACGCGTTCCTGAGATCCATGAATACTTCGGGAAGTATGGAATAGCTGTAAGGAGTTAATGTATTATGAAAAAAGATCTGCATCCGAACTATCGTGAGGTAGCTTTCAAAGACAGTGCCACCGGTACTATATTTGTCACTAAATCTACAGTTGAGACAAAAGAAAGCATTAAGCACGAAGGTAAGGAATACCCCATGTATCTGCTTGATATAAGCAGTGCTAGCCATCCGTTTTTCACAGGCAAGCAGCAGCTTGTTGATACTGCTGGTCGTGTTGAGCGATTTAACCGCAAATACAATATCAAAAAATAGAATCTCGGATGAGAATATTGCAGAATTAATATCTGCAATATTCTAATATAGTTTGATTCCTATTACGATAAAGCCTTCATAGCTGATAAAGCCCTGAAGGCTTTTTTCTTACTCCAAAAAGTGCTGCAATAGAGATGACGAGGCAGAGTATGGCGAACAATTCCCCTGTAAGCATAAATACTGTCTCTCTCTGAGGCAGATACAGCGCTACATCGCTTCGCATGACCGCCTGTTCAAACATCGGCAGTGAATCAGTAACTCTTCCCCATGGATCTACTATGCTTGTATAGCCGGAATTCGTTGATCGCACCAGGGTTCTGCCTGTTTCTATGCTTCTGAATCGAGCTGCTGCCAGGTGCTGTGTCTGGGCACTGTCAGTCTGTGACCAGGAGTTGTTCGTAATATTAATAAAAAAATCGGCCCCATCTCTTGCCATACTTCTGGTAATACTTGAGAAGGCATCCTCGAAACATATTGGCGTTGCGTAATTCAGAAGTCGGCCCTCAGGATCACTGATTTCAAAGAGCCGGTTTTCTTTTCCGCTGAGCCACATGGATCTCAGGCCAATAACATTTATAAAGAAGTCTCTGACAGCTGGATACTCGAAAAAAGGAATTGTTTCCGCAAATGGAACCAGTTGCTGCTTGCCGTAAACCTGTTGTACTACAGCATTTCGATCCAGTAGTATTGCTGCATTTACAAAATCACCGCGCGATGCATCAATGGCAAAAGGAGCTCCGGTGAGGAGATCAGATGGAAGATCTGCCATAAAGTTAGTGAAGGGGTAGGATTGAGGATTCCTCGTGTAGAAGTTCAGACTCTCTGGAATAGCGTATCTGAGTACTGTCTCGCTCCAGACGATCAGATCCGGATCTGTTTCCCTGAGCTGCAACCCCTGTATGGTAAGATTCTGAAGATCTGTCAGCTCGTCCAGGAATGCGCCTGGTTCCCATGAGTCTCCATTATTCTGCACAAGCAGCATGTCCAGTTTTGTATCAGGCTCTGGAATGAGGGCCATGCGGAAAGTACCGAAAAGAATGGCTGCTGAAAAAACAACAGCCAGAAACGCAGTCAGTTCATGCAGCTGACGCTGTTCCGAGGCTTTGACTCTCATTATCCACTCCGCAATGCTGCTGTTTGCCAGTACGAGCAGAAAGCTGATGCCATATACCCCCGTTATAGATGCCAGCTGTATCATAGGCATGACTTCGTTCCAGCTGTAGGCTGCCAGACCCCAGGGGTACGCCAGAAAGCCCGTCGATTTCAGTAGCTCGTATGCAGTCCATATCATGGTGAACCAGATTGCACGAAAGGGGAGGCGGGATTTCAGGCTCCGATAGAGGAAGGGGAATAGCAGGGCGTTGTATATCATATAACCGGCTACAGCTCCGCCGATTGTCCAGAATGCGAAATCCCTGAAAAAAGCCAGCCAGAAGCTGCCTAATACAGTCGAAACAGCACCAAAAAGTATCCCGGAAAAACTTGCACTACGGTAACTGTTACATTTCCGTAAAGCAATGTATAATGGGACAAGTGAAAAAATTCCGATAAGGGGATGTCCGAAGGAAAATATCGGGTTTGGGAGGCCTAAGGGCAGCAAAACAGCACTAAATATTGTCAGCAGGTATATAGTCATGACATGTAGTATACCAGAAGCTGAAAATTCATCTATAGTTTTGAAAAAAGTTCTGAAATCAGGTATAGTACTAACAGCATGAACAAAGTAGTCACGGCACATCGTCGCGAGTTTTCCGCAGTTCCGGATCTCGCTATCTCTGCACCAGGTACAATCTCCTTCTTGGGTGAGCACTCCGAATCAGCCGGTGGACGGGTGCTTATCGGTGCGCTGGAAGAAAGAATGACCGTGGCTGTCAGCGTACGCAAGGATACCAGTCTTCGCTTCTACTCGGAAACTTTCGATGAACGCAAGAAAACCTCAATCAGTACTCTGAAATGGCGGAGGGAAGATCGCTGGGCTAATAACAGCAAAGGGGTCATCTTCGGGTTTATGGAGCGGGGGATCAAGGTTCCGGGCCTTGAGGTGACAATAGGCGGCGACGTCCCGAATCAGGTCGGTCTGGGGAGCTCCAGTGCGATCTGTGTTGCTACTGCGGTTGCTCTCGACAGACTTCTGCAGACTTCAATGAGTGCTGATGAATTAATCAGAATTTCAGTCGAAGCTGAATCTGTGTTCCAGGATCTGTCTTCCGGTAAGGCTTCGTGTGCAGCGGCTCTTCTTTCCGAGCCCGGTTCTCTTATGATCTGGGATTCAAGCAGTGACTCCAGCAGTACTGTGCCATTTGTACTTCCGGATACGAAAATACTCTGGGTTGATCCTCAGGTACCTATAACCGCTGAAGAGCGGGAAATGGTGGAACAACGGCTGAAGGAAGCTCAGGGCTGTGTTGATATATTGAACGAGCGAATGATCCCTGACGGGCTTTTGAGATCCGGAGAAACCGGAATTCCGAAGGGCATGGGCTCCATGCCGGAAGATGTACGAAGAGGCTGCAAGCATCTGCGTGATGATGAACAACGCTTATCCGAGGCTATTCTCGCTCTTCAGGAGCGTGATGCTGCAAGATTCGGCCGTTGTCTGTATCGTTCTCATGACAGTCTCAGGGATCTGTACGAAATATCAAACCCTGAGATCGACTGGCTGGTCAGACGGCGCGATGCTGTCTCGGGTGTACTCGGGGGCCGACGCACAGGTATAAACGCATCTGCCTCCATCGTTCTTCTGGTTCAGCATGACGCTATTGATGAATATATGGAGAAGCTGCAGGAATATGAACGGATTTTTGGATTCACGCCGAACTGGCGTCTCTTGTCGCTGGCCGGCGGTGCCTTGATTGAAAGCGATTACTTTGCCGAAGATAAAGCAGGAGCTGATTGACGGAGTTGCTTTTTCACTACTAAAATACCAGCGGGAGCGTATATGATGCGGGAGGGGATCCGCTTATACAAGAAAGGGCAGATTGAACAGGCACTGAATTACTTTTTGGGAATTGATGCCAAGCCCGATGATTATCCGGAACAAGCTTACTATCTCGGTCTGTGCTATGCCCAGCTCAAGCAATACGATGAGGCATTGCTTTATCTCGAGCAGGTGGCTGCTTCCGATCTTGATTTTGCCCGTCTTTTTCAGGGCAGATTGGTAATTGGTTTTATATATGCAACTACCGGACGCTATCGTCTGGCAGAGTTCGAATTCTCACAGCTGATAGAGGAGGGCTATGAATCACCCAAGGTGTTTTCTGCGCTAGCCTTTGCGTTATATAAACAGGAAAAAATAGCACAGAGCATCAGTTTGCTGGAGAAAGCCCTGGAGCTGGATCCTGAAAACGCCAATGCCCTGAATTCTCTCGGCTTCATTCTCGCAGATCAGGAGATCAAGGTACAGCTCGCTCTGCAGTACTGCAGAAAAGCATACGAAGCCTATCCGGAGAACTCCGCATATATTGATTCCCTGGGATGGGCCTACTACAAATGCGGAAATACACGTGAAGCCCTGCGGTATCTTGGTACCGCACGTAAGCTTCTTGCTGATCAGTCAGAATCACGCAGAGCAGAAGTCGAAAAGCACTGGGCAGAGGTTTCCCGGTCTGCAGAAAAGGTATAGCTGGTATGAATAGAACGAGAACAATTCCGGCATTAGCTTTACGACTTTTTTTCACAATGGTTATTTCTGTACTTATTACAGTTGCTGCACATTCCCAGCAGCTCCCTTCCTTTGCTGAACTGGAAACCCAGGAGGAATTTCGTTATGGAGTACTGGCATTTCATGCCGGATACTTTAATGATGCGATACTTGCCTTTCAGCGTGCGTTAACGGCCTCTCCTGACGATGTTCTCGTACGAAACTGGCTTGGAAGGGCTTATGCCCAGGCCGGCTTTCTGGATGCTGCTCTCGATGAATGGCAGGAGATGCAGCGGCTCGGTGATGCCGGAATCGCGTTACAGCAGCGTATGGAAATTCTGCGGGAACGCATGGGGCTTTCCCGGCTTTTATCTACGGCAGACCGCTATATAATGTCGGCTGCAATCAGTGGACATAATCCGGATTATACTATATTCCGTCGCCCTACTTCGGTCAGGGCTCTACCCGACGGGTCTACGCTTGTAACTGCATTCGGAAATCACAGGATTGTGCAGGTCGACGTGAACGGTAACCGCCGGCTGGAATTACTGGGTGGAATAACCGGCCTTGATGGCCCGTACGATGTTCTTCCGCTGGACAACGGGAATTATCTGGTAAGTGAGTTTCTGGCTGACAGAATTTCTCTGCTGAATCCTTCGGGAAGCCGTATTTCCAGTTTCGGTGAGCGTGGAACAGGAAATGGTAATTTTCTCGGTCCGCAATATATGAGTATGGATCAGTTTGATCATGTATATATAAGCGACTGGGGTAATAGACGGGTACATAAATATGATCTGGATGGAAATTTCCTTTTTTCCATAGGCTCGGCAGCTGGAAATTTCAGGGGTCTTCAGCGTCCAACCGGATTGATCTGGTGGCGGGACGAGTTGTGGGTCGCCGATTCAGGACGCGAGCAGATTGAGGTATTCGATTCTTCAGGTAACCACCTCAGATCTGTTACTCATCCTGATTTTGGTCATATCGATTTTATGGAAATCTATGATCATAATACACTACTACTGGTACAGAATAACCGGATTATTCAGTATCAGCCGGATAATGGAAGTTTTACCCGGATATCCGATTCATCTGCAGAGAAATTGATTGCAGCCGTCAAGGACAGAAACGGAAACATTGTTGCAGTTGATCATCATTCAGAGAATCTTTTCCTGTTTACCCGGGCTTCACAGCTATACTCCGGAATGCATGTGACAGTACAGAAAATTCATGCCGATAATTTCCCCGAACTGATCATTGATCTGATAGTCGAGGATCGAAACGGAAATCCGGTCGTCGGACTTGATCGCAGGAATTTTATTATTTCTGATACGGTAAGCACAAGCCGGCAGGTAGAAATGGTTTATCAGGGATGGAGAAATCAAACAGCGCATACATCGCTACTCATCGATATTGATTATATATCCGGGGGATTCCCTGATACATCCGCATCAGCGCTTCGTAATCTCTACGCTTTGTCCCAGGGTAATGATACATTCCGGCTTGTGGCAAATGCAGCTAATCCGATAACTCTGGCATCTACCCGGATTGCCGGGGATACTGCTGCCAACAGACTGCTTCAGACCCTGAATAGTGAGAGTCCCGGTGCGCTTGATTCGGCGTTGCGTTATGCTGCTGATGAAGTAATCCGTACCCGGGGACGCCGTCATGTGATACTGCTGAGTGAATCAGGTAGGCAGCTTCCGGAGTTCATGAACTATGGTTCAATTGAACTTGCCGCATATTATGCGCAGAATAATATTACCTTATCCGTGTTAGCCATAGGTGAAGGCATGATTGATGACAAACTGCGGTACATCAGTGAAGAAACCGGCGGAATCATCATCCGAAACTCGAATCCTCGCGGAGTACAGCCAATTGTCGATCACATTCGAAATAAGCCCAGTGGCTGGTATACACTCAGATATATTACTGAGTCCGATACTGATTTTGGACGCAGGTATATGCCTGTCTCGATCGAGACTTTGCTGATGCAGCAGTCAGGTCGAGATGAGTCCGGATACTTTGCCCCACTAGAGTTTTAATGAGTATATTACAGTAGTTATGAGCAGTGATTTTAGTACTAATGTACAGGAACGCAGCTCTACCCGTGTCAAGAAACCGCGAATGTACCGGGTTGTGCTGCACAATGATGATTACACACCGATGGAGTTCGTTGTCGAAGTATTGATGAGAATATTTCATCAAAACAGTGAACAGGCAACGAAGATTATGCTTGAGGTCCATGAGCGGGGGCGGGGGCAGGTTGGTGTATATACCTATGACGTGGCTCAGACCAAGGTGCGTCAGACAAGCGAACTTGCACGTAAAATGGAATTTCCCTTGAAAACCAGTGTGGAAGAAGCCTAACAAGGATATTATTATATGCATATAGATGCCGAAGTACAGGAAATCCTGAATCAGGCCTATCAGGAAGCCAAGCAGAGAAAACATGAGTATCTGACACCGGAACATGTTCTTTACGCAGCAACACATTTTGAATCGGCTTGTTTTATTCTGAAAAAAGCAGGAGCTGATCCCGAGGAACTCAGGGAATCACTTCATTACCACCTCGTGGATGCAGTCCCCGTCGTCAGTAATGTTGACCCCGGACAGACCGTGGGTTTTCAGAATATTATCGAACGGGCAGTATTTCATTGCCAGTCTGCCGGAAAAGAAATTGTAGATATAGCAGAAATACTTGTATCTATTTTCGACGAAAAAGAATCCTTTGCCGCGTATTTTATAAAAAGCAGCGGAGTCAGCCGCCTTGATCTCCTTCAGGTTGTCGCACATGGTATGGAAGAGCTCGAGGAAGATGATATGGATTTTCCCTCGGATTCAGATGAAGAATTCGATGAAGAATATGACGAAGATGAACATAGCAGGTCGCGACGGAACAAACGTGACCCACTTCTGAAATATACTGATGACCTCACCGAACAAGCCAGACAGGGAAAGCTCGAGCCTCTTATCGGCAGGGTAGAAGAACTTGAAAGGACGATTCAGGTTCTGTGTAGGAGAATGAAAAATAACCCGGTTCATCTCGGCGACCCTGGAGTCGGAAAGACCGCTATCACGGAGGGCCTGGCACAGGCTATTGTTGAAGAGCGTGTACCCATGCTCCTGCGGGATTATACCCTGCTGTCTCTGGATCTTGGTTCCCTGCTTGCTGGTACCAAATTCCGTGGAGACTTTGAAGAAAGGCTGAAACAGGTTCTGGGCGCTCTGCAGAAAAAAGAGAAGGTTATACTGTTTATTGATGAAATCCATACGATAGTCGGCGCAGGAGCTGTTTCAGGCGGTTCCATGGATGCATCCAACATGCTGAAACCTGCCCTGGCGAAGGGTGATTTGCGGGTTATTGGCTCCACAACCTATGAGGAATACCGAAAGCACTTTGAAAAAGACCGTGCATTGACACGCAGATTCCAGAAAATCGAAATTGCTGAACCAACAGAAGAGCAAGCCGTCGAAATTCTGCAGGGACTTGCCCCGAAATATGAGGAATTCCACGGGGTGAAATTCTCACCGGATGCCCTGAAGTCTGCGGTGCATCTTTCTTCACTGTATATTGCTGAACGATCGCTGCCGGATAAGGCAATCGATGTAATAGACGAGTGTGGTGCTTATACCAGAATCCAGGGTTTGCAGAACGAAACTGAAGGTGATCCAGTACTGATTGGCTCCGAGCTTATTGAAAAGGTCGTTGCCAAAATGGCAAAGATTCCCGAGCGCCGGGTGAGCAGCGATGAACGCGTCCAGCTCAAGGAGCTTGAGGCACGCTTGCTTCAGAAAATATTCGGACAGGATGCAGCTGTGCATTCGGTCGTTCAGGCAGTCAAGCGTTCCAGAGCCGGTTTCAGAACCGCTGACAAACCGGTAGCCTCTTTTCTCTTTGTCGGTCCTACCGGTGTAGGGAAGACCGAGTTGTCCAAATCACTGGCTGATGAGCTTGGCGTAGCACTACTGCGTTTTGATATGAGTGAATATCAGGAAAAACATACAGTTTCACGACTGATCGGGAGTCCTCCAGGTTATGTAGGTTATGAGGAAGGCGGACAGTTGACAGATGCAGTGAGAAAAACTCCTCATGCCGTTGTACTGCTGGATGAAATCGAAAAAGCACATCCGGATGTTTTTAATATCCTGCTGCAGATTATGGATTATGCAACGCTGACTGACAACAGTGGTCGTCAGGCCGATTTCAGGAACGTTGTTCTGATTATGACATCGAATGCAGGGGCACGTGAAATCGGAAAGTCCATGATTGGTTTCGGCAATCAGACCATAACCAGTGCTGCTATTGATGATGCGGTCGAGAAAGCCTTCAGTCCCGAGTTCAGAAACAGGCTCGACAAGACAGTTGTATTCGAGCGGCTGCCACAGGAAGTCATTGAGGATATTGTCCGCAAGGAAATCACGGGCTTTGCCATGCAGGCATCTGATCGCAACATCAGTATTCAGCTCAGTGACAAGGCCGTCTCCTACATTGCACTCAAGGCATATTCCCCTGAGTTCGGTGCACGTTTTATAGGACGCTATGTGGAAGAACATATCAAATCCCGGCTTGTCGATGAGGTCTTGTTCGGTAAACTCTCCGAAGGTGGTTCAGTTCTTGTAGATCTCAATCAGGAATCGGAATTTGTGTTCGAATTCGAAAGCGACGGGGGCAGCTCTGTTTGACCCCCTTGATTATGAGCCACTTCCTGGTTTTATAGCATTACCCTCTGATCCACTCCCCCCGGAGCAGTACATGCCGATGTCGGTTCCTGAGCAGGCAAAGGATAAGGATATGTGGTACACCGGAGGAGACCTTCACCCCGTGAGTCTGGCTGCAGCCTATCGGCAGGGATTCTTTCCCTGGGAGGGAAATCCGCTGGGCTGGTGCTCTCCGGCAATGCGCTTTGTCATAGAGGCAGATACCTTCCGCCTCTCCCGATCGATACGTCGTGAACTCAAAAATAATCAGTTTTCTGTAACACTGAATCAGGATACACGGGCAGTAATACAGGCCTGCATGGAGGTCCCCAGACCGGGACAGGACGGCAGCTGGCTCACTAAGGAAATGGTCGAGGCATATGTACAGTTTGCCGGGCACGGATATGTCTGGTCGGCTGAAGCCTGGTGTCGGGAAAGCGGTAGACTTGCCGGAGGTCTGTATGGAGTCAGGACAGGAAGCATTTTCGTAGGTGATTCAATGTTTTCGCTGTTACCTGGCGCTTCCAAAACTGCCTTCGCAGTATTGGCTTCACACCTGTTCGAACAGGGATTCAGCATGATTGATTGTCAGGTGTATTCCGATCATCTCTCTCTGTTCGGCGCTGACGAGATTCCCCGGGAAGAATACTTTGACTTTCTTTCAAAGCACAGAAGCCGCTTCATTCCCTTACAGCCCTGCAGGCTTTGCTGAAATATATTAATAAACCATCGAGGAAATTGCAAAATTACGTGCAATTTCCTCCTCGCATTAGTAGCGAATTCTCAAGTTGTTTTATGTAAACAACTTGAGAATTTATAATCTTGCGAATGCCCATGCAAAATGTAATTTTGCAAAAAGCTCCATCATTAATAAAAAACATGCTACCGCACCTTTATTTATTTTTTTAATAAAATTTATTCGAAAAAGTGTTGGCTCTTGCTGGACGCGATATACTATTTTGCGGAGGATTGTATGAAAAAAGGTATTTTTCTCGTTTTAGTTATCACAGTAGTGTTGGGCTGTGATGTTGGTAGCTGGGGGGGGGCGAGCAGATTGAATCTGACCCTCATACAGTAGCTATTCTTAATTTGGGTACTAAGGGAGATCCTGTACACAGCTTTTCACAAAATGTCCGCGAGGTAACATTTAATGCAAGGCTGCCTGGTTCAAAAATAGAATCTACGTATTCTATCCATCAAAAGATAGTCGATAATCAGCTCTTGACCAGACTGGATTTTGAAGCTGATCCGACTGATAATTTTATAATGCGTTCAGTTATATTGAACGAAGAGGAAATTATCATATTTGACCGGAATTCCTCAGAAGTTTTCTACCGCGAAGTACTGGATGACGGACATGAGGTATCGGATGCTGATTCAGTTGGATTGTTTCAGCGTATACCTCTGGAAGAAATTCAACATGAATTCAACCGACTGCAATATCGTTTGCTGGAAGATCCCGTCTCAGGTACCCTGACGGTTGAGCTTCCCGTCGATGAATTACGTGCGGAAATTGGAGAACAACTGCTAAGTCACCGTCTCTTTTTCAGTATAACTGATCAGGTATATACCGGTGACGAAACAGTGGTCCGTATAGATGGTGTTACTGAAACAACGACAACATCCATTGAATACCAGGAGTTCGATGGTCTGATGATTCCAATCAGAGAAACAATGGCAGTGGCTGTTGAGGACGAAAAGGTTCTGGATATTTCTGATCGTACAATGCCATGGTATGAAAGTATTGATGATATCGAAGAAATTACAGAGGAACAGCTGAATGAGTTCATACAGGCAGGTTATGCTATATATGATATGGAGCTGTCACTAGGAGATCCGTCATCATTGAATTCAACCACCTATTATATCCGTGAGTACGATGATATTCGTCTGAATAACGTGCAGGAACGTTATTTTCGTTTGTTTTAAGGGGTAATCAATGAAAAAAATAGCACTAATTCTTATTGTAATGGCACTTTGTGTTCTCGGGGGATCTGTTTTTAGTCAGGATACTGACACACTTCTGTTTCTGGAAGGTGTTGGTTCAAGTCTTGATGGACAGAAAGTTGATAACATGCCCATGGCTAGCCAGGTTGACTATATTCATAAAGAATACGGGGATGCCAGCAGCCAGGTTATTATTGGCCAGAGTATGGGGGGATTACGAGCCCTTGGTTACGCCGGTTTGAAAGGCCAAAGCAATGACGTCAAGGCTGCAATTGCCATAACTGCACCTGTACGTGGGTATTCTGCTCTGTCAAGAGGTTCTAGTGTATTGGCTGCACAGCTCAATTCGGTATATCGAACATTCGATATGGGTTTTAGATCATTTCAAAGTATGGGAAAAAACACTCTGAATTCCAGCACAGTTATAAGTAAGGGTGTGAGTGACGGGCTGGCTGGAATGGGGTTCAGTGCAGAAGCAGGCCCAGCAGCCATGGTAGAGAATCTGGTAGCCTCTGCTGGTGTCGCAGACCTACATCCTGAAAGTGATTTTATTAGAAGTGCAATTTCTGATATCGACTGGGATTACCATGAGTACACTTTATTTGGCCGTCTTATACGTATCCGTATACCCGGTACTCGTGCCGTAATTCCGGGTATTCCTGAAACTATCTATGTCGGACAGATTGTCGGTAAGCAGAATCATCCTCGACACCTGATTGTTGACCATATGGGTTCTGATAATCTGGTTCCACCTGTTAATCTTGGACCATTAGGGGAGTTTAATGTTGTTTCCAACAATGCAGCACTGCGTGCAGGACATGTGCTTGTGTGGGGGCAGATGGCGTCAGCTCAGTCCTACTGGACTGGCCGATCTGCTCAGGAAAGAGGATTAGCCGCCGTTGCATGGGGTGCGTTTTGGAATAGAAAACCGTATCATACCCATATACGACGGGCAAATCGCTATCAGCAATATGCCGGATATGCCGCTAATGCACGAGCTTGGATGGATCCTAATCAGATTACAAAACGTTGGGGAGACCTCATCGGGCAGCAAGAAAGCGATGGTTTTATTACTGCCAATGATCAATACTGGCCCCTGAACGAGATCGGTGGACGCCCGATTCCCTTTCAGAATGGACATGTTGAGCTGGATACTATTAATCATGCATCTGCCTTGTGGCATGAAGATGTCTGGGGTGAAGGGGCTACCCAGTTCAAGGGAATGAATGGTGGAGAGATCGAAGAAGGTGGTGTGCTATATGAGTTTCTTGATCGATTGCGTATTCTGGGTGATATAGCCGGGACCATGAAGGGAGATATAGTTAAATGATCAAGGCCATTATATTCCCAGCCTGTTGTGTCATAGTACTCTTGCTGTGCCTGTCTGGCTGTGACTTTCTGGGCCGAGAGGAGGTAGTCGGGAATCCCCGACTGCCTGTGCTCTGGAGTGTTGATGTGGGAGGGGCTTCTAATCAACAGATTATGCTGGAAGACGGTGTGCTGTATTATGCCGATGTATTCGGCCACCGGGTTCTGGCACTGGATCCGGA
>NZ_BAAHXT010000014.1:0-99706 GCF_054657935.1 Spirochaeta dissipatitropha | reverse complement strand
CCCGCTGACCTGCTGCGCATTGTTATACACATAGGCTTCTGCCCAGACAGCCTGTGAGTTTACCCGGCCTGTTCCGCTGTACTCGATAATCGAAGATAAAAGGCCCTGTTCGTTGTAGTTTCTTGCAACAGAAGTCCCGTTCCAGCGCTCGGACAGAATCTCCCTCCCGGCAGCATCGTAGGCAAAGCTGGTCTCACGGTTATACTGGTCACGCACGTTCAGCAGCTCATTGTTGGCTCCATAGCTGTAACGGGCATAGCTCCCGTGAGAGTCAGCTACAGAAATCCGGTTTCCTGCCCGGTCGTAGCCGAAGCTGAGCGAATGACCGCTGCTGGTGTTCTGCTGCTGCCGTAACCTGCCCAGATCATCATAGTCAAACTGATAGGCTGCATGTTCATTCTCGCTGCTGATTAAGCGCCCGCGGTCATCGTAGAGAAAACTCTGCTGCTCTGTTCCATTGGCGCGTACCGAGAGAATCCTGCCGTTGGCATCGTAATCGTACCTGAACTCACTGCCGTTAAAATCGGTCATGCCTTCAAGTCGCCCGGCCCCATCATAGCGGAACTGCCTCCGCTTGCTGAAGGCATCCATATACTCTGCCACGCGACCCAGGCCATCGTAATGTGTGGTGTAGACATGGTTCCCGGTTCGTTCGGTCATAGTTCTTGCAGCATAGTCATAGAGATACTCGGTCTCGAGCACGACCCTGGATCCATCCAGCTGCTGCCGTGAGACGAGTCGGCCATATACATCGTAGACGAACTCACTCACACGAGCTTCTCCATCGGTATGCCGTATTACCTGGTCGAGGGAATTGTAATCCCAGGAGCCCGTAATCTGACCGCCCTGGTACTCCGCGGTTTGTCGACCATAGCCATCGTATTCAAGGCGTGTCTCAAGACCTGTCTCATCAGTAAAGGTCACGATATTTCCATAAAAATCATAGGTATAGTAACGGGAAGCATTATACGCATCCCTGCTCTCTACCAGCCGACCCAGTCGGTCGTAGATCTGCCGGCGGCTGTTACCCCGGGCATCTTCCACTTCCACATGTAGATAGCCATCGGCATCGTAATGATAGCTGTTGGCCTGAGACCACAGTTCTTCATGCCGGGCATTCACTATCTGAATTGATTCGATCCGGCCAGTTGCAGTATACGTGTATTCCTGCCGCAGTCCCTCGGCATATTCCAGAGCATTCAGCATTCCTCCGGGACTGTATTCATTTCTGCTGGTAAAGGAGAGTCCACGGGCAACCGTTTCCCGGTCGTGACGGGTCAGAACCCTGCCCCAGGCATCCGTGGTCTGCCAGCTACGCTGATCTTCTCCATCTGTATGGATAGTCTTTCGCTGCTGCGGCAAATATTCGTATGATCCAAGCAGCCCTATGCCGTCTGTTAAAACATGTTCAGCTGTGCGTCTGCCGGAACTGTCATATTCAAACTTTCTGATTGTCCCCCATTCGTTCTGCACGGTTTCCAGCGTTCCATTCCGATAGCTGAAGTTCTGAAGCGAATAATACTGCTGTCCGACAGGTGAATCAGCGCTTTGTGAGATCTCCACAGATATCGGCTGGCGAGTGCCGTAGTTATATCTGTAGCGCTGCCATTGCCCTGCCGGATTCTGCTCGTACTGCAGACGTCCGAGATGGTCATAGCGATACTGCCGGTTCCTGTTCCCCGGAACATCTGCCGCGGTCTCAGTGGATTTCATGAGCAGATCGGTCTGCGGATAATACTCGTAGTGTATTTCCCGTATCAGCAGGTCATCTGTATTTATAAAGCGCCGCCGTTCAAGCTTCCCCGCAGGGTCATAATCGTATTCAATTCGCTCGTTGTAGGTATTAGTAATTGATTCAAGCAGGTGCCGTGCATCGTAGGAGAAATCTGTTGCATCGAGCAGGATAAAGCTCTCCGCCCCGGATAATTCATACAGACGCAGTTCCTCGCGTATAAGGTCCTTGCGCTCGTTGTAGGATTTATGCATTTCCCTGCCGTCATGGTATTGGATGCGAGTAATCTGGTTAAAGGCATTGTAGCTGTATTCTGTGGCTCGTCCATCAGCATCGCGGTGGTATGTCAAGCGACCCAGTGCATCATGCCGGAAGATCTGCTCGGCCTGTGTGCTGCCATCGCGCTGCAACAGACGCGACACATAGCCGTATTGATCGTACTCATATTCACTTACCAGTCCGAGTCGGTTCGTGTGACGCCGCAGTCTGCTGTCGTCATAATACATGAAGCTCTCACGGCTTCCATCCGGATAGTTGATTGAGGAAAGAAGATCCCTTGAATATTCGTATACGGTTCTTCCACCATGGGGATTCAGATAATACAGTGGCTGAGCATCTGTTCTATATTCCCGGGTCTCTGTACTGCCGTCTGGATGTCTGATGTAGGTAATGTTTCCGTTGCTGTCATAATTGAAATCGGTCTGTATTTGCTCACTGTAACCGGCTGCCCTTTCAATGCTTCGTTTCAAACGTTGTTCGGCTGTGTAGTCTGATTCGATAATTCGATCCGGCATTCCATTTCCGCCAGCGCTCCTGCTATGAATATCCAGCTGCCGTTCATCCCACTTGTGAATGAGATACACTCCGGCAGGATCGGTGTAGACCGTCTGCCGGGCATCAAAATCATAATCAAAATGTTCACGATTATCTTCTTCGTCCTGAGTCCAGGAGGTCACCCGTACTCCATTCTGATTCTCATAACCGAAATCGATCGCGCTGCCATCTGGTTTCCCGATTCGGTGTATCGTGTTCTGTCGGTATGCATACGATAGCCAGTCACCATCGGGATCTATGGCCTTGATCAGTTCACCAGCGCTGTTGTATTCAAAGCGGTATTCCTGTTCGAGTGGATCAATCAGAGCGCTGATTCTATTGCCTTCCCACAGAATCCGGATGCTGCGGCCGCCGGACTCCTGTATGCGTTCTATTTTACCATCGTCACTGTAGAGATAGCGTACAGAATTCCCATGCCTGTCCTGTACTGAATCCAGCTGTCCATGAATGTTGTAGATATATTTTCTGCCCGTTACAGTACGCCTGCTGATGCTACCATCCGCATGCAGTTCCACTCTGTCAGTTGACAAACCCACTGCTTCAGCAGGACTTCCCTCGGGGAAATAAGATTCCCCTCCGTACACCGGATCCCTGGTCAGCCGGAAAATCATGGGGCTGCCGTTTTCGCTGAAAAAGACGATCCTGTCCAGTCCCGTGCCGCTGTATGCTGACTGAATCCCCGAACGGCTGCTGTGCCTCGAAGCCTGCATAATATGATCTTCGCTGTGTTCATGTTCATAACGGCTGAACGCAGCTATGTCTCTCATTGCCTCATAATGCGCTTTCAGTCCCTGAACTCGTGCAGTTAATGCAGGGATATCCTCGCGTTGCTGCCTCTTTACCTCATCCAGGAGTTTCTGTATTTCTGCAGTCTTGTTTTTCCAGACTCCAATTTCTGTATTGATTTTTTCGATCTGCTTGTTCCGGTGAGGCTCATAATCGATTTCTCCGGCAGGCAGCAGCGCGGCCTCGTATGCAGCCGTAATTTCTTCAGCCTTTCTGATTCCCTCAGTGTATTGAGCAATTCTGGCAGCTATGCGTTCTGTTTCATAAGTAAGAAAGCCGGCATTTTCGATCCATCGCTCGTATGCATCATTACGTATTGTTTCAAGCTCCTGCAGTTCTTCGCGGCTTCTTGGCTTGTGCCCCAACAGCACCCGTACTTCAAAATCAGCAAACCATCCATTGCCAAAGCCGCTTTCTGTATAGAAGTTATTCCTGTAACTGCGTTTTACACCAAATGGCAAAGCGGAGAAGAGAGGAATAGCTATATCAGTTTCTTCATGGACGAAATCACCAGTCGGAAGATAGACAGGATCTCCAGCTGTCAAGGCGTTGGTATCTGTATCCGTTTGCCGATTGAGAACCTGTTCCGCTACTGTATGCAGCTGACGGGAGTCCCACATGGAGCTTATTACCTCTTCATTGTCTACAGCTGATTGAGATTCCGCCCCGCCTATGTTTTCCTCTGTTTCGCTGGTATTCCCCGTGTCTGTTTTTTCGGCATCCTCTACGTCTTCCTTGTTGGTTTCTTTAACCTCATCTGCCTCATTAATTTTCTCGTCCGTGTCACTTGCCTTGCCATCCTCTATAAAGGTGACAGAGGCTGAATAATTCCCTTCCAGCGGGAAGTCCTCTTCTGTTTTGCTTTGCGGATGTTTCATTCCCCAATCCGGTTCATAGCGAACGCTTATCTTGGTAAAGTGCGGAATGTTACTGCCATTTGGACTGACGCTTACCGTACCATTTCGTACTGTACCTGTACCCACGCTGTAGGTCTTCAGTTCAAAGCTCGCAGAGACGGTAGTATCTCCCTTGATTATTATGGTAGCCGGGTTACCGTTTGGCGATGTTGTATACCCTGTATCAGGATAATAGGTAATTCTTACTACAGTATCATAAGGAATGATTCCCCCTGGAGGAGATAGCGTTATGGATCCGTTTTCAATGGTACCGATGCTGAGCGTATAAGGTTTGGGCGTGAATCTGGCAGTTACAAACGTATCCCCTGTGATCTCAATTTTTTCTGGATTATCCTCGGAAGCCCATTCGTAGCCCTCATCCGGATGGTAAGTGACAGATATCCAGGTTCCATGCTCAACTATTCCTTGCCGGGATAGCGTGACGCTTCCATTTGCTATTGTGCCGATACTGACATTGTATTTCTTTCGTACAAAGCTTTCAGAGATTGTCCTGTCTCTGGAAGCCTCAAAGGTCTCGGTGTTGGACCCGGATGCCCGTTCATAACCTGTGGCAGGATTATATGTAATAGTTACGGTTGTACCATGTTCAACAGATCCTGAAGGTGATATGGATATCGTCCCGTTTTCAACCTCTCCTGTTTGTATGGTATACGTTTTCCTGTTGAAAAGAGCTGTTACACTTGCAGTTGGACTATTGCTGTACAGTGTTCTTCTCCAGCGGTTGAATACATACCCTTCGTTGACGGTATATGAGAACGCATTACTGACATCCTCCATAGTAGCTCCAGCATCAAGTAATTTACTTCTGGGACTAACCGATCCAGCTTCAAGAGGGCTCGCAGAAGCAGAATATGTGATTTGTGTAGTGGTCTGGTTTTCGATTGAGGCAGAAAGCTTTTCAATTCCCGGCAGGAGGCATAAAACAAAAATGACTGATACATGCAGACAGAATGACTTTATTGTCTTCATGTTTTACTCCCCGTACCACAGGCGGCCAAGGAGACCGCCTCCCTGACTGTCAGGGGGCCAGAGTGAGTCCTTCATGAAATCCAGTGCATGAGATACCTGGCCGTCCGTGAAATAGGCAGAGGCATGCGGGAGAGTGGCTGTTCCATATTCATTGAGAGGAACAAGGTGAATGGCAATTCCGCTTGCGTTGCTGTTTGCGATGCCGGAGGAAAACAATCGAAATACACTGGACTGGTAGATATCAAGAAATTCCACAGCTGCGCTGAACAATTCCGGTATTTCAGAAGCTATGACAGTGGCGGCATGTCCCATATCAATATTCAGATCACCTGGAACCAGGTAGTAATCCTGTACCTCATGGAATAGTACACGGAGCAGATTCTGCCGCTGTGCTTCAACTGCAGCATAGTCCTTCATAGCAATCGAAAATAAGTTCCATGCCGAGTGCAGTTCATGTATTTTATCAAGGTAAATAACAGAAAATGCTGCTTTCGCTGTTCCTCCATATGCAGCAGCAAAACTGTCTGTAAGAAGATTTCCAAAAGCATCCTGTTGTGTATGATCAAGGCTTATCAGTCCGGATGCTATCAAGCCGTAATCCCAGCCAGCCGCAGGAATCACATCCGGCGAACCGGCAACAAAAGATGAAAGTCCGCGTAACTCATAGAGAACTTCCATCATCATGCCCTTACAGACTTCAAGTCCAATCAAGGTCCAGCTAAGCTCTGGATCTACCCTATGGATTTCGGATAAACCCGTTGCAAGTTCCAAGGTATAGAGTGCATCGCCGGAACCATCGTCATAGGCAGTTGCACGAAACAAGGCTGTGCCCATGGGATCTGCGGTTGGATCAGCAGGATCGTCCTGCGAACGCCAGCCGGAGCCATGCCCCCAGATAATAATGCTGTACTGTTCAGCCGGAAATCTGTTCAGACCTTCCCTGATAAAGGCCCTGAGGGTTTCCGGACTTCCCATGTTGATAGGATGAAGTTGTTGTGAGCTTAATCCCAGTTCTGGCGAGTCCAGCTGCCGGGATGCAATAGCAGGATGATAGCCCAGGGGATCAGGCTGCAATTGATACAAACCCGCACCTGAAGGCCGATCCAGAAGAATCAGCACACTGATTCCCTTTGCTTCTATGTTATGCTGTTCGAGCCTGTTGAGATCCTGCAAGGCATAGCTTTCAAGTTCATTGTCAGCAGCCATGTAGATGAAAATCGTTTTTCTGCGGGGAATAAATACAGCCTTGGCATGTATTGTGTTCTCTATGATAAACACCAGATCAGTCTCGGAAAAAACTTCATCATTTATGTTCCAGTGACTGAAAATGAAATCCGGACTTGCTGCAGCCGAGAAACTCAGTTCAGTTCCCGGAGCAAATGAGGATCCTTGCGGACTTACACTGAAAGTGCCTCCATAAGGGGGTTCAGCAAAGATATGGATTTCAGGTTCAGCAGAAAAATACGCTGTCAGAATACTATCAGCTGAAGGAACCTCAAAATCTACTGAGTCATTCAGGGAGGATACCGGCCCGCTCCATGAAGAAAAAAAGTAGCCATGTGTCGCATCGGCTCGTGCATGTACTAAGGTGCCAGGTTCAAATAGACTTCCTTCCGGTTCAAACTGGATGACTCCTGATCCTGGGGGTACTACCTGGGTTTCAAGTAAGGAGTATCGCTGGAAAACTGCTGTTATGTAACGAGTGTTATTCAGTGTAATAGAAATTTCTTTTTCTGTACTAAGTGGTATATCTGGTTCAGTTGTACAGATCCAGTGTGTGAAATAGTACTGCTCGGCGGCTTCTGCTCTGAGTGAGATCACTGTGCCGGGACTGTGTTGCAGTCCACCAGGGTACTGGTAGATTTGTCCTGCCTCTTCAGGCAGATTCTGTACAGTAAGAGTTGGTTCAGATGTGAAGACTGCGGTAAAATGAAGCGGCTCACGCTCAATTGCAGTATGCAGATCTGCCCCTGCACCCTCGTGTTCCAGCCAATGGCTGAAAAAAAATCCCTCTTCTGCAGCTGCACTCAGGCGTATTTCTGTGTTCGGCGGATAGAATTCCACAGCCGGTTCAATGATAATCCTGCCAGCGCCTTCGGGGTCTACCACAGTGCTGATACCCGGATTCTTCTGGAATTCTGCATGGAGATCCTGATCTTGCATAACCACGAGCGTGATCTCTTCTGAATCCATTTCAGCTTGTTGCCCCGAGGGCAAATCAATCCAGGATAAAAAATGAAAATCCTTTGAACTTGTTGCACGTACGGTAATGTGCTCACCGACGCGGTAATAGTTTTTGACTGGTGTAATTTCCACCCGGCCGCTGTTTTCGGGTGAAACCAGCACAGTAATTTCTGTATGCTCCTGTCTGGTCTGAACGTTTCCGATTTCTACCGGATTTTCACAGGCTGATATGAGCAGCATAAAAAAACACAGGATATACAGGATGTACAGATATGAAGTTCTCATATCTGTGCTCCTGATTGGTTTCCGGTTTGAGGGATTTCATGAAATCCATAGGGGTTGAGCCAGGGACTGCCTTCAGAAAAATGAATGGCAGAAATAACAAATCCTGATATCTGTACTCCATTCCCGGGATTCGTAATAAAAATCTGATCAAGGGGAATTTCTACAGAGGCAATCAAGCCCGGAGACAGATCGACCCCGACCTCGATCGAGTAGCGGTGATTTGTTCCCTGTACATAGTACGTTCCTGAATCGTCAGCCAGACTGAAACGGGCGTTCAACAGTGAGATCACACGATCTCCGGTATTCTCCAGATTCAGCAGTATCCTGATTCTTCCTGAGTTATCGGACAGAGCGGATTCCGGTGAACTGCAGATATACAGATCATGAATGAATACCGGCGGAATTTCCGGGATCTGGATCGCTTCGCAGGAAACAAAGCTTATCGCAAGAATGAGTGATGAAAGGATGAATTTCATGAGCCCTCCATCCATCTCTACTACATGGAATGTCACAGAGCTTTAACAGGAGAGAGGAAGTTGCAGAAAGCTCGTGAGAAATTCGATTTCTTTCAGCTTGTCATTGGGGGCCTTGCAGCGCTATGATGGGCGAATGGTTGACATAAAGCACATTAAAGAAAATCTGGAAGAGCATAAAAAGAACATTGAAGCTCGCGGCATGAAGGCTGATCCTGAACGCTGTCTGGAACTGTATGAGCAGAAAAATCGACTGCAGGCGGAACTGGACAGTCTCCGGCAGCAGCGCAACGAAACTGCGGCAGCAATGAAGGGCAAACTCGAGCAGTCTGAGCGTGAGGTGCTGATCGCACGCGGAAAGGAACTCAAAAGCAGAATTCCTGAATGTGAACAGGACTTTGAGCGAGTAAGCGGAGAGTACATTACAGAGATGGAAAAGGTTCCGAATCTCGCCCACCCGGATGCTCCTATCGGAAAAGAGGACAAGGATAATCTTCAGCTCCGTACCTGGGGAACTATTCCTTCCTTCGATTTTCCAATCCGTGATCATGTCGAGATTGCTGCGGATCTGGATCTTATAGACTTCGAAACCGCTACCAGGGTATCTGGTTCAAAATTCTACTTTCTGAAAAACGAGGCAGTGTTCCTTGAGCTTGCTCTGGTACGTTTTGCACTTGAAAAATTACAGAAGCACGGCTTTACTCCTACGATAACCCCGGACATAGCCAAAGAGGAAGTTGTAGCTGGAATTGGCTTTCAGCCACGCGGTGAAGAAAGTAATATCTATGCCCTGGAAGGAACCGGTACCTGTCTTGTAGGAACTGCAGAGATTACCCTCGGCGGTTATCATGCCGGCCAGATTCTTGAGACGGATTCTCTGCCGATCCGGCTGGCTGGTATGTCGCATTGTTTCCGCCGTGAAGCCGGTGCCGCTGGTCAGTTTTCCCGCGGCTTGTACCGTGTCCACCAGTTCACCAAGGTTGAAATGTTCGTATATACCAGCCCTGAAGAGAGCGAGGCCGAGCATAACAGACTCTGCGCCATAGAAGAAGAAATCTTTCAGGAACTGGAAATTCCCTATCGTGTTGTGGATACCTGCACCGGAGATCTCGGGGCACCTGCATATCGCAAGTTCGATCTTGAAGCATGGATGCCTGGCCGCGGTGAAGGCGGTGAATGGGGTGAGATTACATCTACCAGCAACTGTACAGACTACCAGGCTCGCCGGCTGAATGTACGCTGCCGCGATGCAGAAGGAAAAACACGGCCGGTCCACATGTTGAACGGCACGGCAATTGCTGTCAGCAGAGCCCTTGTTTCAATACTTGAACTGTTCCAGCAGGCTGATGGATCTGTCAGGATCCCCGCAGCCCTTGTGCCCTACACCGGCTTTGACTGCATCAAGCCGCGCGGATAGCTTACATGTACGTCATCGCCGAGATTGGCACCGGACATAACGGCTGTCTGAACAAAGCAGAAAAGCTGATTCAGTCGGCCCGGGATGCCGGTGCGGACTGCGCCAAATTCCAGACCGTATTTGCCGATGAGATCGTCCCGGTCAATGTCGGCGATGTTCCACTGCCCGGGGGAAGCATCCCTTTGTATGAACGATTCCGTGAACTTGAGCAGAACGCTGATTTCTACCTTCGTCTGAAAGAAATCTGTGCGGCATACGGTATTGATTTTCTCTCCAGCCCTTTCGGACTCCGCAGTCTTGGAATTCTACTGGACATTGGTGCGGATGCTCTAAAGATAGCCAGTCCGGAACTGAACCATTTCCCGCTCCTCAGAGGGGCTGCTGAATCCGGTCTGCCATTGATTGTATCTACCGGTGTCTCCATGCTGCAGGATATAGAGCGGGCCCTGCAGGCCTTGTATTCTGCAGCTGCAGATGCAGAGCATCAGAATCCCCGAATCAGCCTGCTGCATTGCGTAACCGCTTATCCGGCCCCGGCTGAAGACTATAATTTACGCCTTATTCCGCATCTGAGCGCCCTTTTCGGCGTTCCTGTGGGGGTTTCTGATCACAGCCTTGATCCGGTACTTGTGCCGCTCCTGTCAGCCGCTATGGGGGCCTCAATAGTCGAGAAGCATATCTGTCTGAGTCATACTGATCCCGGACTCGATGATCCGATCGCGCTGGAACCCCGGCAGTTCAGTGAAATGGTCAGGGGTTTGAGGTTTGCCGAAGAGGAAGGTCCTGATGCAGCTTTGCAGAAGGCCAGGACTGTATATGGCAGTGAAACGGTAGATGCGGTATTGGGGACAGGACAGAAACTGCTTGCCGGCAGTGAGCAGGCTAACTACGGCCGCACCAACAGATCCATTCATGCACTGCGCGACCTGCAGGCAGGCAGCCGGCTGAAACCAGATGATTTTGCCGTACTCAGGACCGAAAAAATTCTGCATCCGGGGATTCCTCCCCAGTATGCAGAAACGCTTGTCGGTGTTCGCTTGAGCAGGACAGTGGATGCTGGACAGGGAATCCGCTGGGAAGATATCCTCACCCGCTGATTTCCCTGACTCAGCAGGTATTAATTGCTGCTCAGTTTGTTCCGCAGCACCCGGTGGAGAATCCCGCCGTGCCTGTAATATTCAACTTCAACAGTAGAATCGATTCGGCAGACAGCCTGGAACTCTGTTTTCTTTCCGCTGTCACTGATTGCCCTTATATCCAGCAGCTGTCCCGGCTTCACGGAATCGTCAACCATAATGTCATAGCTCTCACTACCGTCCAGTCCAAGTGTTTCAGCGGTTTCACCGTTCTTGAACTGCAGCGGCAGAATACCCATGCCGACCAGGTTACTGCGGTGGATTCGTTCGTAGGACTCGGCAATTACCGCCCGGATACCCATGAGAAACGGACCTTTGGCTGCCCAGTCACGGCTTGATCCCATTCCGTAATCCTTTCCTGCCAGGACTATCGCCGGAACGTTCTCGGCCTTGTAACGCATGCCGGCATCATAAATTGACATAGCCTCTCTGCTCGGGAAATACGTGGTTGCACTGCCGGTGGTCCCGGGTGCCAGCTGGTTACGGAAGCGGATATTGGCAAAGGTTCCGCGAGTCATGACCCGGTCGTTTCCGCGCCGGCTTCCGTAGGAATTGAAATCCTTTGGCTGAATACCGAGAGACTGCAGGTACAGTCCGGCTGGTGAAGATGGATCAATTGCACCAGCAGGGCTTATATGGTCGGTTGTTATGCTATCCCCGGCCTTCACCAGAACACGTGCCCCGGTGATTGCTGTAATCTGGCCCGGGTCAGCCTGCATTCCGGCGAAAAAATCGGGTTCCTGAATGTAGCTACTGGATTCTTCCCATGCATACAGGGCATCTGTAGCTACCGGAATTGCATTCCACTGCTCGTTGCTTTCTTCCAGTCCTGTATAGCTTTTGATGAAAGCGTCTCTGTCGAGAGCTTTATCTACAAAGCGGAGAATTTCTTCATCATCCGGCCAGATATCTCTGAGGAATACATCGTTTCCATTCGGGTCCTGACCGATCGGTTCTTTGTCAAAGTCAATATTGACAGTCCCGGCCAGGCCATAGGCTACTACCAGAGGAGGTGAAGCGAGATAATTTGCCCGCGTATGCGGATTGATCCGGCCTTCAAAGTTCCTGTTTCCTGATAGAACACCTGCGGCAACCAGATCACCCTGCTCAACTGCATCCGATACTTCCTTGGGGAGAGGTCCGCTGTTCCCGATGCAGGTCATGCAGCCGTAGCCGACAAGATAATATCCAAGCTCTTCGAGATACGGCATGAGGCCGGCGGTTTTCAGGTAATCCGTCACAATAAGCGACCCGGGAGCAAAACTTGTCTTGACCCAGGGCTTTGTCTTCAAGCCCTTCTCTGCTGCCTTCCTGGCGAGTATACCGGCACTGAGAAGCACCGAGGGATTGGAAGTATTGGTACAGCTGGTAATGGAGGCAATAGCTACATCACCATGTGTCAGTTCGGCTTCAGAGCCATCTGCCAGTCGGGTATGTACGCTCGTTGCCTGTTTTTCAGTCGGTATTGCAAAACCACGCTCTTCTATGGGGGCCCCAAGGGTCTGCTGCCAGTTCTTTTTGACATCCTTAAGGGTGATTCTATCCTGTGGTCTTTTGGGGCCGGAGATGCTGGACTCTACGCTTGAAAGATCCAGCTCAAGAATAGTTTCAAATTCCGGGTCCGGTGTATCTTCTGTTCTGAATAAACCCTGGGCTTTTGTATATTTCTCAACCAGTTCGATCAGCTCTTCCGGTCTACCGGTGCTGTACATATAGTCAAGGGTTTTCTGATCTACCGGAAAGTAGCCAACGGTTGCTCCATACTCTGGTGCCATATTGCTCAGAGTCGCCCGGTCCGGAACGCTCATGCTGGCAAGTCCCTGCCCGAAGAACTCGACGAATTTTCCGACTACGCCATGTTTGCGCAGCATTTCGGTAATGGTAAGTACGATATCTGTAGCAGTAATACCGGCTTTGACCTTACCGCTTATCCGTACGCCGACAACAGATGGCGCCAGCATGTAGATAGGCTGGCCAAGCATGGCAGCTTCGGCTTCAATTCCTCCAACTCCCCAACCAACAATACCAAGTCCGTTGATCATCGGTGTGTGACTGTCTGTACCTACCAGGCTGTCCGGGTAGGCCATGGGCACTTCCTGATCAGTATCAAGCTGAACAACCTTGCCGAGATACTCAAGGTTAACCTGATGACAGATGCCGCTGGCTGGTGGAACTACGTCAAAGTTGGAGAACGATGCCTGACCCCAGCGGAGAAATTCATAGCGTTCACGGTTCCTGCTGAACTCGAGATCGGAGTTCTGCTGAAGGGCCAATGGTGAATTAAATGAATCAGTCGATACGGAATGGTCGATTACCAGATTGACCGGCAGTTGGGGATTAATAAGTGAAGGATCCCCGTTCAGCCGTTGCATAGCACTTCTCATGGCAGCAAGATCGACAACACAGGGAACACCGGTGAAATCCTGAAGCAGCACGCGGGCTGGTGTAAAGGGGATTTCTATAGTGCCCGGGTTTTCGGGCTGGTATGCAAAAAAGTTTTCGGCATGCTCTCTGGTAACCTCAGCTCCGTTTATGCGTCGCACTACCGATTCCATGAGAATCTGGATAGAAAAAGGCAGACGCCTGGCAGCTGTCAGTTCATTTAGTTTTGGCAGACTGATGTAGCGGACCGGCCCTGTGGACGTAGAAAGTTCCTGCACTAATCCGAATTCATCGCGAAATTGATTTTCCATTTTTGACTCCTGCAAATCCTATACTACCGAAAACTGTACAGGACTTGCAAGCGTCATATCTATTCTGATCAGAGCTCGTAGAAATGCTCTCCAAGTATGTCGAGAATCAATTCCTGCAATTCCTGATCCCGCTCGATTGCGATAAGAGCTATATCGATGTTGCGTGCAAGTATTCCTACTGACTGGCCTCCGGGATGATCAATTACCGAATATGTTGCTCTGCGTCCCTGTAGGGCTGCGTCGAGTCGTTGCCGGTCTAATCCGAATAATCTCTGAAGATCAGCGTTTGGGTATGGATCACTGGAAGTATAAATGAACAAGGACGGAGCATGATCAATTCGGGCGAAGTCAGAAAGTTCTCTATATCTGACCGTAAATCGCAGCCCCCTTGGCTGGGATATTTCGTACATCGAATTGTTTACCAGAAAGAGAAAACGCTGATTAACATATAGCGGCACAGGGGTTTCGATAATCGGTTCGGGTTCTGGCTCTGGTTCAGGAATTACTTCGACTGTAATTTCTTCTTCAGGCAGAGAAATCTCTACAGGTTCTTCAGGGATTTCTGTGCTGGCACATGAAGAAAGCAGTAGCAGTGGCAGTAGAAACAGGACCAAGCCGAAAACATAACGGTGTTTAATTGATGCATTCATACGATGTATATCGGTTGATTAATCAAGCCCGTAAACAGGCAAAGCTGGAATTATATCGGGAGCTTTTTTGCAAAATTACATTTTGAAATTCGCTACTGATGCGAGGAGGAAATTGCAGGTAATTTTTTAATTTTCTCTATGGGTAAAAAAAAAAGATGCTTCCGGGGCAAAGGAGGCAACCCCGAAAGCAGATGTCACAAACTAATACCTGGCCGGATTCTGTTTCACTATTTATATAATAATGCATTTTTATGGTAAAAACCAGTCCGAGAGAAATAAAAATAAAGCCGGCCAGGTAGTAAAACCGGTAAGCAGTACGGTATGCAACCACACGATCCTGAGTAAGCCGCTGTACCCTCTGCTTCCTGCAAGCTGATGCCTGGCACTTGTTACTGCTCCAGTCAGAATGAGGCAGATCAGAATATATCTGAAAACAATAGATCCTGGCAGTAACTCCATTGGTATTGCGTCCGGCAGCCAGGCACAAGCCAGTATTATCAGCATACCTGCTGCAGCAAGGCTACCGCGCTTCAGGTACAGGCTTTGAGGATGGAATACATTCAGTATTGCCAGGAGCAGCCAAAAGACCAGCAGACCGGGGAATGCAGCCAGACTCCCGGCGAGAATAGATAGCATTATTGCGGCAAGAAACGTCAGTAGACTGGACGTAAGTGATTCAATCCGGTTTCCGTAATGAAAGACAAACAAGCTTGAGATGCTACTCTCTATTCCCCCGGAAACAGCTAAAGGCGAAGGATGAATAGCCAGCGTATACGCATGGTCTGGAATTCTGGAGAAAAACAGGGCTGCCGGTCTTGCGGGCGTTCTGAAGAAAAACGGCAGGGATTGATTTCTTGGTGATTGCAGCAATCTTGAATAATTATCAGGCCCCGGTGCTGCATCCTGGTCAAACTCCAGATAGAAGGCCTCCTGACCCTGTCTGCTATGTTTCGAGAAGGGAATCAGCAGTGAGGTATCCTGTGACAATGCAGTTCCAGGATACAATATCTGCCCTGTCCGGGCGGCGGCAATCTGATGTACGCTTGCCGCCATTACAATCTCATTTTCAAATCGGAGCGTGAGCAGACGCAGGCCTGTCTGAAACTGTGTAAGCTCGCTTTGCTGTACCGGAATATGCTGATACAGGAGCTGTACCTGTGAATCGGAAATCGTAATAACCTGCATTCCAGGATCTCTTCGACTGACCTGCTCGAAGAACAGATCCGGGGGCAGACTACTGTTCAAGGGAAAATTGAAGTCGGCATCCATGCTGCAAACAACCCTGAGCAATCCATCGGATATAATTCCAGCAGAGATAAATCCCTGATCGGTGCGTTGTCCCTCTCTCCAGAATACATATTTCTGGTCATTCTGAAAAACGATTCTCGGTTGAAGGAGATATCCTTCAGTGTGATATATCTGTATAGATTCATCTATTAAACGAAAATCAGGACTGAATCGATGAAGATATAGTGCCTTTGCACTCTGACGTATAGCACCTCGGTCCGGTCTGATCAGATATAGAATCCCCTGGGAATCTATATCTGCGTGCCAGTCGGAGAAGCGTTCTGAGACTGTCATATTTAGTATACAGTCTTCGGAACTGAAAACATGATTTTTATATAATCCTTCTCTTATTTTTTCGATCTCGATTATAAATATGCCGGCATTGTTTCTGGACGTGATATGTACGAGTGCGAGATCTCCAATACTGTGAGAGATCATATGAATACCGCGGACTTCGTATTGTGGTGCTACAGTGCCTGCCCCGAAGGATGAAATATCCATACTGTCTGTACGTGATACTTCAAGCAACCTGAGCTCTCTTCCTGGAGCCAGGACAAGACCTTTTACCGAATCAGTGCCTGTTCCATCGAGCCAAGTATACTGAGGATATATAATGCTTTCCTTTTCCGTGTAGTTGATGAAGATATCCCTTGATGAAATGCTCATCGGCAGGGCAAGCATAATCAACAGGATTCTTGCTGCAGTCCTGATCATGACAGACTCCTGCGTAAGGGACTGACTTCAGAAAGTATTCGAAGTGAACCAAGAAAGACCAGAAAAATGACAGCAGGGATTATGATGTCGGACCACTGGCCTCTTATGAACTGGTATCTGGCATCACGCATCAGCACGCCCCAGCCTTCTACGGGCATCATTGCTGAAGCTGATGGACCAAGGCTGTAAAGGCGCGCCAGAAAACTCATGTTAGCTTCAATAACGACTGCGTCACAGAAAAGACGTATAGCGTTACGCATCCAGAGTACTGACAGCTGGGGCAGCAGGTGACTGGTAATCAGTCCCGGCAGGGAGGCTCCAAGCATGCGTGAATATTCCATATACTCCATGTCACGGATTTTGTGTACTTCCCAACTGATTATCCTGTACATTCTCAAGGCTGAAATCACAGTCAGCGGAATCAACAATCCCCATATACTCCCAGTCAGCAGGCCTGAAAACATAATTACCAGCAGAACAGAGGGAAACATCTCCAGGAATCTTACTCCCGTTTCAAGTCCTTTTTTCCCGTACATCCCCTGCAGCACACCGCCTGCTGCACCGAGTAATGAACCTGCCAGGGCAGCTGACAGGGGAATGACAAGAAATCTTGCTGCGATAATGCTTCGTCCAAAAAGACTCCCTCTTTGCCAGAGTGAAGCCCACCATGAAAGATCAGCTGCTGAAGATCCTCTCATCAATGGTCGGAGCGCAACCCGTACAGGTACGAACCAGGCAGAAACAAGAAGGATCAGTACGGCAGCAGCTGCAACTGCAAATAGTGGTGAAATATCTTTCAGGGTCCATGCATAAAGATTCTTCTTCAAGCCGAGATTTACTGATCTGTGTCCGTTCCCTGAACTGATCGCCGCAGTTTTTCTTGATCTGTTCCCGCCAATAAGAACCCGGCAGATAATTACACAGGAAATGAACAGAAAGACAATTCTTTCGATTAAAAGTGGATTGAGAGACTGTGATGCAAAATCCCTGCCGAAAATCAATACAGCGATCTGACCGGAGAAGATCACTGCCAGAAGCATGCCGATCCGCTTGCGGGATGACTGCGTTGTCTGCTTGCTGATTTCAGGATACAGCATGCCTCTGAGCAGGCGGATCAGATACTGAAACAGTATGGAAATTACACCTAGATACGCCAGAGCACTTTGGGTTACCTCAGGAGCGTGAACAGGCTGTACCATCCCTCTTGCCTGATATGCCGAAACGGCAAGCGTCCCCAGTCCGCTATACACAAAAACACGCTCAACAAGAACCATCATGCTGATTAACATGGGCAGATATGCACCAGCTTGCAGAAGAAGCTCGTTGGTCAAGGGTCGGGAAATCTGGAAGCGGAATATCCCCTTTTTTGTCATACCCTGACTTATCAAGGTTTTGACAGCCGGGCTCTTTTGCTCGGTATCCATCTGCTGTTTTCCTGACACCGATAAGTGAACGATCATAGGCAGGGCCAGACTCAGGAAAGGTAGAATCAGATGATAGATCCGATTCAGGATCCGTGCTGACAAGTTCATGTCAATTGCATAATGCGATTCCACACCCCCTGCTGGCAATATACCGCTCGCGATTGAAACTGCCAGAAACAGCAGGCCGAGCCAGAATACCGGAAGCAGAGTAAACCAGCTGCTGAGTACTGTCAGTGCAGACCAGGTTTTTTTTAATCCGTAAATATAGACTCCTCTGACAAGTACAAATGATACAAGCAGGGAGATTATAAGAGCCGGGAGCAGAAGACTGAGCGAGTTGACCAGTCCGGGATAAATAAAAAGATTAACGCGTACACCGGAAGATGTGTAGCCAGTCCTGAACAGAAGAATGTCCCGGATATACATGTAATAATCATAAAAAACATGATACTGAGTCGAAGGTCTACCAAAGAGGAAAGCCTGAATCAGGTAGGTCAGGGAAAGAAAAGAAATGAGCAGAAAACTGCCTTCTGTCATTATCTGGAGGGAATTTTTCAGTCTATTCTTCCACATGTACACTTTCCCCGATAAATTTGCCCGGATCAAAATACCGGGCTGCTTCCACGAGTTTCCGTGTGTATGGATGCTTTGGTGTTTCAAGAATTTCTGTGACGCTTCCTTCTTCGATTATCCGGCCCTGTTCCATTACCACAATCCTGTCGCAGATCTGTACCGCTGCCGCCAGATCGTGGGTAACAAAAACTATACTCAAGCCTGTGGTTTCCTGTATTCGTTTCAGAAGCAGAAGTACCTGAGACTGAATTGATACGTCGAGGGAGCTGCTGGCCTCGTCAGCAAAGAGAATTTCCGGTTCCGTTGAAAGGCTCCGGGCGATGCTGGCCCGTTGAAGCTGTCCCCCGCTGTATTGAGAAGGTAGTCGGTCAAGATTCGCGATCTCAAGTCCGACTTTCCTGCATATATCCTGAATCAGTCCGGATCTTTCGGAAGCAGAACAAGTACCAAGTCTGAAAAGCGGCTCCTGAATACTGAACAGAATTTTCGAGGATGGCTGGAACGAGCGGAAAGGATTCTGGAAAATCATCTGAAGATTACTGCGCATGCCCTGGCGCTCACGGGCTGTCATTTCATGTACCTCTGCACCTCGATAGCGGATATCTCCTGAAGAATCAATAATACCGGTAACAGCCTTCAGCAGTGACGATTTGCCGCTGCCGCTCTCTCCGATAATTCCTGTAATCTGATTAGCATAGATGCACAGTGAGGTATCTTTCACGGCATGGAATGCCCCGTTGTAATTCACGTTCAGATTCTGTATTTCAAGTACTGCTTCTCTCTGTACTTCGGTGCTATTCTCATGATGTTTCTTCAGAAGTGGAACTGATTTCAGGAGAGTTCTTGTATACGGCTGTCCGGGATTGCTGAGTATATTGGCAGTGGTTCCCTGCTCTATAATCTGGCCATCTTTCATTACCATGATTCTCTGCGATATATGAGCGGCAAGTCCTATATCATGTGTGACCAGTATCATGGACATGTGACGCTCATGGCAGAGTTCTGACAACATGGAAACAATTTCAGTCTGGGTGCTCAGATCGAGTGCAGTACTTGGTTCATCTGCAATCAGTAAATCCGGTTCAAATAAAAGGGCAAGAGCAATCATAATTCGCTGAGCCATGCCGCCGCTGAGTGCTCGGGGAAATGCAGATAGAATACGGGACTCGGGTTTCAGCTGGGCTGCCGTCAGAGCAGTTTCAATACGTTTTCTGGAAATTGTGCGATTTGTGATTCCTGCCGAGCGCAGTCTCGATATAAAGTGCTGCTCAATACTTTGATGCTCGGTCAATGCTTTAACCGGATCCTGAAAGATATAGGATATATTCTTCCGTCTTAATCCAAGCAGGGCTTCCGGACTCATGTCCAGTATAGCATTGCCTTCATAGCTTACAGACCCCCTGCTGATTCTTCCTCCATAGTGCTCGATGAGTCGGGTAAGGGCAAGACAGCTCACTGTTTTTCCGGACCCACTTTCACCTACTATGGCAATCTGTTCCGATCGGTTTACGTGAAAGCTTATGTTGTCAACGGCGATAAAATCACTTTTACTCCCCCTTTTTCCGGGGAAGCTGATACTTAGTCCTTCGACGGACAGCAGAGGAACCGACATGATCAATCGTCGTCTGTTTCTACTATAATTTCTTCAACATCATCGACTTCCTCGACAACTGCGTCCTTGTACTCATCTTCCATGTTTTCCTGAGGTTTTTTTTCTACACTGCTTCCCTGAAAGAAGCTGTCCAGAGTCTTGAGTCCTGATTGTATTCCCTGTTCTGCAACATTGAAGAATCCCTTCAGATTCTCCGAGAATTCACCGCTTCGGATTGATTCGCCGGCTTGTTCGAATCCCTGCTGTACATTTTCTGCGGTATCATCAACACCATCACGGAATGATTTTTTGCCGGAAGCTACATCCGACCAGTTCTTTACGTTCTTGTATACCTGCTGCATGGGATCATTTTCACCGCTGGAAGCCCGCACTTGATCCCTGTATATTGCTGCCAGACCTGGTACTTCCCGCATCAACATCTGAAGCAGTGAACGTAAATACAATCTTCTCTCTTTTTTCTCTCTGCTGAGCGAATCTATTTCTTCGATCAGGCGTTCTGCTATCAGACCCGGAAGTTCCTGTCTGTCCTCCGAATACTGGGGAATTTCTCTTAACAGAAGGATTGCCGCCAGGTAATTTTTTTCTTCCATTAGCTTATTCAATCGATTACGTATCTCTGTTGCCATGTTTGCACCTTCCATAAGTGATTTTTATATCAGTCTAAGCTATAATTGCTGATTATGAAACTGAACTTCCATAAAATACTGTTTCTTGTTCTTTTTCTTTGCGGTGTAAGCAGCACGATCCTGAGCGAAGAAGCTGTATTATTCGGCTTTATGCCTGGTGACCGGATGACAATAACAACCAGGACCAGTGTGCGTCTGCATCTTAACAACAATTATCTGGGTTTCCGTTACGGAGAGGAAAGAATTGTTCTCGATGAGGTGCAGAGAATAGATCTTAATATAGGCGGAGACCTCCCCCCCGGAACGAGTTACAGGGGGAGCGCATTCCAGTTGTCTACAACCGTCCGTGATCAACGCCTTGCAGCCCGCTCTGTAAATGATGTAATCCCGATCGATCTGCATATATCCCATGACGGGAGATATTTCATACACAGTCCAGGAAATGCTGCGGCTGTACGATCAATACCAAGCTTTCCGAATGAAGAGCTCTCTCCCGGTGATACCTGGGAAGCATATGGCGAAGTTATTGTGGACCCCTTTCAGGATAATGCACTTACCAGAGTGCCGGTGTACATCGGCTATCGTTTTGAAGGTTTCGATACATATAATGGAGAGGATGCCGCTGTTATTTCAGCGCAATATGCATTGAGGTACAGACAGGGTCAGGACCGACACGGAGATCCGGAACTGAGTGCCATACAAGGTCGACATATTCTCCACATCTACATGTCCGCAGATGGTACCCGTCCTCTATTTATCCGGGATACCCTGGATGATAGATTTCAGTATCAGGATGGTACTGTAGTAACTATGAGCGGATTCAGATTGACATTTTTCGATACTCCTGCTTCGAGAAATACAACTGCTCTGCGGGAGCGTTTTGCTGCCAGACAGGATATTCAGGAACAGGAAAAGCCAGCGCCTGACCGTATACCTGAAACTGGCCCTGCAGTTGCCTGGGAGACTATCCCCGAAGCCCAGGCTGCTGATCAGATACGTATTGATGAGACCGAGCTTGGTATACGTCTCTCGTTGCCTGCACTGCGTTTCGTGGCGGATCAGGCACGCTTCCTCCCTGAGGAGCGCAATCGCTTGCAGAGCCTGTCTGAAAGTCTTAAGGAAGCCTTGCGTGTGAACCCGGACATTACCTTTCTTGTAGTAGGTCATACAGCTGACATAGGTCTTGCCGAAAATCAACTCAGACTTTCTGTTGAGCGTGCCGAGTCAATGGTCCAGGAGCTGGTTCAGCGCGGAATACCTGCAGACAGGTTTCTGTACACAGGACGTGGCGGCACAGAGCCTGTCGCAGATAATGATAGTCCTGACGGAAGGGCATTGAACCGCCGAGCCGAGATCTTTATTATCGAATAATGAATGATAAACTTTCGGCGGGGACAATCAGGAAGATTCACGGCTCAGTCTGGATTGTAACTGGATCATCTCGTGGAATTGGCCGGGAAACTGCTCGCGTGCTGCTTGAATACGGGGCATTTATTGTGCTTCATGGTCGCGATTCTATTGTGGTAAACACCACCGCGGACTCGCTTCAGAAGGACACCAACTGCCTGCGGAGCAACATCGAGATATGCACTGGTGATATATCGGACCCGGAGACAGCATCCAGGCTTGTCGACACTGCCAGAGAGCGCTTTCACCGACTTGATGGTATAGTTCTGAATGCCGGGCTGTCAATGAGAGGTTTATTTGAAGAAACCAGTCCAGAGGTCATTCGACAGATTTGTTCGGTCAATCTCATTGGAACGAGCTATTGTCTACAGGCAGCGCTTCCAGAGTTAAAGCAGAGTCGAGGCAGGGCTGTCATTGTATCCAGTCTTGCTGGAATCAGGGGATTCCCGAATACCGCAGTGTACTCCGCTTCACGCATGGCCCTGCTTGCACTGGCAGAATCTGTCTCGATTGAAACGCGTCACAGTGGAGTAAATATTTCTCTGGCAGCACTGGGGTTTACAGAAAACGATCCGGAAAAGCGGATTTTCAACGCTGCCGGTCAGCTGGTACACCACTCGAGATCTTCAGGTTCAACTCAGCGCCAGAGTGCCCTGGTAATTTTACGTGCTGCTTTTTCGAAAAAGCTGCTTCATGCAAGTACAGCATCAGGCCGTTTATTTCTTGCTGCCAATACCCTGTTCCCCTATCTGGTTGGTTTCTTACTGAGGAGGTCGGGTGGAAGAATTCACGGCAGGAAACGCACTGATCAGACGTAGGCCGAGAGCTCTGGATCTTTTGCCAGTGGATGTATCTGCTTCCGGTATTCCGAGTAGTTTTCGCCAGCATGGTAACTGGATCTCACAAGGGGACCGGAATGCACCTGCAGAAAGCCTTTTGCAAGGGCCTTTTCTCTCAGGGCAGCAAATTCATCTGGATGGTAGTATTTCTGTACTGGAAGCTGAGCCTTGGTCGGCTGCAAATACTGGCCGATATTCATCATTCCTACATTGTTGGCAAGAAGATCATCCATAGCTTCTTCGAGTTCTTCAATGCTTTCACCAAGACCAACCATGAGACTTGATTTGATTACTGCCGTTTTATCAATCTCGCCTGCGATTCGCAGAAAATCCAGACTTCGTTCATAAGTCGAGCGGGATCTCACCAGGGGGGTCAGCCTGCGAACAGTTTCAAGGTTGTGACTCATTATTTCTGCACCTGATTCCATGAGAACTGCAATTGATTCAGTTTTGCCCATCATGTCGGATGCCAGTACTTCTACGCTGGTCTGCGGTGACAGATTCTTGATTGCAAGCACGGTATTGCACATGATTCTGGATCCGCCGTCATTCAGATCATCGCGGTTTACCATAGTAATAACGACATGCTTGAGCTGCATTTCCTTGACTGCCTGAGCGACCTTTCGAGGTTCAGTGACATCGAGTTCTCCGGGCAGACCTGTTTTCACGCTGCAGAATCTGCATCTGCGGGTACATGTGTCACCGAGTATCATGAAGGTAGCTGTTTTATGCTGTCCCCAGCACTCGTGTATGTTTGGGCAGCGTGCTTCTTCGCAGACAGTATGCAGATTACCAGCCCTCATCTGCCGTTTGATACCGGTGAATCCGGCGTTGGTTTCAAGAGAAATTTTCAGCCAATCAGGTTTTTGCATGCCCATAATGTAGCCCCATAGGCCGGTGAAAGGCAACATCCATACTCGACAAGGAAGCATTAATCTAGTAATTTACTCGGCATGTACTGGCTTGTTAAAACTGAACCTTCAACCTTTTCCATACTGGATCTTGCTGCCAAGCCATTCCAAACCGAGCATTGGGATGGCGTTCGAAACTATCAGGCGCGCAATTTCATGCGGGATGATATGAAAGTAAATGATCTTGTTCTCTTCTACCACAGTAATTGCTCGCCGCCCGGTGTAGTCGGAGTCTGCCGCGTCGTTCGCGAAGGATATCCGGATTTCACGGCTCTTGATTCTGAAAGTAACTATTTTGATCCGAAGGCCAGTGCCGATAATCCCAGATGGTATATGGTTGATGTTAAACTTGAAGAAATATTTCCAGGCATCGTTTCTCTGGATGAAATGAAGAGTAACCCTGCACTTGAGGGAATGCGTCTACTGCAGAAGGGCAATCGATTGTCTGTACTCCCGGTTGAAAAGCATGAGTTTGCTGAGATACTGTCGATGGCCAATAGTGATTTCAGTGCAGGAGACATGTAATGTCAGTTTATACAGTCCATTCAGTCAGGCATCTCAGTTCTTCTGCATTTATTGTGAGATTTGACCGCAACAACATGCAGTTTTCTGCTGGTCAGTATATCACAGTAGGTATCGATAAGGATCTTCACGTTCGTGAGTACAGTATCTATTCAAGTCCAGAGGATGAGTATCTGGAGATACTCGTCAAGCTTGTTGAAGGCGGTACAGTGAGCAGAAAACTATACGGGCTCAGGGAAGGTGATCACCTGCAGGTTGAGGGACCGTTCGGATATTTTACTTTATCTGAGGACAATAGCCCTGTTTTGATGGTGGCCAGCGGTACCGGGATATCTCCCTTCCACAGTATGCTCAGTAATAATAAAAGCCTGAATTACAAACTGCTGCACGGGGTCAGATACAGTGAGGAAAACTATGACTGGCAGCTTTACCCTCATGAGCGGTTCACGGTTTGTCTGAGCAAGCCTACAGATAAAGATACCGGATCTTTTACCGGCAGGGTTACGGATTACCTGAGACAGAATCCTGTAAGTGATTTGACCACGAGATGCTACCTCTGCGGGAACTGTGATATGATTTATGAGGTTTTTGATATATTGCAGGAACAGGGGATCCCCTCCTCCCAGCTTCATGCGGAAGTTTATTTTTGACTGGTATTGAACTATATCATGGGCTATACTGGGTTATATGCAGGAAATCAGCCCCCAACAGATTCAACAAGTAGTACACGCGCTAAACCAGAATGGTATACAGACTGAAGCCATCTATGAGCCGATAGGTTGTAGTTTTCATCCGAGTCCACAGGACATTGTTGCAATGATCAAGGATCGAGATTCTTTTTTCGCAGCTGAATGTGGAATACATAAAGATGACTATATCGCCTGGAAGCAGTACATAGCTGACGGTTGCCAGTGCACCGCCCTGACCCGTAAGGGCATGCAATGCCGAAACAGGATCAGGAACTTCCAGGATCTAAGTCCTCAGAACTTTGTAAAGCGAAGAAAAGCAGATGATCTTCACTGCTTTATTCATTCTACAGGACAGGCTGATTGAACAGCACTGTCCTGCAGGATTTATTCAGATAATGATTCAGATTATGAAAAGGTAACAGCAGTTCCGTAGACCATCATCTCTGCAGCACCTGTCATGACCATGCTCGATGAGTATCTCACATTTATAATAGCATCTGCGCCCAGTGTTTCAGCTTCCTGTACCATGCGCTTGGTTGCGATTGCTCTGGCTTCGTTGATCATCTGTGAATATCCGGTGAGTTCACCTCCAAACAGGGATTTAATCCCCGCCATTACATCACGACCGACATGTTTCGTCTGAATCATGGAACCCTTCACTACCTGAATGGTTTTGCATTCCTTGTCTGATACAAAATCAGTATTTACTATAATCATCTTCTTTCTCCTTTTTCAGTTCTTTTATTCTAAGCACGAATGCTGTTATTACTGCTGCTGTACCGACAATGGGCCCGACTGCAACAACTGCTGCCAGCCATATCGGAGCATTAGACAAATGAATTACAGCCAGATAAAAGCCTCCGGTCAGTAATATACCTGCCAAAAGCAGTGCTGCAACTATAACTGCTGTCACATATTTATTCATGACAACCTCCATGACTACTAATACTGGTTACAAGCAATTCTATTCATGCTACAGTCGAAAAATATGCAGAATAACCCAGAAATAAATGCAGCCGAAGGTAGTGCTGATTTTGAGCAGCTCCGGCCAGAGTTGATTATACCGGCAGTAGAACAAGCCATCGGCATAGAACTGGATGGAACGATAAATCAATATAATAGTTATATTAACCGGGTTTATGAGGTCAGAGATGCTGCCGGCAAACCGTACATGGCAAAGTTCTACCGACCCGGCAGGTGGACAGATGAGGCAATTCTTGAAGAACATGAGTTTATTTTTGATTGTGCCGGTTCAGAAATACCTACGGTTGCTCCCCTGCGTGATGAGGATGGAAGCAGTCTGTTCAGTGTCGAATCCTCTTCCGATGAAAGATCTGTAGAGTTTTCTTTTGCCTTGTTTCCTAAACGAAGCGGTCGTAATTTTGATGCTGAATCCGATGATGACTGGCTCAGGCTTGGTGCACTTGCGGGTAGACTGCACAGTGTGTCAGCCATGAGGAATGTTGAAAACAGAATCAGCTGGACTCCTCGGGACATTCTGGATTCTTATGTCGCGGAACTCAGGGAAAGCAATTGTGTACACCCCGATCTGGCAAACGATTTCTTCGAACTGGTCGAATCACTTCTTCTCAAGATCAATGACGACTTTTCACAGCTGCCAAGATTCAGAATACACGGCGATTTTCATCGAGGGAATATTCTTGACAGATCAGAGGAAGGACTACTTCTCATAGATTTTGATGATATGATGCTCGGGCCTGCGGTTCAGGATATCTGGCTGCTGCTTCCCGAACGAGCGGAAGAATGCCCGAGGGAGTTCAATCTGATCGCGGAAGGTTACGAGCAGTTCCGCAGCTTTGATTACCGGTGGAAATCATATATTGAAGGACTTCGCCTGATGAGAATGATTTATTATCTGGCATGGTCGGCACGTCAGCGCATGGATAAAGGCTTTATTAGTGATTTTCCTTCCTGGGGAAGCAAGGCTTTCTGGATGAAAGAGATCGAAGATATTCATGAGCAGGCCCGGTTCATCTAAATTTTACACAATCAGGAGGAATAATGGCTCTGATCAGTTTAAAGGATCTCCGTCTGCGTTTCAGCGATGAAGCTTTGTTCGACGGAATTGATCTACATATACAGGAAGGTGACAGAATCTGTCTTCTCGGTCGGAACGGTGCCGGAAAATCCACTCTTCTTCGTTTAATGAATGGGCAGTACACTGCGGACAGCGGGGACTGTGCGGTGAGCAGAGAAATAAAGCTTCTGTATCTTGATCAGGAGTCAGATGCCGCATCGCAGGGCAAGGCGATAGACTACTGTCTTGAGTATGCTGCTACACGGGTAGATGCGGAAATTTATCTGAACCGCCTTGGCATTAATCCTGAAGATGATCTGTCCTTTTTGAGCGGCGGTGCAAGGCGCAGGGTTATGCTTGCTGCTGTTCTGTCCGGCGGGGCAGATGTCCTGCTGCTCGACGAACCAACAAACCATCTGGATATAGATACGGTTATCTGGCTTGAAGATCATCTCAAAAAGAACGCCAGAACCTTGGTAATGATAACTCATGACAGGGCATTTGCCAGGGCTGTGGGTAACCGTGTTGCCGAGCTGGATAGAGGAAAACTGTATAGTTTCGACTGTGGGTATACCGAATTCCTGCAGCGCAGAGATGAACTGCTTGCCGCAGAAAAGCAGCAGCGTGTTCAGTTCGACAAAAAAATGGCCCAGGAAGAAGCCTGGCTGAGGCGCGGTGTGAAGGCCCGGAGAACCAGGGATGAAGGCCGCGTACGGGCTCTTATGAGAATGCGTGATGAATACAGGCAGCGAAGGGAACGTCAGGGTAATGTCCAGTTCAGTCTGCAGGAATCAGGCCGTTCGGGCGATCTGGTGGCTGAACTTCATGATGTCAGTTTTACCTACCCCGGAGAAAGGGCTGCCGTTATAGAAAATTTGCATACCAGTATAATGCGGGGAGATAAAGTAGGAATTGCCGGACCTAATGGTGCCGGGAAAACAACCTTGATCAGACTGCTTCTCGGCGATCTGAAACCGGATACCGGAAGCGTCAGGCTGGGAACCAACATACAGACGGTGTATTTTGATCAGATGCGAAGTCAGCTGGATCCTGAGAAAACAGTACAGGAAAACCTCAGCGGCGGCGATGACCAGATCATGGTAAACGGAAAAGCCAGGCACATACATGCCTATCTGCAGGACTTTTTGTTTGAACCGGACAGAGCCCGGAACCCGGTTAAGATTCTGTCCGGCGGGGAGCGGAACAGATTACTGCTGGCAAAACTGTTTGCGCAGCCATCGAATTTGCTGGTGCTGGATGAACCGACCAATGATCTGGATATGGAAACACTTGATCTGCTTGAAGATCTTCTGCTTGAATACAGCGGTACGGTATTGCTCGTTAGTCATGACCGCGAGTTCCTTGATAATGTGGTCAGCGATTGTCTTGTTTTTACAGGCGATGCTGGATTTGAAGAGTATGTAGGCGGCTACAGTGACTGGCGTAACAGAAATCTGAATAATGTAGCTGTTGATAGTAATCTGTCACAAAACAGTAAGCCCCCCACTCAGGACCGTCCGCAGAGCCGTCAACGGAAGATAAGCTTCAAGGAAAAACAGGAACTGGAGACCCTCCCTGATCAGATTTCTGCACTCGAAGAAGAAATTTCAGTTCTTCAGGAGAAGCTTGCTGATCCAGAAGTATATAAAAACGATGCTGAACTGATACCGGAATACAGTTCAAAGCTCCAGAAAGCAGAGGCTGAACTCGAGTCTGCCTTTGAAAGATGGGACGAGCTTGAGCAGATAGCTCAGCAGGGTGTATAGTCAATATATGTCAGACATTATCATTGAACGAACTGCCAGAGAAACCGGAATCAGTATTGCGCAGGTCTCTGCGGCAGCTGAACTTTTGAATGACGGAGCAACCGTACCTTTCATTGCACGTTACCGGAAGGAGCGGACAGGTGGTCTGGAGGATGTCCAGATTATCAGCATTCGTGATTCACTTGAAAAGCTGAAGGAGCTGGAGGACAGACGGACGTTTGTGCTGAAAAGCATAGCCGACCAGGATAAGCTGAGTCCAGAGCTTGAAAAGGAAATTAAAGCCGCAGAAACAATGGCGCGGCTTGAGGATATATACCTTCCCTACCGTCCCAAACGCCGCACAAGGGCCAGTATAGCCAGGGAGCGGGGTCTGGAACCACTTGCTGAAATTATTTTTTCACAAAAAGGCTGCAGGCCGCCGGAAAAGGCTGTGGACTTCGTTAATCCGGAACTTGAGGTGCCGGATGTAGATTCTGCCCTTCAAGGCGCATCTGATATAATTGCAGAATGGATAAATGAAGATGCTGATGTTCGTACAGAGCTCAGAAGTCTGTTTGAAACCAAGGCGAAACTTATTTCTGTGCCAGCCAAGGGACAGGATACCGAAAAACTGAAGAGCGATTCCAAGTTTGCTGACTGGCTTGACTGGAGCGAAATCGCTGCTGATGCTCCATCCCATCGTATACTTGCAATCCTGCGTGGTAAGGCAGAAGGTGTTCTTGCTGTTCATGCGGTGCCAGAAGACGAAACGGCAATGAGGGCTATAGAGAGGCGTGTTGTCAAGGGCCGCAGCGAAGACAGCAATTTCGTCAGAACTGCTGCCGAGGATGCGTATCAGCGCCTCCTGAAGCCTTCACTTGAGAATGAGCTGCTGTCCAGACTCAAACAGCGGGCAGATTTTGCGGCAGTTCAGGTTTTTTCTGAAAATATAAGTGAACTGCTCATGTCACCGCCCTTCGGTCGAAAACCTGTTCTCGCTCTTGATCCCGGCTTGAGAACAGGATGTAAACTGGTCTGTCTGGATTCCCAGGGAAAACTGGTGTTCAATACGGCTATCTACCCTCTTCCACCCGGAAACAAGAAAGAAGAAAGTGCCGGAATCATCAGGGAACTGGTCAAGAAATTCAGAATCGAGGCCCTCGCTGTCGGGAATGGAACCGGAGGTCGAGAGGCTGCAGACTTCTGTCGCTCACTGCAGCTGGGGATTCCCGTGGAAATGGTCAACGAGAGTGGTGCCTCCATCTATTCTGCCTCGCAGACTGCACGCGATGAGTTCCCCGACTTTGACGTTACTGTTCGAGGTGCTGTATCTATAGGACGCCGGCTACAGGATCCAATGTCGGAACTGATCAAGATTGATCCTAAATCCATTGGTGTCGGTCAGTATCAGCATGACGTTGACCAGAAGCTTCTGAAAACCAGTCTGGACGATGTTGTTACTGGTTGTGTGAACAAGGTTGGTGTTGAGTTGAATATGGCCGGCAGAGAGCTGTTGCGTTCTGTTTCTGGTATATCCGACAAGATTGCCAAATCAATAGTGACGTTTCGAAACGGCGAAGGGGCTATAGCTTCACGGGCACAGCTGAAAAAAATACCGGGAATCGGCCCCAAGGCCTTTGAGCAGTGTGCGGGGTTTCTGCGCATCAGCGGGGCAAAAAATCCCCTGGATTCTTCCGCTGTGCATCCCGAAAGCTATGCGGTTGTTCAGAAAATGGCTAAAGATCTGGGATGCAGTGTGCATGATCTTATGAATGATGCATCACTCCGGAAAAAAATTGATCTTAAGAAATACATCAGTGATGATACAGGCATGCCGACCCTCATGGATATTATGGCTGAACTTGAAAAACCGGGCCGTGACCCGCGTCAGGGATTCGAGGAATTCAGTTTTGCCGATGGAGTAAACGAGATCAGTGATCTGCGTGAGCACATGCTCCTGCCGGGCGTGGTCACCAATGTTACTGCTTTCGGGGCTTTCGTTGACATAGGTGTTCACCAGGATGGTCTGGTTCACATAAGCCGGCTGGCTGACGAATTCGTCCAGGACCCTCACAAGGTGGTCAAGGTTGGACAGAAAGTGAATGTCCTGGTTCTGGATGTGGATAGTAAGCGTAAACGTATTTCTCTCTCGATGAGAAAAAGCGATCGCTGATTTCCGAAAGAGGTCAAAATATCAGAGGCGTATGATTTTTCTGTCAGCTCTCAATTTCAGCATATATAGTTTGTAACCATGCACAATTGCTGTTCGGGCTACTGCATAACCGGGAACGGCTAGCAGTAGCCCGAAAAATCCTGCGAGACTGCCAGCGGTCAGCAACACAAATATCACTGTGAGGGGATGCAGTTTCAGCTTTTTTCCCATTACAAGCGGGGATATGAGCTGGCTTTCCACTTGCTGAACTATAATTATCAGCACAAGAACCTGAAGCATTGTGACCGGAGAAATCAACAGAGCAACAACCAGGCCGGGAACCGTTCCGATTATCGGGCCGACATAGGGAATGAGATTGGTAACAAGAGCTACAAAAGCCAGCAACAAGGCATAATCAACTCCGATCAGCAGATAGCCCAGATAGACAAATGTACCGACGAAAAGGCTTACAATCATCTGACCCTGTACGAAGGCCGCGAGTGTTGCATTCATATGCATGAGAATTTCTTTACCTTCCGGACGGTATTCCGGAGGAAAAAAACGCATTATTGCATTCGGCAAATGATGACCGTCTTTCAGCATGAAGAACAGAATAAACGGCACTGTCGACAGAACAAGCGTAATACCGGTAACAAAGCTGGTGAAGGCCTGAAGATTTCTGCCTATACCCTTGTAGAGATCCTCTATAATCTCGGCCGCCCTCTCACCTAACGAGATGTCTGAAAAATCTGGAATGAAGCGTTCAACGAGTTCATGCTGCTGCAGGTTTTCGAAATAGATGCGGGCTTCGCGTACGAGATTCGGCGTGTTGTTTATTAATGTTTCGATCTGCCGGCTCAAAGGCGGGCCTGCCAGACTGACAATGAGTACGAGCAACAGTATCACTGCGATATAGAGTAGTAATATAGCCAGGGTTCTATGCAGTCCCAGACGATGCAGGAATGTAATAACCGGGTTGAGCAGATAAAAAAATGCTCCTGCAATAAGTACTGGCAGGAAAAGGGTCGAAAAAAGCACGATAATGGGTCTGAAAACGAATCCAATCTGAGTAGCCATAAAAATAGTGCTGAACACAAGAATCAGCTTGATACAGGTTCTGACGAGCGTGCTTTCGGTGAGCGGGGTTGAGGATTTGTTCGGTGGCAGCTGCTTTTGATCTTTCATCTACACTCCATGACGATAAACTGATTGTCTTTGCATCTATATCTTACTATCTTTACAACATAGCTGTGTACAGCGCAAGGAGTAAAATGATGGAAGTAATTAAATTCGGAACTGAAGATGTGAAAAACGTTATGTCCAGTTTGAATGATTCTGATATTAACGGTCTGGCATTCGGGGCTATTAAACTGGATGCTGCAGGCAGAATTCTCAGTTACAACAAGGCCGAGGGGGATATTACCGGTAGGGACCCCAAAGCAGTAATCGGCAAGAACTTTTTTACAGAAGTTGCTCCTTGTACAAACCAACCTGAATTTTATGGTAAATTCAAGGCAGGTGTAGCTTCTGATGATCTGAATACCATGTTTGAATATGTCTTCGATTATAAAATGACACCGACAAAAGTGAAGGTTCATATGATCAAGTCTGTGGTCGGTGACGGCTTCTACATTTTTGTGAAAAGAATATAATCTGATCTATGCAGCTTGATACAGCAGCCTGTCGTCGCTTTCTGAGCGACTTCGTTCAATCAGAATTGTCAAGTATGAGAGATTATACAGAAATCCCCCATCCGGTTTCTGATGAAAATCCGGATGGGCTTCTGAATTCAGCCCCCTTGTTTTGTGATTCAATGGAAATAGCCATGCTTGCAGGCAAGTTGAATGATATCTTTTTTATCGAAGAGTCAGGCCTGGAAGATCTTCTGCTTGCAAAGCCCGGGATTATGAACTGGAGTAACCTACTGGAAACTTCCCTTTCATACTACAGCAGCCATATCAAATTTTTTACATCGGGAAGCAGCGGTAGTCCGAAAAAGATCGTTCATCAGACTGATTTACTCAAGGAAGAAGTTGAGACTGTCCTGTCATTGATTCATGAAGGCAGAAAACGAATAGTATCGCTTGTTCCTGCACATCACATTTACGGCTTTCTGTTTTCCATACTGCTTCCTTCCCTTAGTGGACTGCCTGCAGTGAGGCAGCATGGTGCTTTTCCGGAACTCACTGAGGGAGATATCGTGTTATCCATTCCTGCATGGATCCGGCAATGGCGCTTACAGGACAGAAGTCTTCCGGCTGGTATAACTGTACTCAGTTCTACATCTCCACTGTCTACAGAGGATGCTGATTGGTTGAACAACAGCAGCATAGATTACATCGAAATTTTCGGTTCAAGTGAGACTTCCGGTATCGGCTGGCGCAGACATTCTGAAGCAGCATTTTGCCTTTTTCCCTACTGGAAATACAGTCATGCAGGACTGACCAGATCCGGACTGGAGGCAATACTTGAACCACCGGATAATCTTGAATGGCTTGAAAGCAGGAAATTCATTCCGCATGGCAGAAAAGACCATGCGCTTCAGATCATGGGTAAAAATGTATACCCGGCACAAATAGAGAAATTATTCGCAGGATTGGATCAGGTATCCGAGGCATCTGTGCGTAGTTATGATAGCCAGGCAGGAACCCGACTTAAAATATTTATTGTTCCATCCAGTGCTGAACACCGTTTTCCTGAAGACAACATTAGTCTCGAGCAAAGTCTTCGGTCATGGGCAGCCCATTCTCTCGATTCAGTGCAGCGTCCATCCTCGTACATGTTCGGAACAGAGCTGCCCAGAAATTCCATGGCTAAACAGCGGGATTTCTGATTTTTTTGTTTTACAGAGGAAATTGCAAAAAGCTCTACAGGATGTCCAGAAAATGTCTGCGGATAAAACGACTGCGAACACCTGCCTGCTCGGCTAACTGATGATATGGATACTGTCTGATTAACTGCTCGTAAAACCGTACCGATTGTTGATAATCCCTGACACCAACGCTTTCGTAATGCTGTCCGAGCCAGAATAGCCCCTCAGGTCCCAGGGCAGATATTTCATTCAGAGCTGATAGGGTTCGTGCAGTAATGCTGTCTCCAGGATCATAGCTGCTTCTGAGAATCTCTGCTGCGGAACTTAGTGCATCGATATCATCGAGGAGATTTCTGCCTGATTCCGGCAGGAGATATTGCTTGTTTATGGTTTCCCGGATAGTTGAACTGTCCCCTTCAGCAAGTGCAGAAGCCATATCCTGGAAGATGTAATTCTCAGTGGTATTATCATCCGGCTCATTACCTGACAGTAAACCGGCATCAGTTTGATTTTCCTGCTCGCTGATAGTATCAGCAGTTGCAGTGCTTGCGGTTTCTTCACCGGGAGGAAGTGCTCTGAGTACGGTTATTTCTGCGAGCTTCCGTTCTGTAAGTCCTTTCTGTAAATCCTGGCGCTGGAACACAAGAAGATAATCACCTGTAGTTTCAGCAATAAATCGAAATACAGTATCTCCGTCATCGCTGCTTCGTGAGCGGAAAGAAATATCGGGGTTTCCTGATTCCTCGCCGATGTAAATCCAGGCGTCGCCGGGCAGAAGTACTATAAATGGCTGATTCACAGCAGAAGACTGTGTAATCTCTGCCTTTCGATCGCTGATGTCCGGAGGACTGTCATGAAGCGGTGTTATTCGGCTGCCAGTGTTTCTGTCTGCTGCAGGGGTTTGAGTAACCTGACCTGGGACTGCAGCAGCTTCACTAGTTGGAGTAGCAGATGTGATCGATGGAGATGGCGGATCGGATATTGCGGTATCAGCTGGCTCCGGGATTTCGACTGGACGGACTGTGGCTTCCGGAGGTTCTGGAACTTTCAGGGGAATATCAGACCAGGATTGCTGGACAACAAGCCTGTCAAGGATTTCAGCAGGCTGAACAGGAACCTCAGGCAGCATGAGTACAGGTGTCTGTTCATCACTCATAGCATTACTGCTTCTTTGTCTGACAATAATATCCGGGTCTATTTCTGGTGGCAAGTGCACAGAATCCGCGGGGCCAATCGTATCAATTACTTCCACGGGCTCGACCGGGCCTTCGGATTCCTCTGCTATGCTGGCACAGGAAATACAGTAAATGAGAATCAGCAGAATCAGCATTACATTACGGTATATTTTCATATAATTCCTGTATCAGACGTCGGTTTTCTTTCGTTGTCTCTTCAAGACCGATCATCAAGGGATCCAGCCAGAATGGTTCTATTTCTTCTTCAGACCAGGGACTTCCTGTTTCCCGGAAGGGAATGATCTGCGGATTCATGTACTGTTCTTCAGGATTCGGAATTATAAAGTGATGAAGCTGCAGCGGCCCGATAATCTGTTCAAGAGGTGAAAGAACCTGAGGGGCTGCGACTGCTGCTGGCTGTCTGTTCCTATCCGATCTACCGCTGAAAGCAGAAATAATCAGTAGCAAGACAACAATCAGTACAGAGACAGCCAGGGTGGCCCGTACGATGAGCTTTACCGGAATATCAGGTAAGTTCTGCAATTTCCTCCTCCTCAAGCTCCTCTGATTCCTCTGGTCTGGTATCCAGACGTATTGAAATAATCTTTGAAACCCCGGACTCTTCCATAGTTACACCTAGTAGAGTCTGGGCACCGCCGACGGTTTTCTTGTTATGTGTAATAACAATAAACTGACTGCTTTTCGAGAATTCGGTAAGTACTCCTACAAAGCGACCAACATTCTCCTCATCAAGAGCTGCATCAATCTCATCGAGCAGACAGAACGGCGAAGGCTTTACCATATATGTGGCAAAAAGCAGTGCAACTGCGGTCATGGATCGTTCACCGCCAGAGAGCAGGTTGATGTTCTCAAGTTTTTTTCCGGGAGGCTGGGCAAGTATATCGATTCCTGATTCAAGGACATCATCCGGATCGGCCAGGCGGATTTCTGCCCGGCCACCTCCGAACAGTCTTCTGAACAGGGTGTGAAAGTTCCGTTTAATTTTTTCATATGTTTCAAGGAACATCTGGGTTGATTCCTTGCGGATTTCAGCGGTAATACGGTCAAGGTCCTGTTTTGCACGGGCCAGGTCATCAAGCTGTTTGTTGAGAAACGTGAACCGCTCTTTTACCTCTGCAAACTCCTCGGGAGCCATGAGGTTCACCTGACCAAGATCCTTGAGTTCGCCTTTCAGACGCTGCAGATGGTCTCTTACTTCTGAATACTGTTCAGTGATTTCAAAAGTACGGGATTCAAACTCCGAGAGGTCACGGGAATGTCTCTCACGAAAGTTTTCATAGAGGTTTCTGATATCAGCCTTGATATCAGCTTCCTTGAGATGAATCTGCTCAACCTTCTCTTGCTGTCTGGCAAGAGACTGCATCTGATCTTTTACCTGCTTTTCGTTTTGAAGTACACTTTTATTTCGCGATGATATCTGTGTACTGAGCTTATCGAGATCTTTTCTGGCGGTTTTTTCTGCACTGGAGAGTTCTGCGAACTGAGCATCGACCTGGGCAATATGTTCCTTCAATCCCTGTATCCTGTCCCGTTCGACTGATATGCTCTGGTCGATCTCAGCACAGCTTTTTTGCTGCTGCTCTATACTGCGGACATCTCTCTGTATTTCCTGCTCCTGGGTCTGAAGCTGATTCTGCAGCTGGACCCGGTTAAGGCGAAGTTCTTCAAGAGTCTTGCGGTATTCGTCGCGCTTGCGCTGCAGATTCCGGTTTTCTTCCTGTAATTCCAGTATCCTGCTACGGTTCTCACGGATTTTTTCGCGACAGGCAAAGATGCTGTCGTCAATTTCACGTTTTCTGGTAATTATACCTTCTGGCGCCAGAAAGTCATCAAGAAAAGCAGGGCTTGCTGCGTGATATTCATCCAGCAACAGCTCGGTATCACGCAATTTCCCTGGCAGTTCAAGTAAACTTTCCAGAACTGGTTTTAATTCAGTTCCATTGACTGAATCACGTTTACTGAGGTCTCCGAGGGTATCACTTTTCCCTTCAAGACTGATTCGTACTGATGAAAGGGCATGTCGCATTTTCTCTTCAAGTTCGCTGCGCTGACGACTGGAATATCCGCTTTCACGAAGACGTTCATCAAGCTCCTTAACGATTACATCGGTGACTCCGCGAAGTTCTTCACTTAGCTGCTCCTGATCGTTTTCAAGTGTAGCCACTTCTTCATTCAGCTGTACAGCTGACAGTTCGTTTTCCTTGATTCTTCTTGAAGCTGATTCTATTGATTCCTGAAATTCACCAATGTTCTTGTCGTGTTCGAGAATTCGGCTGTTGATATCTGTACACTGCTCTTTTTTGACTGCAATGCTTTTTTCAATTCTTTCGATAGTCTGTCTAAGAGCCTCAAGCCGCGCAGTCTCACTGGAAATCTTGCTCTCAACCTCTTCAAGCCGTTCGACAAGCATGCCTCTGCGACTTTGACTTGATTTCTGCTCTACTTCGAGACGATATAGATTTTTCTGGGCTTCAACGAGTTTTTCTTCCATGGAATGAACTTCTTCCATGTGTTCTTCAAGACTTTCGTTTATCTGATCAATGTTCTGCTTCAGTTCATCCCGTTTTTCAATGGCTTCCTGAAGCTGCTGACTTGTTTTGTCACGGTCGTTAATTGCTTTTCTGAGCTTGAGAAGCGTCTGGTCGACCTCCGTATGGAAAATGATATCCTTCAGCTCACGATAGCGCTGGGTTTTGATTGCCTGTTTTTCCAGTGTGTTATAGCGCTTTTCTACTTCCGAGAGAATATTGCGGACCTGCCCCATATTCTCAACGGTTTTCTCAAGTTTCCGCTCGGCTTCCAGGCCTTTCATTTTGTATTTGGTTATTGTGGCGGCTTCTTCAAAGATTGTCCGGCGCTCTTCTGGTTTAGTAGAAAGTACCTGGTCTATCTTACCCTGCTCCATAATGGAGTATGCCGACTTTCCGATTCCTGTATCATAGAACAGCTCCCGCAGATCTCTGAGACGTACTGGTGCACCGTTAATGAAATATTCGCTGGTGCCCGAGCGGAACAGTCGACGCTTGACTTCAACTTCAGGGACATCCAGGGGAAGCAGGCCGGTATCGTTAGATAATGTGAGGGTAACCTCAGCAATATTGAGTGCCTTTCTGGAATCCGTACCGTTAAAAATGACATCTTCCATTTTTTCGGCACGCAGACTCCTGCTCGCCTGTTCCCCGAGCACCCATTTGATAGCATCTACAACATTACTTTTTCCACAGCCATTCGGACCAAGCAGAGCCGAAATACCCGGCGAAAATTCGATACGACTTTTATCTGCGAAGGATTTGAAGCCGAAAATTTCGACACTTTTTAAAAACACTCGCCCTCCCTCAAGTTCAACCCAGTAGTAAAATCAATAATAATATGAAAGTCTATCACCATGCACAAAGCACGGTCAACAGAGCTCGTATGCGGAGTCGATGAAGCAGGCAGGGGTCCCCTTGCCGGCCCGGTGACAGCATCCGCAGTAATTCTCCCGGAAAATTTCCCGATTGAAATCCTGAGGGATTCCAAAAAAATGTCAGCTTCACGTAGAGCCTATGCTGAAACGGTTATCAGGTCATCTTCTCTTGCATTCGGAATCGGCTGGGCCTGGCCGGAAGAAATTGACAGTATCAATATCCTTCAGGCAAGCCTGTGTGCCATGCAGAGAGCTGTTTCCCAGCTGTATCAGGCATGCGTCCACCGCCGTGATCCCTCAGCAATCCAATTTCCCTCGCAGCCTGAAAGTATCATTATCAGAAAAGCTGATGATAGCTCATGGGATGCAGTTCCCCTGGTCCCTGATCTGATTCTTGTTGACGGAAACCGATGTCCGGAATTCAGTCAGCCGAGCCAGGCAGAAATTAAGGGTGATGATCGGATTCCCGAGATTATGGCAGCGTCTATTCTTGCAAAAACAGCACGTGATAGATGGATGACCGAAGCCGATGAAGTATGGCCAGGTTATGGCTTTTCGCTTCATAAAGGATACCCGACAGCTGCTCATAAAAAGGCTATTCAGCTGCTTGGTCCGTCTCCGATTCATCGACGTTCTTTTCGCGGCGCAGGCGTACTTTCCTGACAATACTCTTTCCAGCAGATTCTTTTTTTTCAGGTCCTGCTGGTTTGACACTGTCTGCAGATTCCTGGACGCCGTCTGAAGTGTCATCACCGCTGTTCTTGATCCGGAATCTAGATTTTCCTCCGGACTCAGTCTCGTTGTGAGATTCACGTGTTTTTCTTTGATCTTTGAATGCATGCCAGCGTCGGCCTTTTATGTGCTCCACCGCATCGGTCATGGCTTTATAGAAGTCCTCAAGCTCTTCCTGGTAGATGATAATCTGATGACGATCGGTTTCCGGTGCCCCGTCTTCACTGCCCCGTTTGCTCTCTACGATATTTAAAAACATATCTCCACGTCTGTTTTCCTTTACATTAAAGAAAAACACTCGTTTCTCAGATATCGACCTGGCTGAAAACAGCTCACCGCGTCGTCCCATGCATGCATCCTTCGCTTGATTTTTTGATTCACTGCTGCAGATTCTGGACCTGCAACGGTGAATCAGATGATAAATGTTTTTTACCTGATACGCAAGGCCTGTCAGTGCAGCTGCATCAGCATCGGATCAAGTGCCAGGACCTTACCACTTATTGCTGCGAGTTCTTTTGCTGTTCTGACAGCAAAATCTGCATTCATTGATACACCCGAATATACATTCTTATCCATGGCATTCAGGCCTGTATACACAGCAGCATTATTCTTTCCGATATTTCTCAGAATCCAGGGCTGCTTGATATGCGGACCGTACTGAATACTGTATCTGTGGCAGTCAATCAGGTCTGCTGCATGGGAGACAGCGCTATAGAGGTCTCCAATATCATCGATCAATCCATTAGTTTTAGCATCCGAACCCAGCCATACGCGGCCTTCACCCACATTGTGTATGGTGTTCGTATCAGTTTTACGGAAATCAGCACATCGCTTGAGAAACAGCTGGTAGATCCGCTCAATTTCATTTTCATAAAAGGCATGCTCCTCTTCAGTCATCGGGCGTAGAGAAGATCCAATATCAGCAAATTTGCCAGCTCGTATTACATCAGTTGAGATCCCGAATTTTTTCAGAAAACTCTGTAGCTCAAAGTGAAGATTTATTACACCAATGGATCCGGTTATTGTGGTGTTCTGGGCAAAGAGCTTTCTTCCGCAAGTTGCTATCCAGTACCCCCCGCTTCCGGCAATCTGTCCCATGGATATTACCAGGGGTTTTTCCTTGTTCAGTCTTTCAAGCTCCCGGACTATGGCATCGGATGCGGTTGCTGATCCCCCTCCGGAATTGATCCGCAGCACCACGGCCTTGATTTTTTTATTCTCACGCAGAGAGCGAATCTCTTTAATGAAGGTATCAGAACCGATTATCTGACCCAATAGTGGATGCTGTTGATTTTTTCCATCCATAATTGCGCCTTCAAATACAAGAACAGCGATTCTTTTTCCCCGACCGTAGCGGGATTTTACTTTTGGTAGTTTTGCAGACTTGATTTTATCTTCTTTCAGCATATCTTCCAGATCAGCTGAGGTGCTCACATGCTGAACCAGTTTCTGCTCTGCAGCTTGTGAAGCAGTCAAGGAAGTACCGTTCAACAGATTCTGAATTTGTTCTTCCGTCATAAATCCGCTATCGCGTACTGTATTCTGAAGTTCTGTTACCGCACCCTCCAGAAGTCTCGCCAGCTGTTCCCGGTTGAACTCATCGTATTCCTTGCTGCGGAAGGGATCTCCCGCACTCTTGTAGCGTCCGCGTCTGATAATATCGGCCTTAATATTCTGTTTTTCCAGCAAACCCTGGAAAAACTTTCCTGTTACCGACATCCCGAGGAATCTTATAGCACCAAGTGGATCTATGGCTTTCTCCTGGCAGACACTGGATAAATAGCAATCCTGCATACTGTAATTGCTTGCACTGTATATAAGCCTTTTCCCGGAGTTTTTGAGAATAAGAAGCTGGTTCCGGATTGATTCAAGCGCCGCAAAATTAGATACGGAAAAGGAATCGTCCCTGACTATCAATACGGTGCTGATTTTTTTCTTTCTGCAGACTCTGAATACCTGCTCGGAAAAATAATCCATGCGAAAATGCGGCCCACTGGACATACCGCGTAATCCACCCACCTGTGGTCCTATTTCCGAATACTCCCCACTCAATTTCACTCGTACATAACGCATGCAAACTCCTGACATATCTAATCTGATTTAATATATGCAGAGTATATCACTGTAATTAACTCTTTACAGCAGTTATTATCTAAAGTACTGTCTGTCTGAAACATAAAATCAAAACCAAACGACATACGCACTATTTCTGATTACCTTAAGTGCTTTGAAACAGGATGTAATCATGTCAAAACAAATCAAATCATTATCCGTGGATTATCTGAGACTGGCTTTTTCCCTGGTGTTTATTCTGTCTGTAAGCCTTTTTACCTGGTTTCAGTACGGCTATCTGAGTTTTACTCTGGTGATCGCAGCTGTATTTGGTGCCTATATGGCTGTTAATATCGGCGCTAATGATGTTGCAAACAATGTCGGCCCCGCGGTAGGTGCGAAAGCCATGAGACTCGGTACCGCCGTCATAATAGCCGCAATTTTTGAGGCCGCCGGGGCTATTATCGCTGGAGGTGATGTTGTCGGCACAATCGGCAGCGGAATCATCAATCCTGCAAATCTTCCAGGAACCGATGCTTTTATCTGGCTGATGATGGCTGCACTTCTTGGTGCTGCCCTGTGGTTGAATCTGGCGACTTTTCTCGGTGCACCGGTGTCCACGACCCACTCGATAGTCGGCGGTGTCCTCGGGGCCGGTATTGCTGCAGGGGGCTGGGATATTGCGAACTGGGAAATTCTGGGTCGTATTGCAGCGAGCTGGGTCATATCTCCGCTTATGGGAGGCTTTTTTGCGGCCTTCTTTCTGTTCATTATCAAGCATGGCATAACCTATCGCAAGAATATGGTAAGCGCATCCGGGCAGTTGGTTCCAGTATTAATTGGATTTATGGCATGGGCATTCAGTACATACCTCCTTCTGAAGGGCTTGAGCCGCATAGTACACGTCAGTTTTTTTACTGCAGTAGTTTGGGGTGGTCTCACCGGACTATGTGCCCTGCTGCTGACACGATATTTTCTGCTGAAAGATGCTCATAAAATGAAGAACAGCAAGAAATCAGTTAACAATCTCTTTACCATTCCACTGATCTGTTCAGCAGCACTGCTCAGTTTTGCTCATGGATCAAATGATGTTGCAAACGCGATCGGTCCATTAGCTGCAATTTTTGCCAGTCTTGAAACTGGTCTTATCCAGACCCAATCCCATATTCCTTTCTGGATCATGGCCCTGGGTGCAATAGGTATTTCTTTTGGTTTGGCATTGTACGGTCCCAAGCTTATCAGGACAGTAGGAACAGAAATTACCGACATAGATAATATGCGGGCTTACAGTATCGCCATGGCTGCTGCTGTGACGGTAATTCTGGCATCACAACTTGGCCTGCCTGTCAGTACAACGCATGTAACTATCGGTGCGGTATTCGGTGTCGGTTTCCTCAGAGAACGTCTGAAAGCCAACTATCAGCGAATAATCGCGGGAATTGAAAAACATCATAAACATAATGCAAGCCATCCGGATGATATGCATGATTTTCTTACAGCATTTGAAGCTGCTTCTGTGCGTGAAAAAGGACTCATGCTCCGAGAGCTCAAGAGACGTGGTAAGAAGGGCCAAACAGATATCACCAAGAAGGAACGGAAAACTCTAAGAAAGGAATATCGTGAGGATCTGGTTAAAAGGGCTGTGATTTTTCGGGTTGTGTCTGCATGGATTATAACTGTGCCTGGCACAGCTCTGATATCTGCTCTGATTTTCTATACCATAAGGGGCATACTCATTCCCTGAGAAAAGTGTTGACTAACAGAGAATAAGGGTGTAGATATTTGTTATATGAAAACTTTTGTAATATAGGTGCACCTGTTCCAGGATCTATGCCTTTTTTGATGTAAATCCTGTCAGCTTGCCCTCGCACACCCACAAGCATTCAGAGTTCTGAATCGATAAGCTCACGAACAGGTGTACCCTGCCCCACGCGAGAGATCCAAAGATTTCGAGGTGAAGGCATGTCACGCCAAAAACACATTATTCATACTTCTCAGGAAAGTTTCATTTGTATTCATTGCGGTAGAACAGTTATACCGGCAGAAAGTGCAACAAAAAACAGAAACCATTGTCCGCATTGTCTATGCAGCCGGCATGTCGATATACGTCCAGGGGACCGACGTTGCGGTTGCAGAGGAGAAATGCAGGCTATCTCTGTTTATGTACAGTCAAATGGAGAATGGAGCATTATTCATCGCTGCGGGGAATGCGGAGTCATCAAGCTGAACCGCATAGCACCGGATGACAGTGAGACTGCCTTGCTTGCATTGGCAGCAAAGCCGCTCACCAGACTGCCCTTCCCGCTGGAGGTACTCCAGCATGTATAAACTGAAGCATTTAGGAATCACAGAACATGAGGCTTCACAATTCTCCAGGCTCCCTGCCGGATGGGCTATAGGCAGAATTGTCGGCAAATATCACCATGAGTACTCCGTCATACATGGCACAGCAATGGAATCTGATGCACTGGAGTCAAGAGCAAAGATTACAGGAGCTTTTGAATATCAAGTAGTTGAGAGCAGTGATTATCCGGTCACAGGTGACTGGGTGCTGCTATCTGACGAAGGACGTAGTATTCAGGAACTGATCACACGAAGGACCTGTCTTTCGCGTACAAGTTCAGGAAGCCGCGGGGATCAACAGGTGCTGGCTGCTAATGTTGACACTATTCTGTTTCTTTTCGCCCTGGATGGTTATCGAAATTTCAGTGTGGGACTGCTTGAGCGGATGCAGACTATGTCTGCTGCGTGTGGAGCCCAGGCTGTAATAGTTCTGAATAAGCTTGATATTGCTGATCCGGAACTGATAGAGAAAACCTTATCAATGTGCAGACTGACAGCTGAAGATGTTCCGCTGTTTATGATATCAGCACAGTCCGGTGCTGGAATGGATGAACTGAAAAATGCATTAGAGCCCGGAAGGACCTACTGCTGTATAGGTAGATCCGGTGTAGGTAAATCGAGTCTTGTTAACAGACTGTGTGAGTCTGAAATTCAGCAGGTTTCCGGTGTCAGCAGGATAGAAAACAAGGGACGTCATACAACAAGCAGCAGCAGGCTCCTGTGCCTCCCTGGGGCTGCCCTTATGATTGATACTCCCGGATTGCGGGAACTCCAGCTATGGGCAGACTTAGATGATCTGGATTACAGCTTTCCGGAAATAACAGAATTATCCGTATCCTGCAGATTCCGTGACTGTAAACACAGTGGTGAGCCTGGCTGCGCTGTACAGCAAGCACTCTCACTTGGTGAGCTTCCCGTCAGCAGATATGAGAAATATCTGGAGCAGCGTGATGAGCTTTCGTCTCTACAGGAGCGGCAGAACATGTCTGCCGCTCGCTATGAGAGAAAAAAATGGAAGCCTATCGCTGTTTCACAACGGAAAAAAACTTGAAGAGGAATTATTCAGAAGGAATCAGTATCAACAAAATTATATAAGCCCATGCACTCAGTCCGCCTATAACAACAGCCAGCACGAACAGCAGGCGGACAGTGCTTGAGCTCATGCCGATAGCGGACGCGATGCCTCCACATACTCCACCAAATACCCTGTCGGTGCTTGATCTTCGTAAATTCATTCTTAACTCCTTTTATGGTCACATAACAGCCTGGATTGATTAATATAACCCATACATGATCCCACGTCCAATCTTGTCTGTCAGTAAATTTCATGCTAGCATGGCGTGTGTCAGAAATCAAGGAATCGGATCTATACCCGCATGTCAAAAATTACCTCGAAAAACTCGGTTACAGTGTCAAGGGTGAGATTGCTGCCTGCGATGTTGCCGCCGTCAGAGGTGATGAATTGATCGCAGTTGAGCTGAAGCAAAGTATCAATATGAAGCTTATTCTTCAAGCAGTAGAGAGGCAGGAGGCTTGTGATTCAGTCTACATAGCAGTACCTGTAAAAGGAAGCGGGCATATTCCAGATATGAAAGCCAAACATAAACTGATAACACGTCTCTGCCTGGGCCTGATGATAGTCAGATATATGAAACATCGGGTTAGGGTTGAAATTGTCTGTCACCCGAAGGATCACAGGGCAGGCCTGAAAACCAGACGGCGACGAGCTATTATCAGGGAATTTCATGCCCGGCGTTCTGACACTACAGCAGGGGGAACCCGCGGTAAGATAATCAGTGCCTATCGGGAAGAAGCCCTTATTATTGCTTCCCTTCTCAAGAAGCATGGCGAATTAAGTCCTGCCGTATGTAAAAAACTGGGCGCAGCAGAAAAAGCCGGATCAATTCTGTATTCCAATCATTACGGCTGGTTCGAGCGATGTGGACATGGTTTGTACCGTCTGCATGAAGCAGGACATTCAGCATTGGCAGAATACAAGGATATACTTCCCGATACGAGCAGGCTTACTTAATCTTGATTCTTTCGATCAGTTAATGCTAATTTGGGTAGCTATGAAATACTGCCTTGTTCACCTCGGCTGCCAGATGAATCTTTCAGATTCCGAACGCATCAGTTCGGTTCTGGAAGGTCTTGGCTACGAGCGTACAGATATAGAAGAAGAAGCACAGCTGCTCGGTATAGTTGCCTGTTCCGTCCGTCAAAAGGCAATAGACCGTGTCTATGCCCGGATCGCACGCTGGAATGACTGGAAGCAGAAACGCAGTCTGGTTACCTTCGTTTCGGGGTGTATTCTACCCGCGGACAAGGAGAAATTCCTCAAACGTTTTGATCTGCTGTTCACAATACAGGAACTGCCACAGCTTCCTTCGATGATCCGGCAATATGGAGTTCACACACCTCTTTCTGCCGGAGCGCTGGATGAAAACCTGCTTCCGCCTGAGAGCGTAACTGATACAGAAAAAGGCTACTGGAAGGTCAAACCAAGTTATCAATCCCGATTCGATGCCTACATACCAATCCAGAATGGCTGTGATAAGTTCTGTTCATTCTGTGCAGTTCCATACACCAGGGGCCGTGAAGTCAGCCGTCCGGCTGATGAGATAATCGATGAAGTTCGAAATCTCATTCATCAAGGATATAAATCGATTACTCTACTTGGACAGAATGTGAACAGCTACGGACTGGATCGACATGGAGACGAAATTGATTTCCCTGAACTGATGAGACGCATTGGCAAACTCGGTGTAGAAAGCGGAAAGGAATTCTGGGTTTATTTTACCAGTCCCCATCCAAGGGATATGACAGAGGAACTGCTTGAAGTAATAGCAGAATACCCTGTACTTGCCAAACAGATTCATCTGCCCATACAGAGCGGTGATGATAAGGTTCTGATTAAAATGAATCGTCAGTATGATACTGAACGTTACCGTCAGGTCGTGATGAACGTCCGCCGTATTCTGCCGGAAGCCAGCCTCTTTACCGATATTATCGTAGGATTTACCGGTGAAACCGAAGAGCAGTTTCAGAACACCAAAAAAGCCATGGAAGAGTACCGTTATAACATGGCTTATATTGCAATGTATTCCCCCCGCCCTGGTGCAAAAAGCGCACGTTGGGAGGACGATATCGATCAGGAGGAAAAAAAGCGTCGACTGCATGAGCTCACAGAGGTGCTGCAGGAAATCAGCCGTGAGCATAATGATAAAATGACCAACAAAACGGTAAGACTTCTGGTTGACAGGAAGGACAGAAAAGAAGGTTATCTGAGCGGCAGAACTGAAGGCAAGCTGATAGTAAGGTTCCCTGTTCCTGAGGGAAGCAGTACTGATGAGCTTATGGGTAGTTTTGTCGATGTTAAAATAACTTCCGCAGCCAACATGTCCATGGAAGGTCATGTGTTGAATTTACCTTAGTATTATGATAAGGTAAATGCGATACATACATCGATAATCATATGATAGAAAAAAATACAGAAGCAAAAAAGGTAGCATTTCAGACACTGGGCTGTAAGTTGAATCAGTATGAAAGCGATTCACTTGCGGCACAGTTCCGTCGGGGTGGCTATACTTTGGTAGATTCTGCTGAAAAAGCTGATTGCTATATTATAAACACCTGCACAGTCACGAATAAAGCCGACCGTAAAAGCCGCAACATAATGAACCGCGCATTGCGTCAGAATGCCAGAGACGATTCCATAACCGTAATCACAGGTTGTTTCGTTGACAGCCATCGAGACCAGATGGAATCAGATGATCGGCTGACCTATGCCGTTGATAATGCCAGAAAGGCTCATATTTTTGAAATGGTACATTCTCATTTCAAGGGAGAGCTTCTTCATCCGAATGCGCTTCCAAAGGATCTTTTTCATTACAGTATTCCAGACAGATCTGTGCACACCCGAGCAATGGTGAAGGTTCAGGATGGCTGCGATAATTTTTGTACCTTCTGCATAATTCCTTTTGTCCGTGGTCGCGGCAGCAGTCGCCCGCTTCCGGACATACTCGAGGAAGTAGATTCTCTGATAGCTGCCGGATTCAAGGAAATTGTACTTACCGGTGTAAACATGAGCCGATATATATGGCAGGATCATTCATTTTCAGATGTTGTTGACGCAATTCTGCATCGCACCGGGGATTTTCGGGTGCGAATTTCAAGTCTCGAACCAGATCAACTTGACGACCGATTTCTGGGACTGTTAAAACATCCTAAAATGTGTCGTCATCTGCATCTCTGTCTCCAAAGCGGCAGTGAGCGCATATTGCTGGCAATGAGGCGTATGTACAGCTATGCTGATTATCGCTTTATAGCAGACAAAATCCGGACATTAATTCCCGGTTTTAACATTACAACGGATATAATCGTTGGTTTTCCCGGAGAAAGCGAAGAAGACTTTCTGGCATCCTGCCAGGCAGCTGAATCGATCGGATTTGGACACATCCATATTTTCCCATACTCCAGGCGTATGGGAACCAGGGCAGAGCGCATGACCGGACACGTCGACAGTAAGGTTAAATCCGAACGCCTTAAACAGCTGCAGACTATTGCCGATAATCAGAAGATCGCTTTCCGCAGATCATTGATCGGTAAGACGCAGGAAGTACTTGTCGAGAAGATAGATGAATCAGGTTATGCACAGGGCTATGGCGAGTCATACTGCCCGGTTAGATTCAGATTGCCGGAGGCTTTTAATGCCGATTTCAGTGCTGCGTATAACCGGTATTTTTCCGTTCTGATCAAGAGTCTGGACCTGGAAATCAGCGCGGGTGACAGCACTGACTATATTTTAAGCGCTGAATGCTGTTAAATCCATGCAGATCTTTATATGTGAAAATCAAAATATACTGAAAAAAATAGAACTCGCGTTTAATACTGGAGCAGCAGCCTTCTTTGATTCCGATACAGCATGGACCAAGCCTTCTGCCTTCCTTGATATACCTGGTGTACATGGTTTTACTATCAAGGAAAAGATGTTCTGTCTGCATGCTGAAACGGCTATTCTGCCTGTAGTCTGCGCTCTGGCAATATCCTCCGGCAGCAGAAACATCGGTAAATCTATTTCGGAAGCCCGCGTTTGTTATCTGGGGATTTTTAACGGCATATCAGAAGAATCTGCACTTATTTCTGCCATACTGCCGGAAAACAACACAGACATTAAATGGTATCCGGATATTTTGATTCCACCGGATTCAGAGTTCAGTGTGAAATGCCATGAGGCACCGCAGACATTTATACATCTGCTCATGGGCCTGCAGAGGCTGATATCTACACATTCAATGCTGGCTTTTCATCTGAGACCGGATGCAGAAACTGATACAGTCAAAAGAATCATGAGGTATGTTCAGGATCATGCTGCAGTCAGCAGCTTCCCCGATTGGGAAATCGATGAGCAGGACAGGTCAGAGTTGCAGGAGATTAATCAAACACTGAGATTAAGCAGACAAAGAAGCGAGATACTCGCCAGGCGGTTACAGGAATTCAGGGTGCGTGAAAGGTCATATGATCAAAGAATTCTGGATATAGTCAGAACGGAAATCATGCGCCTGCAGACCGATAAAAAAACAGAGAGCAAAGAGCTGTCTGCCGAGCTCAGAATACAGATCTATGAAAGACTGGAAGCTATGCTGGGAGCGTTGAAAAAGTGAAGTTCAGCAGGCTATATGTAGAGAAGGATGCCTTGAGTAATCCTGCGGCAATCAGAATTATGGAACGTTATTCGTATCTTCCAGTACAGATAATTGAGCGCTATCAGGATATTTTTAACCGGAAAAATCAGAGCTTTCAGATACAGAAAAAATCACAAGCCCTAATACTTGCAGTAAAAAATGGTCAGACAGTGTACAAGGCCAGAGAGAGGGTTAACAGTTTTCATGGTAATCTTCCTGTATATTTTATTGATCCAGTCAGGAACTGCATTTTTAATTGTGATTACTGCTTTCTTCAGGGGATGCATCAATCCGGTCACCTTCTGTATTTTGTGAATCACGAAGATGCAGTACAGGCTGTAAAAGATCTTCCCGATGAAAAAATTTATCTGAGTATATCTTATCTTACGGATCTCTTGGGCATGGAGCAGGACTTCGGAGTTATTAATGACTGGCTCCTCTCCTTTGCTGATAAATCCATGGAAGCTGCAGTCACCATAGAAATTCGTAGTAAGAGCGATGCATTTAGTGTGCTGCGTGAAACCAGTAAGAAACTCGGCTATGTACCTCAGAATGTAATACTTGTATGGTCGCTCTCCCCGTCTGCGGTAGCAGCCCAGTATGAGCGTGGCACTGCTTCATTTCAGGGCAGACTGTTAGCTGCCAGACAGGCGGTAGCAGAAGGATGGCGTGTAAGACTCTGTCTTGACCCGGTTATCAGAATTCCTGACTGGGAAAACATATACAAGAAATGCATCAGTTCTATTTTTGACAGAATACCGCCTGAATCTATCGAGCAGTTCAGTTTCGGGGTATTCAGACTTTCAACGGAATTCCTGAAGCAGCTGCGCAGTGCACGAACAGATTCGGATATTCTCTACCATAGTTTTGAGGCGAAAAACGGCCTGGCAAGTTATTCTGATTCAGCAGTGGAAGAAATGAAAAATGCCCTGACAGAGTATCTATCCGGGCATCTTGATGCTGATCAGTATAAATTCGTGCACGGCTAAGGATAATAGTTCAGAGTATTCTGCCGTCGGCAGCCTTGTCCAATCGGTCTATCAATGCCATGCCAAGCCCTGTCCTCGGGGGAAGTTCGGCAACGATTGCCTGACAACCCAGTTCGTCAAAATCATGAAAACTGCGGTAAAGGTTTCTTGCGTAGCTGACGGTGTCCTCAAAATTCCTGACTATAATGCGCTCCGGTACTGGACTGGGATCCAGCAGACCCATGTAACCGATCTTCCCTGAAGGAAAGCGGGTCTCAATTGTTTCGATTGAAACTTCGCTCAGAAGATATACAGGCGCTTTTGGCTGGTAGTGTGCATATTTCATGCCGGGAGCCTCAGGTCGCTCCACTGTCTTTTTCTTAAAGGATGGAGTAATAACCTCATCCTTGCCAAGGGCTTCGACTATCATTTCGTATGTTACTGCACCAGGGCGGTAGATCTTGATTTTATTGTTTTCAAAGCCAAGAATAGTCGATTCAAGGCCTACATTACAGTCGCCTCCGTCAATAATTGCATCGACCCTTCCTTTCATTGAATCCATGACCATACGGAAGGTTGTCGGGCTGTTCCTGCCGCTCATATTTGCAGAGGGACCAGCGACTGGAATTTGTACAGCTTCCAGAAATCTTCTGGCAATGGGATGACTCGGGATTCTGATTCCTACGGTAGGGAGCCCTGCAGTTGCTGTATTGCAGATAAGGTCTGATTTAGGCAGCACTATTGTCAGCGGTCCAGGACTGAAACGCGCATACAGTTCTCTGGCTGCTTCCGGCAACACTGACACACAATTTTCCAGCTGATCAATTGAATACAGATGTACTATCAGAGGATTATCTTCGGGTCTGTTTTTTGCCTTGTAGATAGAGCTGCATGCTGTATCGTTGGAAGCGTCAGCCCCGATGCCGTAGACAGTCTCGGTAGGGAAAACCACCAGACCGCCTGAGAGAAGTATCCTGGCAGCATTGGCAATACTGTCCTCGGTAAAATATCTGGTTTCATGTTGAGTTTGATCTTGCACGTAATTATCCTATCAGAATTTCAGATCAGAAGAAAGTGCTTATATGTATATATAAATTTCACCATCACGAATATCTAGCTGATACGTTTTGACATCTGATGTAGCGGGAAGATCAAGAACCTTCCCGCTGCAGATTTCAAAACGTGACCCATGCTTGGGACAGTAAACAGTTCCATCTACCACCATGCCCTCTGCAAGTTCCGAGTATTCGTGCGAACAGACATTGTCCAGTGCAAAAATGCCGTCAGGAAGCTTGAAAAGTGCGACCTGTTTACGCTTGTGTCGAAACACGATAGAGCGCTGAAAATCATCTACATGTGCTGCACGGATCCATTTTGCCATAGCTTTAATTATACTCTTTCTGCAGTCTGTCCATGACCAGTGCGTTCAGCTGATTCTGAACGAAGCCAGGTGCCTGAACTGATACTTCAGCGAAAAAGCCTTCTACAAGGAGGGCTTTTGCTTCAACAGGATCAAATCCCCGTGACATAAGGTAAAAGATATAGCTTGGTTCAATTTTCCCGGTAGTCGAGCCGTGAGAACATTTTACATCGTTATTCTTGATTTCAAGTGTCGGTATGGATTCAGAAAAGGCACCGCTGTTGAGCACGAGATTGTTGTTTGTAAGATAGGCATCTGTTAATGCTGCCCCGGGTTTCACCTCGATCAGGCCCTGATATACGGTATGTGCTTCATCGCGTACAGCACCCTTGTAAAAGGTCTGGCTGCTTGCGTTCCGGCCGATATGGCGCTGTACAGTCCGCATATCAAAATGCTGTTCTTCTGAGCCGAAATATATACCGTTGAGTACAACATCGGTGCCGGAAGACTGCATATCAGCTTCAATACGACCTTTTACGAAATCAGCACCGAAATGGGCTTCAAAATGATGCATGCGGCTGGATTGATAAACGTCAAGACGTCCGAACCTGAGAACAGTACTCTCAAAATTTAGATCCTGCACAAGGAAATAATCAACAGCAGCGGATGGTGCTGAATTACCGTCGATTCCATGCGTGACAAGCACTGCATCATCCGGTGAGGAAGATCTGAAACGCTCAATTATCCTGAGTCTGCCGCCATCCTTTGTAAGCACTACAATATGTGGCGAACGGATCATGTCATCACCTGAAAACAGCTGATCAACAAGAACAGGTTTATCAAGCTCAAGAAATTCAGGTACTACCACGACAGTCAGACTGTCCATAAGGGCATAATGCCAGTATTGGGGACGCGAATCAGCCGCATCAAGGGAGGTGCGCAAAGCTGACTCGAGTGCCCCGGTAAGTGATTCGGGAAAAACTCCCCGACGGATATCGTCAAGACTGTATACTCCAAGCCCGTTTTCGGCAGCTTCGGGATCTACAGCGCGTAATACGAGCTCTCCATTCATGTATGCCACGTATGCGCTGAGGTCCTGTAAAGGAACTGCTGGTCCCGCCAGTTCAGCCATAGCGGTGCTTGCGGCAGCGCTGCCTGATTCGGCAGTTTCTATAGCCTGTGAAGGCATGAAGGGTAACTCGTATGACAGCTTGCCGAACTCAAGAAACGAAAGATCGCTTCGTCTCCATTCCTCATCAGCAGAACTATCCGGCCATGCAGAGTTCTGAAAAGCCTGTACCGCATCTTGCCGGAAGCTACCGAGCCATTCGGGTTCACCTGGTATTGAAGTAACAAATTCCTGTATGGCGTCTGTACCGGTGTAGTGTTTTGTATTGGTTATGCTCATGTATAAATCTCCTTGGCCGGTATTAGCCAACCGAACCTTCCATTTCAAGTTCAATCAGGCGGTTGAGCTCTACTGCATATTCCATAGGCAGTTGTTTTATAAGTGGATCCAGGAAACCATTTACAATCATTGTAGAAGCTTCTTCCTCATCGATTCCGCGGGTCATGAGGTAATGGAGCTGATCCTCACTGATCTTACTTACCTTTGCTTCATGCTCGATCGAGACATCGTCTGATTTGATTTCCATATAGGGATATGTATTGCTGATTGAATCTTCATCGAGAATCAATGCATCACATTCAACGTGAGACCTGACGTTCTCAAGGCCGTCATTGACCTTTAGCAGCCCCCGGTAGCTGGATGTACCACCATCCTTACTGATAGATTTACTGGTAACCACAGAACTGGTGTTACTCGCTGCATGTACCATCTTTGCACCGGTATCCTGCTCCTGACCCTTACCCGCAAATGCTATCGAAAGAACCTCGCCGTGAGCGCCTTCACCCATAAGGTATACTGCGGGGTATTTCATGGTGCGCTTGCTGCCCAGATTGCCATCTACCCATTCTACGGTTGCATTCTTATTGGCGATCGCCCGCTTGGTAACCAGATTGTATACATCTGAAGACCAGTTCTGGATTGTGCTGTAGCGGACACGCGCACCTTCAAGTGCAACTATCTCGACTACTGCGCTATGCAGACTGTCCTTGGTATATATAGGCGCAGTACATCCTTCAATATAGTGAACGAAGCTTCCCTTGTCCGCGATAATGAGTGTACGCTCGAACTGACCGAAACTTTCAGAATTAATCCGGAAGTAGGCCTGGAGTGGAACATCTACTTTTACGCCCGGTGGGATATAAACGAAACTTCCACCCGACCATACGGCACTGTTCAGAGCGGCAAATTTGTTATCATTATACGGAATAATGGTGCCGAAGTACTGCTGAACAAGTTCAGGGTATTTAAGAACAGCTTCTTCAGGAGCACAGAAAATAACACCTTTGTCTTCGAGTTCCTTCTGTATGCTGTGATATACTATTTCCGAGTCGTACTGGGCCCCTACACCGGCCAGGAATTTCTGCTCGGCCTCCGGTATTCCAAGTCTGTCATATGTTTTTCTGATATCATCCGGAAGATCATCCCAGCTGGCTTTGCTTTCCTCAGTAGGCTTGGCGTAATAATAGATATCGTCGAAATTTATAGCAGAAAGATCCCCGCCCCAATTAGGCATGGGTTTTTCCCTGAACGCCTTTAGTGACTGGATCCGGAAATCGAGCATCCACTGTGGCTCGTTCTTGTATCTGGATATCGCTCTGACAACCTCTTCTGTAAGTCCCTTTTCGGCCCTGAAGACCGAATTGTCGGGGAATGAAAAACCATGCTTGTATTCTCCAAGATCGATGTTTTCAGTTACTTCACTCATGCGTCCTCCTCTATGCCGTGCTGTTCCTTGACCCAGTCGTAGCCTTTTTCTTCAAGTGTAGTGACCAGATCCTCTGCTCCAGAGGTAACGATGCGGCCCTTATACATAATGTGTACATAATCAGGGCGGATATAATTAAGGATTCTCTGGTAATGAGTTATAATGAGTGCTCCGAAGTTATTCCCCTTCAGTGTGTTCACACCTTTGGAGACAACCTGCAATGCATCGATATCAAGACCTGAGTCGGTCTCATCGAGGACAGCAAAGTTAGGTTTCATGAGCATCATCTGTAGTATTTCCATCCGTTTTTTTTCACCACCCGAAAATCCCTGGTTCAGGTAACGGTTAATAAATTGCTGATCTATTTCCAGGAAGTCCATTGCAGCTCGAAGCTGCTTGATGTATTCCCTGGCGGTAATCTCACTTCCCAGAGATTCGTGTCTGATTTCAACTGCCCGTTTGAGAAATCTGCCGACAGTCACTCCGGGGATTTCAACCGGATACTGGAAAGCGAGAAACAATCCGAGGCGTGCCCGTTCATGCGCTTCAAGATCAAGGATGTTTGTTCCATCTACCAGAATTTCTCCACTGGTTACCTCGTAACTCGGGCTTCCGAAAATAATATTCGACAAGGTACTTTTTCCCGAACCGTTCGGGCCCATCAAGGCATGTATCTTGCCGCTTTCAAGCTCGAGATTAATGCCGTTCAATATCTGGGTATCTTCAATTTTTGCGTGTAAATCGCGGATCTCAATTTTCATGTTTTTCTCCTGTGTGTGTGTACTACTAGAATTAGATAGGATAGCCGAGTTCAAGCCTGGCTTCTTCACTCATGAACTCTATGCTCCAGGGAGGACTCCAGACCACCTGAGCTATGATTTCTACATCTTCGCCTGCAGCCTGCTGCAGATTATCATTGATATCCTGCATGATGACATCTGCAAGTGGACAGCCTGGTGATGTCAGGGTAAAATCGACCTCAATACTTTTTTCTTTCGGTTCAACTCTGTATACCAGTCCAATATCAACTATATTCAATCCAATTTCGGGATCAATAACTTCCCGCAGAGCATCAAGACATTCAGCTTTGGAAATCATGCTGCCTCCCTCTTAATTCTTTATACTAGTTATACTACTAAAAAGAGCATCTTTCGGAAAGAGTAAAAGTTAGGATTCCCTAAAAAAATACATCTATGCTAATATACACCAATGAATATCTGCTGTGTTACTGCTCATCCCGATGAAGAAAGCCTCACTGTCGCTGCTGCCGGCAGGCTTGTTTCAACGGCTCGACAGCAAGGCGCAGCCGTATGTGAAATAAATCTGTACAAAGAGGGCTTCGATCCCCTGCTTGGACTACCTGAACTAAGAAGGAAATTTCCGTTTGATTCACAGACCCAGCAATACATCCAGAAGTTTCAGGATAGCAAGCTGATTGTCCTCGTATACCCGGAATGGTGGGGCGGACCACCAGCCATATTGAAGGGCCTGTTGGACAGGGTGCTGAGGCCTGAAATCGCATATGGATTTACTGAAGGAGCCGGCCATACTGAATCCCATGGATTATGGGCAGATAAATCATTACAGCTTGTATTATGCAGTGACAGTACAGTCGAAACAGCAACTGAACGCGCGGAATGTCTTTTCGGTTCAATCAGTGATTTCTGTGCAATTAAATTACTTCCTCCGCAGGTATTTGCTCCGGTCTATGGGTCAAGCTCGAAACAGCGTCGTCAATGGCTCGATGAGATCGAATCATACTTTACTGACCTTATTCGTCATTCAGTTCAGCACTGATTTCTGCCGATAGTGAACACATGATTCGTATACTCCAGGATCTTATTGAAGCTTTTTTATGGCCGCCGGGGAATATTATTCTCCTGCTTCTCCTTGCAGTTCTACTTGTTACTGTATTCAGGAAGCGAAAACTGCCGGCCGTTATGTTGCTCTGCTTGACCGCTGCGGGAATTTATCTGTTTTCGACTGAGCTGGTTTCTTCTGCAATTCTTAAAAATCTGGAGAACAGGCATTCACATGTAGAGTTTACGGATGCAGGCCTGGAAGATTTTGCATACAGATTGATATCAGAGCAGGAAAATAAAGAGCGGGAAAGTCTGATCGTTGTATTGGGCGGCGGAACAGTTCCCGGCTCACCGGACAAAATAGGTATCCGCCCTGATGCCCTCAGCAGATTGAGTGCAGCATACCTGCTACATAGGCACACAGGATTTCCTGTACTTGTCAGCGGTGGCATTGTAAGGAATCGGGAAGAATCAATAAGTGAAGCCGAATTGTTTGCCGATTGGCTGACTGCAGCCGGCGTCGACCGGAAAGACATAATTATTGAAAACAGAAGCACCACAACCGCAGAAAATGCTTCACAGGTAATTAATCTTCTTCGTAATGAAAACCCGAAGCCAAAGTTGATTCTTGTAACCAGTGCATATCATATGCCAAGAAGTGTATACAGTTTCAGTGCCTATACAGGTGAGATTCTCACAGCGCCTGTTGATTTCAAGGCCGTGAGAAGCAGTCCGATTTTTCAATCTTTCCTACCTGATCTGAACAGCCTGCGGAACAGCTCCATAGCAATGAGGGAGTATCTCGGTTTGATAATTTACGCACTCCTGTCTAACTGATTTCCAGTCTGCGCAGCCGACGACCAAGTGCGTGAATAGAAATGTCAAGCATTTCAGCTGTTCTGGATTTGTTGTGCTTACATCTCTTCAGGGCCTCATTCAGCAAATCCCTTTCAAATGAATCGAGCAGGTCCAGACTGAGGTTATCACATGAACCCAGGAGCATGCTGAAGCTGCTGCAGTCATAATTCTGAACCTGAGGAACATCCTGTTTTTTCGATGAGACTGGAGCTGTCTGCTCTTGCATATCTGTTTTTTCAGGAATGAGGAGAGATTCAGCAGCCAGAACGGTACCTTCACACAGAATCATAGCACGCTCTATCATTCCTCTCAGTTCTCGTACATTGCCGGGGAAATCGTATTTCTGCAGCTGCACTAAAGCCTCAGGCGATATTCCTGTTACTTTTTTCCGGAATCGAGGATTGAACTCCCGGATGAAGTGCAGAACCAGTTCCTCGATATCCTCAAGACGTTCTCTCAAAGGCGGAATCCGTATTTCAAGTGTATTGATGCGATAATACAGATCACCTCTGAAGGTCTTTTCTGCTATCATTTCCGGAATATCCTGATTTGTTGCTGCAATCACGCGCAGGTTGACAGGTATTTCTCTGGTTCCTCCAATCCGTTTTACCTTTCGGTCCTCCAGTACCCTGAGTAGTTTCGTCTGGGCTTGAAGGGGCATGTCCCCTATCTCATCCAGAAAAAGTGTCCCGCCTTCGGCAACCTCAAAGTAACCAGCCTTGTCCTCAATTGCTCCAGTAAAAGCACCTTTTCGATGTCCAAAAAATTCACTCTCTATCAAGGTATCAGGAATAGCCGAGCAGTTAACCGGAACATAGGACAGACTGCCCCGAGGGCTGGCATAGTGGAGAACCCGGGCAATTAATTCTTTTCCGCAGCCGCTTTCACCGGTTATGAGTACGGATGTATCCGGTGATGCTGCAGCTTTCAAGGTTGTATCGATTACTTGTGTAATGGCCTTACTACTACCGACGATGTCAGCAATACTTCTCTGAAGATTGGTACTGACGGCATCAAACCTTCGTTCAAGTTTCTTGAGTTTTCCCTGAATATCAAGGAAGCGTTCTGTACGTTCAATTGCAGTACGAATTTCCAGTAAGCGGATCGGTTTATGGAAAAAATCGAATGCTCCGAGTTTCATGCTTTGCAGAACGGTATCACTGTCACCATGACCGGTGATCATAATTACTTCGGTAGCTGGATATCTGTTCTTGACGTCCTTAAGAACCTCCAGTCCGTCTTTTTCCGGAAGTCTGATATCAAGTACCATAATATCAATTTCCTGCTGACCAAGCAGTTCCATGGCAGCAGATGGACGCTCGGCTTCAAAAACAGCGTATCCAAAGTTTTCCAGAAATTCCTTGACCTCTGTACGGATAATTTCTTCGTCATCCAGTATCAACACATTCAGCATTCACCATCTCCTGCGATCGGCAGTCGGATCAATACCATAGTCCCATGCCCTTCATCGCTTTGTATTTCGATCTCTCCACCCATTTCCTGTATAATGCCATAAGTAACCGAAAGACCCAAGCCGGTACCTTTATCTACCGGTTTTGTAGTATAGAATGGATTGAATACCTGCTGAAGTAATTCGGCGGGTATTCCGGTCCCGTTATCGCTGATAATGATATTCAGACTATCTGCCGATGCTGCCTGCATTCGTAAAGTAATATGGGGGCGGTATTCACTGCTGTTATGGTGATTATGATTTTTCATTTCCAGCACCGCATCTTTGGCGTTCGTCAGTAGATTTAATACTGCCTGTTCCAGTCGATACAGGTTTCCACGGACACAGAATTCATCCAGGAGTTCGATCTCCAGTTCTATTCCATGTCCCCTATATTGTGACTGAACGAGGCTCAATGCGTTTCCAAGAGCTTCCGAACACTGGAATTTCAGTTGCTGCTCCTGCAGCTGTTCCCGGGAAAATGTTCGTACATGATCGATTATTGACCTGATGCGGTCTATGTAATCGTGAATATGTCCGGTTTTCTCTATGACATATTCGCTGCTTATATTTTTTCCTGGAATCTGTCCTGAGGACAGGAATTGTAGATTGTCAGCTGCCATAGAGATTCCTGTAAGAGGTTGATTGATTTCATGAGCCATACCGGCAGAGAGTTCGCCAAGTGCAGCCAGCTTCTCGGCTTGAATCAACAACTGTTCCTTTTTACTGCTTTCCTGCTGAACGCGCTTCATTTCTGTGACATCCTGGATAATTACTACCAGAAAATCAGGCTTGCGCTGATCCCCTTCACTCTGTACTCCGCCACCGCGCAGAACTGCAAATCGCTCTTCACCATTCCGTTTCTTATATCTGATTTCGAAAGACTCCCGTTCTGACCCCAGTATCAGTCTCCGGAAGTTTCTGGCGTATGAATGCATCTCATCAGGTGAAATAATAGCGCGGAAGTTCATGCGTCTCAGTTCGAGTGCGCTGTAGCCAAGCAGTTCACACAAACGGGGATTTGCATAAATAAAATCTCCACGGCGGGTGAATGCCCCGACACCGACAGGGGTATAATCCAGTACCAGGCTCAGAATTCTCTGATTCTCACGCAATTCCTTCTGCATGAGCAACTGAGCACTGACATCCCGAAAGACAAGCACACCACCGATCACATTGTCACCAGAGCGTATCGGCGCACCGTTTTCAGATACAGAACGCCTTGTGCCGAATCTGGTAATCAGTTCTCGTATTTCGGTTGTGTTTTCTTCGCTGTTAAAAAGAACATTTTCGAGTGACCATGAAACAACTGCCCCACTGTTAATATCCTGCAGTCTGGCAATCTCCCTCAGGTTCCGTCCGATAGCCTCATCCTGAGTCCATTCAACCAGGGACTCGGCTACACGATTCATCCTGGTGATTCTTCCTTCCGAATCTGTAACTATGATCCCGTCACCAATACTGTAGAGTGTGCGGTAGAGGTTCTCATTCAGATTCTGCAGCATTTTTTCTGTTTCACGGATCGAGGTAATATCATGCATTACGATCTGAAATCCGAATTCCATATCGAGATACTGTGGATGAATACTCATGTCCACCGATCGGCTCTCGATGGCGGAATTATTTCGATTCAGGTCCAGAGTGAGGCTTACTGTTTCCCCATCCACTGCCCGTTCAAACAAGGATTTCAATTCAGAAGGAGGCAGACTTGCAGTATGCAGCAGTAGTTCCTGAATATCGCGGCCGATCAGAAGATCCCGGGAGGAGGAGAAAAACTCTACTGCCTGCGGATTGCATTCCAGCAGCTGCATACCGGATGTAAGCAATATTGCATCTCTGGAATCAGAAAAAAGTCGCCTGAACCTGTCTTCTGAGACTTCCTGCCTGAATCTGGCTGTCCTGAGGCTGTTCAGCATGCGTTCGAGTCCCTGAATAATCACCTGACCTTCATGCCAGCGAAGCTGACGGAAATCCTTGAATTCCAGTGTGCCCAGAGGATCTCTGGTTATCTGAAGGAAAATACCGGTCAGTTCATTCGAGATAACAGTGAAAGGTTTCAAGGCAGCATAAAGTGCTGCAAGCATAATCAATACAATTATGCTTCCGAAAAACACCGACCTGAATATAACCTCGGAAATCGCTTGATGTATATCTGTTGTTAACAGGCTTACGCCGATGTACAGCTGCAGCTCAGGAATTCCCTGTACATATGCAATTCTGGAATGAACTTTTTCTTGTTCAACGACCTCGTAGGCAAGGAATCCGCTGGTTTCTTCACTGCGTGCAACCTCAATTAACTGATGCATGATGTCAATGCCATGGGCAAAGGAGTGCGGTATTCGATGATATTCTCGATCAGTCATTGCTGAAGGGAGTACGATGGGCGAAAGTTCATAGGTGCCGATAAAAAAATAGCTCTCTCCATCCTGTTCGGTAAAGCGGAGATCAAGTATGGAAAACAGCACGTCTTCTCTAGCCCTGGCAAAGCTGATATCACCCCTGCGGTACTGCTTCAGGACTGGATCCAGACTGTGCACACCGACCTCAACGATTCGCATGATCTCGTTTCTTCGTAAATCGATATAGTGATCGACATGTATATTGGCCTGTACAATAATCATTGCGAATACGGAAACAACGATGATTCCCATTGAGAAGAAAAACCTTCCTCGGCTGCTGTGCATTATTTCCGATATTCGCATGTTAAAAATCAGTCCTTTACCCGGTTTGCTGTTTCATCAATAAATGCAGCAATGTCTTTGAGAATCTCAAATGGAATTGTATGTGGCCCGCTGAAATATGCAAGCTCACCGCAAAAAACACCACTTTCAGAAAGCAGTTCCTGTAGTTCCTCAGCACCTACAATATCGAGAATTGCATCCTGCCGGCCATGCGACTGATATACTGGTACCTGTATGTCTTTTCCCCATCTGGACGGCAGTTCAGAAGCAAGTGCTGCCCAGCGCTCACGTGCTACCAGGGCACCGGATAATATCATCAATCCTGCAGGTGGTTTTGGGGCTCTGAGAGCAGTTTCAACCGCAATCATGGCGCCCTGACTGAATCCTCCCAGTATGATCTTGCTCCAATCCATTCCTGTATCTTCAATAAATGCAAGAAGCTCATCCGCCGAAAGTTTCATGTCTGGCGGATCAATCCTGCTCAGACCAAGAAAATAGTCACCGGTAAGTGCTTTCATAATTTCCGGCTCATTCCGCGGGAACCAGGCAGTGCCATTTTTCATACCGTTCATTACTATTTCATAAGGGGCTTGTGGATAAAGATAGTCCACAACAGCGCTCGTATGCATCTCATTACTGAGACTCATGAGATCGTGAGCATCAGCTCCAAATCCATGAAGTAAAAAGCAGTGTATGTCACAGTCAGCTAAATCACGGGCGTAAACCTTGAGTTGTTTAGTCATTTTTTCCCTTCCTTTCAAGAAACGTTTGCGTATTTCCGTTTCGACCAGTATTATGAGTACTATAATAAAGACAAAACTGGAGTTTGGTAATGGTTAAAGCAATTTTTCTCGTCGCCGGAATCGGCGGCGGTCTCACCGCGCTTATCTTCGCTTTACTTCGAACGCGCTGGATCTATAAGCAGGATCCGGGCAGTGATGAACTAAAACGGATTAGCGGTTTTGTTTCTGAAGGGGCAATGGCATTTCTCTACCGGGAATACCGGGTGCTCATTCCTTTTGTGGTTATAGTTACTGCCTTTCTGGCAGTTGCAAATACAGGATCTCTGCGTATGCAGTCACTGGCTTTTCTGGTCGGTGCGCTTGCTTCAGCTCTTGCTGGTTTTATTGGAATGAAGGTAGCAACGGCTGCTAATTCCCGCACTACTCATGCTGCGATGCGTGGTCTTAATCCTGCTCTGAAGGTAGCATTTTCAGGCGGGGCAGTTATGGGCATGAGTGTGGTAGGCCTGGTTCTGCTGGGATCCAGCATCATACTTCTTATTGGTTTCTTTCTTTATGGTGATGATCCGGATACTATCTCCGGCGTTATCCTTCCTATTCTCTCCGGCTTTTCTCTCGGGGCCAGTTCCATTGCATTGTTCTCGAGGGTCGGTGGCGGAATTTTTACCAAGGCAGCGGATGTAGGTGCTGACCTGGTAGGTAAGGTAGAGGCAGGAATTCCTGAGGATGATCCCAGAAACCCGGCTGTTATCGCCGATAATGTCGGCGATAACGTAGGCGACGTGGCGGGGATGGGTGCTGACCTCTTTGAAAGCTTTGTCGGTTCGCTTGTCGGAAGTATGATTCTTGCTCTGACGGTAGATGCTCCTGTCGATATGAGGCTGAGGTTGTTCTCCTTCCCGATAATACTGAGTGCAATCGGCCTGTTTTCTTCGATTATTGGTGTGTTTCTGGTCAGGGCAAAACCTGGAGGATCACCCCAAAAGGCATTAAACACAGGTACATTCGGAGCATCTATTATTGCTGCTCTTCTGACCATTCCGGCTGCAGCGATCCTGCTGTCCGGTGAGCAGTTTGCTGGTGCTGGATTATGGGAGCTTGTCGGAAGCGTAATGGTCGGTCTGGTCGCAGGTGTTGCCATTGGTATTCTGACAGAGATGTTTACTGGAACCAATACATATCCAGTAAAGAAGATCGTTGAAAGCTGTAATACAGGGGCTGCAACAACCATAATCACCGGAATTGGCATGGGTATGATGTCCAGCCTGTTTCCCATACTGATTATCGGTGTTACTATTCTTGTAAGTCATGCCCTGACAGGTCTATTCGGTATAGCAATCGCTGCCCTGGGCATGTTGATAACACTGGGGGTTCAGCTTGCAGTCGATGCATACGGACCGATCGCTGATAACGCAGGCGGATTGGCTGTTATGTCCGGCTACCCTGCAAGCGTTCGTGAAATAACCGATGAACTGGATGCTGTAGGAAATACCACTGCCGCAATCGGTAAGGGCTTCGCTATTGGTTCTGCTGCTTTGACTGCGATTATTCTTTTTACCAGTTTTCGTGAGCAGTCAGGAGCCGGGGTAATAGACCTTATGGATGTCCGTGTTCTGGTTGGACTTATGCTGGGAGCCGTCATTCCTTACCTGTTCAGTGCACTCAGTATGAATGCGATAGGCAAGGCTGCATTTTTAATGATTGAAGAAGTCAGAAGGCAATTCCGGGAGAAACCCGGGATACTGCTGGATACTGAAGTTCCTGACTACGGGCGTTGTGTGGATATCAGTACCGCAAGCGCACTTCGCCAGATGCTTCTACCTGGAATAATCGCCTCACTTACACCGGTCATCGTAGGATTTACCGGCGGCATAGATATGCTGGTGGGGCTTCTTGTCGGGGTAACCGCGTCGGGTGTTGTGCTGGCGATTTTTATGGCGAATTCCGGTGGTGCCTGGGATAACGCAAAAAAAATGATAGAAGCTGGAGCTGGAGGCGGACGAGGCTCCGATGCACATAAAGCTTCTGTGGTCGGTGATACTGTTGGTGATCCTTTCAAGGATACCGCAGGTCCTGCACTCAATATACTTATCAAACTTATGGCCGTTGTCAGCCTGGTAATTGCGCCAATGCTGAATTCCTATTGGGGGTAAATATGGAATATATCAATCACTTGTATCTTATCTTGTATCCGAATCCATCACTGGTTGCGTCGCAGTATAGTCCGCAGCAGTTTGCCAGACATTATATAGCAGGCAGTACGCGCTATTATGATGGAAAAGTCGTGTTTGCTGAGGTCGACATAAACTACCGTCATCCGGAATTTGCGATTGAGGAAGGTCTCAAACAGCTGGTTCCTCATGAAGACGGCCGCCCGAAAGCCACAAAGTTTATTTCTATATATCGAGTTCTTGAACATGTAGATTTTGATGCTATCCAGAAGGTGTATCTGACTAGCCCGGAAGCAGCAGTACTTGAGCTGCAGCCTGCCAACGATGATGTAAAAACAAGGGAACCGGGAATTCTCCGGATATTCGCCGAAATAACACCGTTGCGGATGCTTGTTCTGACCAAACTTGATTTTATTGAATTCGGGAAATCAATAACCGGCGGGACTGACAGTATGCGTAATGTGCCGGCATTATTCTACACCCAGCTTGAATTCGACACCGAAAGTTTTTTAAGGGATTTTGAATCAAATCCGTTAATGCCGGCTCCTATTCCCGGGCTGCATCCCTCAAAACTGCGGGATGCGATTTTTGAACTTAAAGTAGCCAGGGATAAAACCTCGAAAGGACTAGCGCTTGATAGCTCATTCGATAAGATACCTTATAAGTTCATACGCCACGGTTTTATGTTTTCGGCAGGTGAGCAATACCGCTTTTTCAGAATGCCGAACAACCGGGAAATTGAAGAGAACAATTATAAATTCTGGAAATCAATGTAGCAGCGGATTTCAGAAAGGAGGAATTATGTCTACGCATCCATGGGATTTTCTTGCAGAATACAGACCTGACATGTGCAAGGGAGAATGGCCAACTATACCGGAAATGGTAAGAATAAGCGCCGCACGTTTTGGTGAACGGCGCTGTTTCAGCAGCTTTGTTCCAAAAGAACGCAGCTGGACCTATGACGAAGTACTTATAAAGATTGAACATCTGGCAGGTAAACTTCAGCATGATGGACTGGAACCGGGAATGCAGGTCGGATTAACCGGAAAGAATTCACCTGAATGGGGGATTGCGTATCTGGCTATACTTTTTGCTGGAGGAGTTGTTGTACCTATTGATCATATGCTCAGCAGCAAGGACACTCATCGCCTCCTCCAGAGAGCTGAATGCAGTATGCTGCTTGCCGATGACGATAAATTTGAGTACTTCTCTGCTCAGTCGGATATCAAGCATCTCTACGCACTGGATGAAGGCATGGAGAACTTTATTTTCGGGCTTCCTGAAGAATCGTTCGAGCGTGCTGACAGGTCCGAATCAGATATTGCAGCTATATTGTTTACTTCCGGTACAACCGGGGATGCCAAAGGAGTTGTGCTTACTCACCAAAATCTGACAGCAGACTGTTTTCTTGCCCAGGCACATATGACGCTGTATCATACCGATGTCTTTTATGCTCTGCTGCCATTGCATCATAGTTATTCCATGCTGGCTGTATTCCTCGAATCACTTTCTGTCGGTGCCGAAACGGTATTTACACCGCAGCTGGCTGTATCTCAGGTTCTGAAGGATCTTCGACAGGGAAATGTAACGATGTTTCTTGGTGTTCCGATGCTCTTCAACAAACTTCTCAAGGGGCTGATGAAGGGAATCAGGGAAAAAGGAATTGTTCTCTACGGCATTATCAAATTCCTTATGGCTGTCAGTGGTTTTTTCAAGACTGTTCTGAAAATCAATATAGGCGGGCCGTTATTCCGCGGACTGAGATCAAAACTGTCCATGGACAGAATTCGCATATGTATAAGCGGCGGTGGACCCTTACCTTCGAGTACCTTCAAGCAGTTCAATCAACTGGGGCTCTCCTTTGTTCAGGGTTACGGTTTGACTGAAACCTCACCAATAATTACCCTGAATCCGACATATGCGTACCGGACAAGTTCTGTAGGTCTGCCCCTGCCTCAGGCAGATATCAAGCTTATAAATATAGATGCACAGGGAACCGGTGAAATAGTTGTTAAAGGTCCCATGGTCATGCAGGGCTACTACAGAAACGATGAGGCAACACGGGAAGTCTTTACGGATGACGGTTATTTCACCACCGGGGATATGGGATACATCGATAAGGATAACTACGTGTACCTCACTGGCCGGAAGAAATTGCTGATAGTTACTGAAGGCGGTAAAAATGTGTATCCGGAAGAGATTGAAGACCAGTTCCAGCTGTACGACGAAATAGAGCAGATAATGGTCCGTGGCTATGTTCTTGATGAAAAAATGAAAACAGAGGGAATCGAAGCCCTTGTATATCCCAATCCTGAAAACAGGCCGGGCGCCGAAAGAATTGCAGAAATAATTGCTGAAGTTAACCGTGAGCTGCTTCCGTATCAGCGAATACAGCGTCACAGTATACTGAATGAAGCCCTTCCGATGACAACAACCAAGAAGATAAAACGACACAATACCGGGGGAATGGAATAAGGGCTATTCTTCCTGCAGAGGGAGACGGAAGGTAATTTCCGTCCCCTCTCCTTCCTCACTCCTGATCTTCATACCTGCACCGAGTATTCCCAGTTGCTGTTTCACCAGAGGCAGTCCAAGCCCTGTGCCTTTTTCTCCGGCAGTCCCTCGAGTAGATTCAAATTTATCCAGAAGCAGAACATCCGAGAGTTTATCTTCCGGGATTCCGATTCCTGTATCCCGGACTGAGAATTCGAGTTCGGAATTACTGTTCAAAGCTGCCTTCAGGTGAATGACATCCCCGGATTCGCTGAATTTAATAGCATTGTGAACCAGGTTATGGATTACACTGGATAGAATCTTGGAATCCGTAAAGAAATTCAGTTCTGGATCAATATCAACGGTAAGTTGAATGCCTTTGGCTTCCAGCATGCTGGCAAACCCCGAACAGCATTCATCAGTTAGATCCTTCAGAAGGATCTGCTGAAAGACCAGTGGATCCCTGTTTCGCTGAAGGTTTCCCCATTCCAGCAAGCGTTCAAGCAGACTGGATATACCCGTACTGGTATCGAATATGGTTGAAAGGGCTTCCTCGATATCCTCGGGTGACAGATTATTCCGGACTTCATATAAACCCTCACTGAAACTTTTTAAACCTGCAATGGGTCCGCGAAGATCATGAGCCAGAATGTGGAAGAATCTATCTTTTTCTTCCTGGGAGGCTGTGAGTTCCTCGTTGACTTTTGTCAGTTCGGATGTCCTTTTCCTGATCTGATTATCCAATCGCATGTTCTGAATACGAAGACGGTTGGTATTCAGGTAATTGAGCAGAACGACACAACCAAGAAGCATAAAAAGCAGCGCGGCTCTGAAAATAGTAGTTTGCCAGAAAGGCGGTTGAATTCTTATAAAAATTTCCCGTCCGCTTGTATCAGAGATTCCATGACTGTTGGTAGACCGAACCTTGAACGAATAATATCCAGGCGAGAGATTCACGTATTCAACGAACTGTCGGTTTCCCAGCAGCTGCCAGTCTTCATCAATACCGGACATTCTGACCTCGTATCTGTTACGCGCAGGCAAGGTAAAATCAGTTGATGCAAAAGCGAAACCGATCCGGTTATCTGTGTGTCTCAAATCAAGTTCCCGAACTCTATTGGAGTTTGTATCCTGCAGGGAATCATTGTGAATTTTGATATCGGTAATGATTGTCTCTGGTTCAATTGCAGTTGTAGGTACAATGCTTTCGCTTATATGGATAAGGGCACCGAATGACCCGAACACAAGACTGTCGTCGACAAGTTTAATAGAAGAACCGGAAAATTCACGTATCGGCAGTCCATCGGCTTCGGAAATAATTTTAATCTCAAAGTTAAACGGGTTGATCGTATGCAAACCATTGGAGGTGGCTACATACATAAAATTATCGGGGCCCTCGTTTATTGACATTATAGAGTTTGATTCAAGTCCCGTGTTGGTGGTGAAATGCCGGATAAATCTGTCAGATTCCGGGGAAAAGAGGTTTAAACCGCCTGCTCTGGTACCAATCCATAACATTCCCCTGGAATCCTCATAGATAGAGCTGACTGAATTCGACGTAATGGTACTCGTATCTGACTGATCGTGGAAAAAGTGCGAGAAGGTACTTGATTCAGGGTGATATAGATTTAATCCAACATTGGTAGCGACCCAGACGTTATTATTGCTATCGATATATACCTGGTAGACCAGGTTATTACTCAGAGACCCCGGGTTTTCAGGATCATGTTCGAATCTAACATGTCTTCCATCTGGATCCCATTTGATCACACCTCTGTTATAGGTACCAATCCAGAGAGTACCATCCTGCTGTTCGGTCAGTGAGTAGATAATGTTTTCATTAACGCTGCCGTTAGGGTCCGGGTTATAATCTACATGTCTGAAAATTCTCGATTCAGGATTGTATTCATAGATACCGTTGTTGCTGGCCACCAGAACAAGACCATTATTCAGGCGCAATAAATCGTTTATGGTATTGTCACCAAGTCCATTCGGTTCATTACCGTTTCTGTAGGAGTAGACAATACCCGTGTCTCTGTCGTATCGATCTATGCCTGCATTCTGAAAACCGATAAGTATGCTTCCATTCTCCAGTTCAAGCAGGGATCTGACCCTCGCTGCAGCAATACCTTTCTGGCTACCTCCCTGGGAATCGATAAGAATAAAATCTTTTTGATTGTAGTTAAGCTTGCTGATACCATTTCCGTTGGTGCCGATCCAGATTACCCCGTAATCATCTATATGTAGTGAGTATACAATATCATGGGCAAGACTGCGTTCCTGCTGTGGATTATGCCGCGCATTGCTGACTGAGCCGTCATGCGGATTCAGATGGTACAGCCCCCCTCCCCAGCTTCCAGCAAATAAACCATATTCTTTGTGATATGCAAGTGCATATATCGGTTCTGCGGTATCAATGATGACTGAAAATTCTTCGCTGTTCAGATCAAAACGCAGGACACCGCCGCCCCAGGTACCGATTATAAGATCCCCATCGGAGTCTTCTGTTATTGACATTATAAAAGGAGATGTCAGCCCATCTTCAACTTTGAAATTTCTGAACTCATAATCAGCTGGATCATCGGCATCCTCAATCAGGAGTGAAAGTCCACCATAACTCCCGATCCATAAATTTCCCCTTGAATCCAGGTGCAAAGTCCGGATAGTGTTTTCGGGAAGACTTCTTTCATTCTCAGGATTATGAAGAAAACGCCGCATTTCACCACTCTCGGTGTTAATTAGTTCCAGCCCGTTCAGAGTGCCTGCCCAGTAGCGTTGGCTTGAATCCTGTGCGATAGCCGTCACAACTTCGGCACTTGTGTGATACGAACGCATGGAATAATCGTTCAGATCCAGAACATTTATTCCATCATAAGTTCCGATCCAGATACTGTTCTGATTGCTCATGTATAAGGTTTGTACGAGATGATGATTCAGGCCCTCATCGGAAAAAGGCACACTGGTTATGACTTCCATTGAATATCCGTCATATCTGTGAAGACCTGATTGTGATCCAAACCATAAATAACCGTCAGGATCGCGGATAATGGATGAAACTGCAGAGTTAACCAGGCCGTCACGATAACTGAGTTGCTCAAATCGCGGGGTATCTATGGCAGAAACATTCCAGATTTGGGCAAGCAGAAAAAAAGCAAAGAGGCACATTGACCTGATCATTGAATTAATTTTATGTAAAAAGAAATGAAAGTCAACAAAATAGACCGAAAAATTGTCAATTCATGGAAGGTCTGAATCCGGTTTGAGCGATTATTCTATATAAATCACCTTTTCGTGACATGGCATCCTGCCAACCTTGAGCAGGATCAGAATGGAAAATTATTTCTGCGGATGCTGGATGCGTGATCCATGATCCTTCCAGGATCTCTGCTTCAAGCTGACCTGAAGACCAGCCCGAATAGCCTGCGAATAAATGTATATGCCTGCGAACTGTTTTCCGGTCCTGCTTGATTATCTGAGGTAGTAATCCTGCTATGGTTTCTGTCAGTGGTTGAAACACGACACCATCTACCGGATGCATATGTGGTTCAGGAAGCTCGATCCCGTCAAGTCCGTCGTGCAGCAGAAACAGGTACTGCTGCTCAACCGGCCCTCCTACAAATACCGGAATTATTCCGGCCGCTGTATCAGCAAACTCGGGAACAACATCCTGAAGGACTATATCTGCTGGTCTGTTGATAACCAGACCGAAGGCACCATCTTCGTTATGATCTGTAATCAGGATAACTGAATGATAGAAATTAGGATCCATTAAATCAGTTTCAGATATGAGAAAATGTCCTGCGAGACTGTTGAATTTTCCTTGATTGTCACCTGCGTTACCGTCAGCCATGGGGATAAAGTACTCAGATCAAGCTGAGAAATCAACCGTAAATGTATTTTGCTGTAGTGTTTTCTATGTATGAAAAGCAACAGATCAAATCATACGGATCCGGTACAGGAATGGGCACAGATGAATGCAGGTATATCGTTTCTGTTTCCTGTTCAACGAATGGTAATCGCTGGAATTCTGGATGCCTTGCAGTTTGAAGAATCGGAATTCATCAAGGAGTATCATCCACGAGGGCAAATAGCCGTTCTCCCGACCGGAGCAGGGAAAAGTCTCTGTTTTCAGATTCCCACTGCATTGGATGGAAGGCCTGTGCTTGTACTGTATCCCCTGCTGGCCCTTCTTCAGGATCAAAAACGCCGCTTTGACGAACTTGGAATACCTGCCGCTGTAATACGCGGTGGTCAATCAAAACAGGAGCGCTCAAAGATCTGGCGCGCTGTAAAAGAAGGGGAAATCAAGGCAATACTGAGTAATCCAGAGGCAATGATTCAGGATGCAAACCTGAAGATGCTGAAAGATATGCATATTGTGCATTTGATAGTTGACGAGGCCCACTGCATATGTGAGTGGGGAAAGACCTTCAGACCCGGGTATCTGGAAATACCTCGAATACAGAATTATGCCCGCATTCCTGTACTGAGTGCATTCACGGCTACCGCAGGACCGCAGGTTCTGGAAACCATACGTGAGAATCTATTCCCCGATTATTCACCACAGGAGCTCATTGGAACACCTGACAGACCTAACATGGCTATCCGGATCATGGCGACAGCAGACAAGGATACCTGTATAGTCGAGATGTTTCGATCAACAGACAGAATAAGGGGTGGTACTGCTGAGTTACCCATGTGGACACCGGGAGCAGAAATGCCGAGACCGGCAATTGTCTTCTGCGCAAGCAGATCTGGCACAGAAGAGTTGGCTACCCGCCTCAGGAAGGATCACGGGGACTGTGTCAATTTCTACCATGCAGGGCTGGAAAAGCAGATCAAGGATTCTCTGGAATCCTGGTTTTTCTCGAGTAATGATGGTATACTCGTATCGACCTGTGCCTATGGCATGGGGGTAGACAAGAAGAATATCCGCTCGGTTATTCACCGGGACATCTCTCAATCAGTGGAGTCCTATATTCAGGAAGCAGGGCGTGGTGGGAGGGACAGGACTGCTTGCCAGGCTGTACTTCTGATCAGCCCTCCTGATCTCACGTCAGCCCGGCGGATGCCGAAAGGATTTCAGAGAAAACGGCTTGAACAGCTAATCGAGTGGATAAATGAACCAGGATGCCATCGGGAAAGCCTTTTAAGAAAAATGGACTGTGAACCTGAGCCATGTTTCGGCTGTAGCCGATGCTGCAGTGATCCGCCCCTGGCTGTTGATTCCTACTGGCATCGAATGGCCGTATTTTTGAGAGAACTAACAAGTAGAAGTCCCCTGGACAGCAGAGAAAAAGAATTGCTGCTGCAGCTCGTCTGCCGGGAATTTGAATGGGATAGATTCGAGCTTCCCGCTCAATGGATGAAAAAGCTACCGATGATGCCGGAATGGGACGAAGGGCAGCTGAAATCCATCCTCAGCGAAATACCGAAAAAACGTCAGGACAGGAAGGCGTTTGTCAAGCTGATCAATATAGTATAAAAAGATTGATTTTTATTCCCTCTTCACGTAGTTTAGATAGCAGTTGCTGCAAGGAGGCTATTTTTGTTCACCCTATCATCACGTGGTTTATATGGACTTACGGCTGTTCTGGAACTCGGGGTACGTAGTGATACAGGCCCTATCCAGATCAAGGAAATTGCTGCTGCACATACCATACCCCAGCATTACCTTGAACAGATTCTTGTTGCTCTCAAAAAGAGCGGACTGGTGCAGAGTTTTCGTGGTAACCAGGGCGGTTATGCTCTTAACAAGCGCCCTGATCAAATTAAGGTTTATGATATTCTTGCGTGTCTGGAAGGCGAACTCGAAGTAGCGCCTGGAGTTGGAGGTGCTGAACGCCTCGATTTTTTCCTGGACAAGGTTCAGTCTGCAATCTATAAAGAACTGGATATCAGTCTCGCAGAGCTGATTCAACGGTATCAGAAGAATCAGCAAGCCTTTATTTATTCGATCTAAAGAACGTGCTAAGGTACGAGACAGCGGACATCTCCCCCTATCATCCCGGTGGTTCTGAATAATTCGCGATTCATTCGCAATGATGCATCAATGAAGAATCCAGGGTTCTGCGCGTTAAATGAGTCGATTACATGACGCTTGTCAGGAAAGGTTTCAAGAATCCGCTGAGGCATGCGGACCGAAAAATACCAGTTATTGTTTGAATGCGGGTATTGAAGCAGATATGCCTGAATTTCATTGACCACCAGGTATGTATCATCCGGCGAATAGTTGATCGCTTCCATAAAGAACTTCCAGAATTCCCTCTGCTGCTCCGTCATTTCGTTATTCCAGAAATCCCATACAAAATCATAAAAACCCTGGTTTTCATAGAAAATTCCGTGCATTGCCTCATGCACAAGAAAAAGATTTCTGAGTCCGGTTCCGAATGGAGCTTGCTGACTGATCGACAGTATGCCACCTCTGCCAGCCTCATAACTTCCGCGCTCTCCGGTGATTATTCCAGCATCCAGAACTATCTGTCTCAGTAGCTCTTCCTCAGGATTCAAAGTGAAACCATGGGCGTCTGCCGAATTAAAGAAACTGGATAAGCCCTCGCCGTTGTAGTTGTGCGCATTGTAGGCATGCAGATCAGACAGTTCTTCATTGCTTAAAAGCTGTCCCTGATATCCAGCCTTTTCAACATAAAAAGCCAGTCTGCTGAAAAAACGCCCCTGTACGGCATATGTGGAAAAATCAAAAAAGAGAACATTGGGATACAAACTCCAGCTGAATAACTCATAATTGCTGTTTCGCCAGTAGTCGGGGCTGTAGAGATTCAGGCTGCCCAGATCAGCGGGCAGCGGCTCCGGGATGTCTGCTGATTTAGAGACATGATCTGCAGAACCGCCATGAAGTATAAAATCATCCGGGATCGTGCCAAGGCTGAGACTGCTGATTTCTCCACCGGTGAAGCCTTCATGCAGGTGAATACTGTTTCTACCGGGACGGAGACGAAATCTGAATGCTTTTTCAGTGTCATCTGTAAAACGGAGATTCAGAGGAATCTCCTCCTGTACAGGAAGCTGTCCGGGGGGCAAGACCGATAACTGGTGGCTGTAATCGAGCGTCAGAAATGATAATTGATTATCGGGGACTCTTGACAGCAGCATATCAAGTCCCTGGATTTCTATTCCGGTCCCGTTAGCAAGTACCCGTAATGATGCTGGCTGAATGTATCTTGCTCCACTGAGTATGAACTCTGTGCCTGGGTCAACGACTTCCATCAGAGGGGTAAATGATGATTCACTGTCAAGCTTTTTCAGGGAGATGAACCCTATACTCTGTATTGCATCAATAACAGGAATTTCAACACTGATACTGCTGGCATCAGCAGAAAAGGAAGGAATAGCACCGACAGAGCTTACGATACCTTCCCCGTTAATGGTAAACCACAACAATGGAGCAGAGACAGCATTGAAGGTATAGCGGATTACCTTACCATCAGGAACATGGTATGCATCACTGAAACTATCCATTCTATAGAACAGATTAGTTCCGGAATCTATATCTGAAACATGCGCTGCGCTTCGTATACTGCCAATGTTGTATGTAGCAGCCTGAAGAAATCGCTGAACAGCCTCGTTGTCTGTAAAATGCTCGGGGTATTGATCAGTAAACAGTTCGATTCTCTGTCCGGTGTGATCCCGGAATATGAGTGTGGATACTTCTCTGACTGGATCTGCAGTACATGCACTGAACAAAAGCAGACACAGAACTGCACACAGAATGTTCATGGATGGGAGGTTTTTCATGTAATTTTTCCTCAGTAAATTTTATGAGCCTCAGCAAGCTGAAGGATGCTTTTAGTAAGTATATCGGCAATTTCAAGAATCCGCTCAGGCTTTTGATTGTTTTCAAGAAGTACTTCGAATCTTCCCTCGAATCCTTCAGGCAGTTCAGCCAGCTGGAATAAGTAGCGTTGAATACCTCGGCCGGATGGCTCAAATCTATTGTTGATTGCAAATAGACTGCTGCAGAGTCCCCGTATGAAACCAGCCAGAGCAGTTTTCTGGAATATCTGGTCATTACGATGAACTGCTGCACCATAGTCACTCAGGTGATGCTCCATTCTCCGCAAGCAGTGTTCCTGCAGCAATTTCCATACATCCTGATTTATACTGCGGAGACTCTTCTGAAAGTTTATGAACCAGTCTGATTTTTCATACAGTGGAATGGATTCAGAAATACGGAACATGGGATATGTGCCCTCTTCCCTGCTGATAAAAGCCGCTGCCGTGGCTGGATCGTCTGGATCAGGTAAACTCACAACATTTTTATAGTCGAGCCGCACAGGAATATCATGTACCAGAAAGCGGTCTTTTTTATGAAAGGGGGCTGTTTCGAATCCTCCGGCAAAATGAAGATCCTGCATTCTTTTCTCTGCGTCGGGAAGGCCATTTTTTGTATAGACGTCAAATCGAATGAAAAAATAGGGATCCAGTACATCATCCTCACTCGGGATGTAGGTAATTGCCTCGATACCGGGCCATATCCGGACAACATCAGTAACCTGCTGTAAAACGTCTTTGACTTGCTTCTGCATTGATGAACTCTCCAGAAATTTAGTATATCATAAGATATGACTGAGGCAAAGAGTATGCTATGGTTGCTCGTATTTGATTCCAACCGTTCTGCATTTTTAAACAGGTTCAGAATGAAGATGAATTCGCTTGCGTTCGAGGCCGGTTCATCATCCTCGCTCGCCTACTCTGTTCGACAGGGAATAATTCTTGGCAGTTCCAGGCCGGAAAAGTGGCAGAGTCTGTCTGTCAGTCCTGATTTGAGGCGCGCCAGGGGTGGCAGTTTATATATTGATTCTCTTGAATTCACCGATGATTCACTCTATATCAAACTCAAGGATAAAGGCTTGACTGATTGTCTTAAAAATATTCTTGCCAGTGAGGTCATGAACTTCACCGAAAGCACATCCAGCCCGAGGTATCTGATCGGTGAATTCCATACCGGATACGATAAGTCTGGAACGCAGATCTGGAACCAGCATATGGAAGAGCTCAGAAATGGACTTGAGCCGCTTACTGCCATGCGCTTGATTGCTGCGTACTATGATGAAAAACCTGATTTCCAGATAAATGAAATTATCTATGAAGCACCTTTACGCCGATATTCCTCCTAAACAAAACAGCCAGACTGTAGTAAAATGGACAACATGAAACATCTAATGCTCGAAGTTATTCATCAGAGACAGGTCGCTGATGATTTTATAGAACTTACCATGACCTGGCCTGATGATGCTCCGGTACCGCAACCCGGGCAATTCTTTACACTCCGTATTGGAGATGGGCCATCTCCTTTGCTCCGCCGGCCTTTTGCATTCTCGGCATTTATTCCCGGTGACGGGGTTTCCGGGGCGCTGGTCCGCTGTATCTACCAGAAACGAGGGGCTGCAACACAAGCCATGAGTGGTTGTCATGAAGGCGACAAACTTGATATTCTTGCGCCGCTCGGGACTTGTTTTCCTCGAGAGCTTTCATCTGATAGTAATCCTGATCCAGGGAGACCTGTTCTACTTGCGGGCGGTGTCGGAATAGGCCCGATGCTTTTTACCGCTGAAGCGTTGAGAAGCTATAATCCTGTCCTTGTGATTGGCGCACGGACTAAGGATCTTCTTCCGCTGAATGCACTGCCTCATGATATTGAAATTCTTATTGCCACAGATGATGGAACGTACGGCATACATGGCACGGTAATAGATGCCCTGCAGCAGTGTCCTCCGAACATGTCTGAAAATGACAACAGTCATTCATATGGAATTATTATGGCTTGTGGTCCGAATCCCATGCTGGCAGCTGCACATGCATGGGCAAGCAGACATGAACTCAGCTGCCTTGTATCAATGGAACAGACCATGGGCTGTGCGGTAGGTGCATGCATGGGATGTGTAATCCCTGTACACGGACCACAGCCCTATGCTCGTGTATGTATGGAAGGCCCGGTCTTCTCATCCGAACTTATTGACTGGGAGGGCCTGAAAAATGCCTGATTCATTTGTATTTGATTCCAGTGTGCGCATTGGCAGTAAGACGCTTCCCAATCAGGTTGGTGTGGCTTCGGGCACCTTCGGCTATGGCAGTGAGTACGAGGAATTATTCGACCTGAATGCGCTAGGAGCGCTTTATACAAAAGCCGTTACCCTCGAACCACGGCCCGGAAATGCAATTCCCAGAATGATTGAGACCCCTGGTGGTCTGATTAACTCCATCGGGCTTGCTAATGTCGGCAGTGAAAAATTTGTAGGTGTGAAATATCCATTTCTGAAGCAGTTGACCTGTCCGGTAATTGTGAATGTCGCCGGAAGCCAGCCGGAAGATTATCTGGCTACCCTGGACTACCTTGAACAGCATTGCGAGGTCTGGGGTTATGAGGTGAACGTTTCCTGTCCTAATGTCAAATGTGGTGGCCAGGCGATTGGCACTGATCCGAAACAGGTAGAGTCGCTGACTGCTGAATTCCGTAAGAGGACAGACAAGCCGGTCATAATTAAACTCTCTCCGAACGTAACCGACATCGCATTAATTGCCCGTGCAGCAGAAAATGGTGGCGCTGATGCGATCAGCTGCATAAATACCCTTGTCGGCATGGCCATTGACATCAAAAAGAAAAAAGCAGTTCTACCCATGAAAACCGGTGGGCTCAGCGGTCCGGCGATCAAACCGGTCGGCCTGGCCTGTGTCTACCGGGTCAGCCGTGCAGTACAGATTCCTGTAATCGGAATGGGTGGAATCATGAATGCAAATGACGCGATTGAATACCTGTTGGCCGGGGCATCCGCAATTCAGACGGGAACGGTGAACTTTATAGATCCCGATGTGACAGGAAAAATCATTAGTGGAATTCGTGCATATGCTGAAGAGAATAATATTCAGAATATTCAGGGATTTCATTGTTTCATTGACTGATAAGTCTGTGTACTGCCCATGAAGCGTGCTCGGAAATTACCGGGTCAGCATCGTGAGTCAGTTTTTCAAGAAGCGGCAGCAGCTCTACAGACCCTTTGTTAGCTGCCGCTATACAGGCATTCCGCACGAGCCCGCTTCTGCCTGCGCGCATAAGCGGTGAGCCAGCGAATCTTTTGGTGAAAGCATCTGAATCCGGAATTTCGAGAATTTCCTTCAACTCGAGTTCCGGACCGGCTTTCACAGCGATAAAATCAGCTTCGGATGTTACCTGTCGGCGTACATTCAGAGGGCATACGTCCTGGCAGAGGTCACAGCCGAAAATCCAGTCCTGCATGAGGGGTCGCAGTTCCTCTGGAATACTGCCCTTGTGCTCAATAGTCAGGTATGAAATACAGCGTGAGGCATCTATTCGATGAGGCGCATACAGGGCTTGGGTCGGACACACATCGATACATTTCCGACAGCTGCGGGGACAGTCACCATGAGGGTTACCGTTCACAGCCTTGATGCTGTGCTCCTGGTTCAGACTGATTAAATCAGCAAAATCAAGACTGCTCAGAATTTCCCCGATTACAAACCACGAGCCGTAACGGGAAGAAATAAGCAAGGTGTTGCGTCCCTGAAAGCCGATACCTGCCAGACCTGCATAATAACGTTCGGACAGCGGGGTCGCATCGGTAAAATTGCGGAATTGATGATCAGGGTACAGCTCCTCGAGTTTACGCCGTACACGCAGAAGCCTTTTACCAAGTACCTTGTGGTAGTCCCTGCCCCAGGCATAGCGCGCTATCTTACCGGTATTTTTTGATGTGCTCTCAGGCCGATGCTGATAATAGTTTAGACCTGCAAAGAGTATACTCTGACAGCCTTCAAGCATAGCCCGAGGCTCATATTTTGCAGCAGCATGACGCTGCATATATGCCATGCTGCCATGATGACCTTTTTCAAGCCAGATCTGATACTCGCGTTGAAGTTCAGGTGCTGGATCTACCGGCGCAATACCAAGCAGCGAGAGATTTTCTGATTGAAAAATAGCTGAAATTTCTTCGGGTAGTTCCGGTCTCCACAGGAGGTCAGGCATTCAGAGCTCCGTTTGTTCCTGTAATTCAGGAAATGGACAATAATCAGCAAGGGGACAGCTGCTGCATTTTGGCTTTCTGGCTGTACACCACTCTCTTCCATGGAAATTCAGCAGCATTGAAGCAGGGTTCCATGTGTCCGATGGCCACCAGGAAGCCAGATCCAGCTCCAGTTTTACAGGATCCTGTTCTGCGGTAAAACCGAGACGTCTGCTCACACGGCCAAAATGAGTATCTACAATGATTGCCGGTTTATTGTAGACATGCGCCAGCACCACACCAGCTGATTTTCGCCCTATGCCAGCAAGGGTCACCAGCTCATCCATTTCTGCAGGCAGCTTGCCACCATATACGCTGCACAGACGTTTGGCGCCGGCAACGAGATTTTTTGCCTTGGTTTTATAGAAGCCGACTGATTTGATTATCCCGGCAACATCGTCTGGATCAGCCGCTGCCATAGCCTCAGCATCCGGAAAGCGTCTGAACAGTTCCGGTGTAACAACATTTACCTGTCTGTCAGTCGTTTGCGCAGAAAGAAGCACAGCCGCCATGAGCTGATACGGGCTGTTATAATCCAGGGGTGGACTGGTATCCGGAAATTCAAGCGAGAGAATATCGAGAATGTTTCTCAATCGCTGTACTTCATCTGTCATTAGATATAAATCCAGTTTGAAGCAAGAATTCCTGCAGCATAAAACACACTGAACTGCATGAAGATTTTCGAAATGCTTTCCATATTCGGGCCCTTGGTTTCATGCATGAACCCTCGTGCATACATTCTTCGAAACTCAATAATCGATAAAGGAAGACCAAGGAGTACAACCAATCCGGTTATAATTGGCAGAATACCGAGAAGTACAGCGATAATCAGAGAAAACATGCCCGCAGCATACAACAGTGGAACAGGAAGTGAGCTGTGGTTCGGACGCAGAAGTACAGCCAGGGTTTTTCTCCCTGCTGCTGCGTCTCCCTGTACATCACAGGCATTGTTGACAGACAGGATAGCCGCAATGAGAAATGTCGACGGTAGGCTTGCCAGCAGAACCGAAGTATCCCAGAACCCGGTCTGTATGTAGTAGGAAATTATAAACAGAACAGAACCAAGGAATCCGCCCGCGAAAACCTCACCTACCGGTGTAAAGGAGATAGGATAACGCCCACCCGTGTACAGATACCCGACAGCCATGCAGAGCGCACCTACTGCAGCAATCCAGTAACTGGTCATGAAAGCTATGATTGCGCCAAGCAGAACTGCTATGCCGAAAAGAATGACCGCAATGAGGAGTGCCAGGCCAGGTGCAACTCCATCATGAACCAATACCTTGTCCTTTTCCCGATTATGTTCCAGGGCATCAACCCCGCGATAATAATCGTAAAAGCTGTTGAAGGCAGTGGTGCCCATATCCACCAGCAGAGTCGCCGCAAGCATAAGCACAAACAGCAAAGGCTGAAATGCCTGCTCCTGCATATAGGCAAGCAGTGTAGCGAGACCAAAGCTGGACATACTGATTATCTTGGTACGGATCTCGACAATCCGCATGAATGTGTACAGTTTCATGAGCAACATAATAATAGGAACGGCATTACTCTACAAGAGACGAAAACTTGATCAAAAAAATATTGCCCGCTTACTTGACCACAGTTCCGGATATCGGTAGTATAGCGATCACGTAACGGGGTGTAGCCTAGTGGCTAAGGCGCCTGCTTTGGGAGCAGGAGATCGCAGGTTCGAATCCTGCCACCCCGATCAGGCCGGTTGCAGACGCGGCCGGCTTTTTTTATCATGCGTCCATAGCTCAGCCGGATAGAGCAACAGCCTTCTAAGCTGTAGGTCACAGGTTCGAATCCTGTTGGACGTAAAATAAATCATTGTAATACAACAAGTTGATTTTTTTGCTATTCCATACTACCATTAAACAGTCGCCCAATGGTCGCCGAAGACCCTCGCTCTGGACGGAGGTAGAAAATGGCAGTATATAATCGTATGTACGGTAGTACAGAACCCGAATTCCATCTGATCAAGAAAAAGAATAAAGCAGGGAAGCCTATTTACCATGTGGGCTTTCTATCTGATCAAGTCGGTAGAAATGGAAAACCTACCTACAAAATGATGAAATCAACAGGTGTAGGCTCACGAACAGCTGCAGAGAAGATTGCCCGGCAAATGATAGCTGAGGGACTCATATTTACATCAAAGGATGATCTGCGCAATTACCTCATGAATTTCTGGGATTATGAGAACTCCGAATATGTAAAAGGTCTCAACGCAGAAGGACGGACAATCAGTAAACAATACTGTACGGATAGTATTGGAGTACTGGAAAGATATGTACTCCCCTATTTTGAAACCCGAAACCTAACAAAATTATCTGACCTGAATCGCCAGAATATTCTGCAATGGCGTAACTACTTTTTTGAACATAAAACAATTCCTGAATACACTGCTGGTGAAAATGCTGCAGAGAATAAAATAGTAAGCCATCGGACCATTAACAGAGCGAGACAGGCCTTGTTTGTAGCTTTGCAATATGCTGCTGAAACCGGACTACTTCCCGTTAATCCTGGACAAGGTATAAGAAAAGTAAAAGAAACAACGAGTGAGCAGAAAATCTTTGAAGTTTCAGAACTGAACCAGATATTTAATGACCCTGAACACTGGGGAGATATAAGGAAATATGCAGCAGCCATGATTGCGGCAACCACTGGTGCACGTTTAGGTGAAGTAACGGGTTTGCAGATCAAGAATCTGAACTTCCAGGACAATACAGTAGATATTCTGAACAGTTGGCATCAGACAGAAGGTCTCAAACCATGTAAATGGAATTCCTTCCGTCAAAATGTGGTTTTGCCAGAAATGACTGTCAGAGTTATAAAGGAGCTTTTAGATAATCATCCATGGGCAGATAATCCAACGGCATATCTTATTTATTCTGCATCGGGTTCACATCGACCTCTTGATGGCAGAGCAATAACCAAGGCATTACAAAAACGAGTGCGGCAGTTGAATCTCCAATCTGGCAGAAATTTTCATTCATTACGACACACATTCGTTTCCTACATTAGAGGACTGTTACCCGAATCAAAGGTAATTCGCCTTGTGGGCCATTCAAATACGAAAATGGAGGCTCACTATACACACGTGACAGAAAGTGACATAGAGCAGCTGAGACGCAGTGTGAGTGGGCTTATATCGGGATGAGATGATGAGGCTTTTATGTGCATATGCAATAGCGTTCCCGGGGTATATGATGTTTGCCCGTAGGGCAAATGTACCGAAGGCCAAGGAGCGAAAGCGACGCCGCATATACCCCGTGTTGTATGATGGGCAGAGCAACTCTCGGGGGTTATCTTCATTTCTTAATCCCGCCCCTCTTCCGCCGAAGCGCATGGACGCGCGTAGGCGGTTTCTGCTTTATAGCTCATCATTTTCTGCAAAGGAAAAGTATCCTTTAGTATTGAAGATGATATGATCCAATATGCTCAAACCCAGTATTCTGGCTGCTTCCTTTAGTTGTTTGGTTATCTGAATATCTTCCCTGCTTGGCTTCAATTCACCTTGAGGGTGATTATGGGCGACAATAACCGCCGATGCTCTCTCGGAAATCACATCTGCAAAAACTTCTCTTGGGTGAACATGGCTTTTATTGATCAGGCCAATACTGACCACTCGCACAGTCATGATTTCGTTGGCGCCATTGATGGAGATACACAAAAAGTGCTCCTGCTTTCGATCTGCATAATGCTGTATCAAAGGTAGTACATCTGCGGGAAATTTTATCTTTAAGCCTTCGGGTTTTATTCTCCTTCGGACAAACTCAAAGGCGGCGGCAATAGACGCGGCCTTGGCGGCTCCGATTCCGTCAATATTGGTTATGTCATGTGCGGTAAAAGCAAGGCCTTTTTCGTCGATGATTTTTACAATCTTTTTTGACAGAGCAAGTACATCATCCTTTTGTGTTCCCTTTCCAAGAATGATAGCCAGTAGTTCTTGGTCGGAAAGAAACGCAGCCCCCTGTTTGAGCAATTTTTCCCGAGGTCGTTCGTGAATGGGGATGTCCTTGATGGATTTCATAGTGCTACCTCCGACGTCTTCTCTATTATCGAGTTGAGCAATGCAACACTGGCGTTTGTATTAATACTTCCATTTTCATTAAACAGCTGAATGTAAAAGGTGGCGCAGCTATGCTTTTTAAAATCATGGCTGATAGATACAGAGTCATAAAAAACATCACTTTTTGACACCTGCTTATCGCACTGTGGATATACCAGAATACTGGTATTGGCTCCAAAATGAACATTATAGGCAAACATCTGTTTCAAATCATCATCGCTGGGATTGCCGTCATTGGGTCGCTTCCATTTAGTATCAAGAATAAAGCACTGATTATTATTGTCTGAGGAAGAAATGAATTCTCCCAGAATATCTGGCCTGATGGTTCTGCTGTTCCAGAATTTCTTTGAGCATTGTGATGATAGTTTTAGCTTATGCTGCTGGTACTGTGGTTCCTGTTTTTTAAGCATGCGATACACAACTTTTTCATAGAGCATATTCATGTCAAAAAGCAGGCCGATAACAGAATTCGTTCCTGTTTTAATATCTGGTGAATAATTTTGAATAATCAATCTGGCTAAGGTTATGGCTTTTTCATACTTGGCGGTATTTCGGTTGAACGTCAAATTATCAAAAGTGTTATCTGATAGAGGAGGTTCGGAAATATTGTCGAAATAATAGAGCAGGCCACACACTTCACTATAAAAACGATTACTCTTGTTTTTGAGCTTCAGGATTTTAAGTGCTTTCAACAGGATCTGATTCAATACATTGTCATGATCAAAGACCTGTGCGGAGGTGTAAAATTTCTCTTTGTGGAGGTGGTTCTGGGCAATGTGTTTGCTGAATATCAAGCGTCCTTTCAGATAATTTCGGTTGTCTGTATTGTATCGATATTTCCTGATCAACCCCTGATGGACAATCGCCTCTACTTCCGCAAGAAAGACCTTATAAAACAGATCGATAAGTGATAACTTTTGTATCTGTAAATCGGCCTGACTTATGCTGTCGATATTCAGGTGACCACAGATATGAAGCATATAGACAAGGGCATTGTGCCACTTGTTTTTTGCGGCTTCACCCTCAACCCTGTCGGCCTTTGGGAGTATTTCGATGGTGAGATTCCCAACCTGCAAAACCCCGACATAGTTTTTAAAGTAAACCCGTCTATTCCCAATATTGAAATACTTGTTACCGTGCATTTCATTGTATTTGACAATCTGCTCAAAGTGCTTCTCAGTAAACTCTTCGTTTACGGCAAGATGTGAATACTCAAAAACCCTAATCACGGCCATAGATAGCCTTGTATCCATCCCAGGAGTCAGGGATATTAATTTCGAACCGTTTCTTTTCCTGTATATCAGAAAAGTCGGTGTCAAATTCACTAAACAGTGTAACCGAATTCTTTGGTTTTAAGAATGCGGGACCTAAAACCAGACCGATCATTTGCGGCTTTCCATAGAAGTACTCTTCTAACAGGGGGATAACCTTATTCTTAAAGGTCGCCCTAAGGTCTTCGAGGGTTCTAATGCTCATGAAGTAGGAGTGGCCTATCAGATGATCCTTATCTAAAAGCAATTCAATACGATTATTGATGGCCGTCAGCAGAGCTTGTAAATCTATATGTTCCAATGTATATGCAGGCTTGGCAAGCAGCTCCGGTTCAGGCGCGTATTCAATGAAAGTGAATCTGCGGCGCAAGGCTGAATCCAGAGCTTCAATGCTGCGGTCTGCGGTATTCATGGTACCGATAAGGACCAGATTAGCTGGCACGCCAAAATCATCTTTTGAGTAAGGTAGATTAACAATGGTTTCCTGCTGAGCACCCAGGCGTTTGTCTTTTTCAATCAGCGTAATCAGCTCGCCAAAAATATTGGCTACATTCCCTCTGTTGATTTCATCGATAATGAGGTAATAGGGCTGGGCCTTTGAAAACATATCGGCGCGACCTTCTTTGGTATCCTGCAAGGCTTCTTGCAGATCGCTGAACCCCGCAAGCTGAGCCGCCTTATCACAGGCGTTGTAGAAGATACCCGGTTTTATCTCGTATTCAATCTCTGCAATCTGTTCGGTTTCATCTTCATTTTTATCTTCTGACAGGCGTGGTTTGATACCTTCAATAAAATCTTCATAGCTGTAGGATTGATGAAAGGTGGTGAACTTATACAGTTTTTTGAAAACGGTTTTGTCTTTGACTTCTTCTCCAAAGGTAAATCCTTTTTCGATCAGGCCTTCCATCAGGGGTTTCCACCGCTGTCCACCGTTGATTCCTGAAAACGTCATAGTCGATGAAGTATTTAACAGGATTGGTGTATCAAATTGGGCAAGCCACACGACTTCCAAGGACTGAAAATCGAAAGGCCCCTGTTTGGCTTTTTCGAAATCATAACTCTCTTTTGCTTCGGCGATCCCCAGGCAATGCCTGCCTCGAATGATGCAAAAGTAATCGCCTTTCTTAACTTGAGAAAACCTGCGGCGTATTTGATGGCTATCAACGGTTGAAGCGAGTTTTGTTAAATCTCCCAACGCTTTTCCACACCATTCATAACCAAGCCGGTTGCCTTTCTTCAAATCTTCCCAGAGATAGCCATTACGACCCGGCGCAAGGTGCCAGAATGTTCTATTCAAATTCAACGTGCCCTTGTGTTCAATTTGAACACCTACTTTCTCGTTAGTATCCAAGTCTTCAATCAGGGAAAGGACTTCATAGGTCTTGCCGGTACCCGGGGGGCCATAAAGAATGATATTGCATTCTTCACTGATTGCTGCTTCAAATTCACTTTCTTCGGCGATCACGTCCTGGCCACTTAAATCTTCGACGGAGACAATTTCCTTACTTTTATAGTTACAACAGAAAAGGTCATACATTTGCAAGATGGATAATTCATCGGATGGCAGTTTTTTACCGCTATTGCCAGCATCAATAATCTTGGCGATCGTTTTATCTTTATTGATCTGTCCGCTACCCAACATGCCGGTATTGTCTTTGAAGGCATCAAGGATATCCCGGGAAATAAAGTTTCCGGCATATAAAGACCAGGTGCCGTTGTTCTTGTAAAGTTGTAAATCCGCACTGTTGTTTTGTGGTGTTTGGCTTTCTGGTAAAATATGGATATTCCTGAAGGTATCGGCATTTTTGTAGGTGTTGATGTCTTTGAGTACGGTTTCTGTAAAGGCCTGCGTGTATTCTATGGGGAAAAAAGCCTTCTTGCTTTTGGCGGTGGAACGAACGGTGAGAACTGCCAGCTCCATGGTGAGGTTGAAATATTTTATCGCAGTAAGCTGTTTGGTATTGATACCTAGGTCGCTATGGATGATATCGAATTCCAACACATCATCGCCGGATTTTTTGCCCCAGGACTTCGCCTGCCAGAGCTGTATTTTACCGCCGCCAATAGTAAAGCAGTAATCGCCGGGCTGTATGCCGTTAAACCAACTGCTGTCTTTGTTTGCCCGGTAGTAGCCCTGGGCGATTTGGTCTTTCTCTTTTTTGGTGGATATTTTACCGAAGAATAATTTCATTTTTTACTTCCTCTTTTTCTGGCACCTTTCAGCTCTGCTTCCATCTTTGCCTTTTCTTCCTGTATCCGCTCCAGCAGCTTTTCCGCCGGCTCATCATTCGGGTCTTGCGGCACCAGTTCCCCACGAAAAGCCTTGGCCAGCACCGATTGGGAAAGCTTGTCCACCCGGGCTTTGGCCTTTTGGTAATGGGCTTCCACCTTATCAGCCAGGGAAAAGAGCTTGTCCACTTGCCGGACGATTTCGCGTTGTTCGGAGAGGGGTGGAAGGGGGATTGGTATTTGCCCAAGTTCTTGTTGGTTGATTTTAGGTAGTACGCTTCTGGTTCCAGCGGTGGACGCAAAATCGAGAAAAGTTCCTCCAAGTATATTGTATAGTAGATATTTTGAGTCAATCTTTGATTCTATTGGATACATGTCAGCACTGCATAAGCCCTCAAAATTTACTAGAATAGCTTTTGATAAATATGGACGTATTTTAGAATAGATTATCTGCCCATTATAAAAAAGATGTTTCGGACTTGTGACTTTATCTTCTTTAATTGTTTTATATGAAAGTAGTTTTCCAGATTCTCGCTCAATGTTATCAGGTGCTATATGTGGATGATTTTGAAAGCTTTGTGGGTCTACTAGGTTCGACTTTACATTAGCAACATCATAAAAACCTACCACAAGCCATTCATCTGGCAAGTTATATGGATATTCTTTAATTTCAAAGTTTTTTAATCCTCGAATCCTCTCCAACAACACCTCCGCGCTCTCCACCTCCGGATGCTCTTCCCGCCATTGTTCGGTGAGTTTTCCGGAGACCGCTGCGGTGAGTACCGACTGGCGGAAGCGTTTGAGAATACCCGGCACCTTGTCCAGCCGCACTTTCACCGCCTCAATGTGGGGCATGATGGTATCCAGCTTGGCGACAATGCGCTTTTGTTCGTTCAGGGGCGGGAGGATTACTGAATAATCCTCAAAATTACCCATACGTATATAATTAGTTGCTGATCCATACTGGGTTTCAGTTGTTTTCTCTTTCCAATTTGTACAAAAGAAATAATAGAGTAGTTTAGGCTTTATCTTAATATTCTCAATGACATAGGTTCTCTGATATGCATCAAATTCTCCATCATAAAAGAAAACTTCTCCTACATTTGCACCATTACCAGGAAGTATTAAGCATTCGCCTGAAAAATTTTTTGTATCACACCTAAGGTATTCATAAGCACAAGTATAAAAGCGGTATTTGCCTTCCTCTGTAGCATGATTAGCGTCATATTTACCAGTTCTAATGCTTGAAATAGTTAATAATCCTGTTTTAACCCACCCCTGCGGCAATCCCTCACCAATTCCCCCTCTGTGCTCTCCGTGCCCTCTGTGAGAAACCTCTACTTTTTTTTCTCTCACAGAGCTCACTGAGTTCACAGAGTTTTTCAATTTATTCATCATCCCCTCCGTGCTCTCCGTGTCCTCCGTGAGAAACCCCTCCCAACTCTGCTTCAATCTCTTCGATCGTAGGCAAGGAGGACTTCAGTTCATCGGGCAGGGCATGAGTTAGTTGATACTCACTGACCCCTATGGGCTTGTGCATATCCTTTAAGGAATACTCCACCACCGTCTTCTTTTTCGACTTACAGATCATGATTCCCACCGTGGGGTTGTCCTTTTCGGTTTTCAGAATTCCGTCCACCGCAGACACATAAAAATTCAGTTTGCCGGCGAATTCCGGCTTAAAGGCCACCGCCTTCAGTTCCACCACCACATAACAGTGCAGCTTTACATGGTAAAACAAGAGGTCGATATAAAAGTCCTCATCGTCCACGCTGATCTTGTACTGCCGGCCGATAAACGAAAACCCTGCGCCCAGCTCCAGCAGGAATTTCGTCACCTGACTCACCAGCGCGTCTTCCAGTTCTCTTTCATCGTGCTTCTCGCGAATAGAGAGAAAATCAAAAATATAAGGGTCTTTCAACGTTTGCCGGGCAAGATCGGACTGCGGCGCAGGAAGTGATGCCGTGAAATTGGTCAGCGCCTTGCCCTTACGACCAAAGAGATTCCCCTCGATCTGATGGGTCAGCACCGCCCGAGACCAGTTGTTTTCTATTGTTTTTTGGACATAGAATAGGGCTTCTTTGTGATTTTTGCTCTTGCTGATAATCAGTAGATTTTGCCCCCAGGGTATTTGGGCAACAAGCTGTTGCCCCATTGCATCACTGTCAGCCCAAAACAGATACCATTGACGAATATATTTCAAATTACGCAGAGAAAAACCCTTCATGTCCGGGAACTCATCCTGCAAGTCCTTGCTCATTTGGGCTAAAAGACCATCGCCCCACTGGCTGCGTTTTTGTTTCGCGACAATTTTTTCTGCCAGTTCCCAATAGAGTAGAATCAGCTCACGGTTTACCGAGACAGCTGCTTTGATCTGGACTGATTGAATACGAGTTTTTAACTCATGCAAAAAAGCCGAATAGTCTTTGTCTTTTTTTAACAGACTCATTCGACCCCCTCCGCCTCAATCTCGTCCAGTATCATCTGTAACTCATCCACACAGGCGCCCAGCTCTGTTATGGCGTCAGCCACTAAAAGCTGCGGCTCCGGCAGGGAGTTGGGGTCTTCGAGGTTTTCATCTTTCAGCCAGGAAATATCGAGGTTGAAATCCCTGTCTTTGATCTGGGCATAACTGAACTTGCGGAAGCGACCCTCTTCGCCCTGATCCTTGCGCTTGGCCTGACCGTTGGGATCGTTACCGTAGCATTTTTCAAAGTCTTCAAACATGGCAAGGGTTAAAGGACGGTCCTTCTTGGTGACACCGGGAATATTGGTACGACAGTCGTAGATCCAGACATTTTCGGTCTTCATACCCTTCTGAAAAAAGATGACATTGGCTTTTACACCCTGACTGTAGGGAGTAAACGTGCCGTTGGGAAGCCTGAGAATCGTATGCACATTGCAGTCTTCCATCAGATATTTGATCACATCCCCGGCGGCATCGGCAAAAAGCACATTGTCCGGCAGCACCATGGCCGCCCGTCCACCCTGTTTAAGAATGGTGACCACATGTTGTATAAAGTTAAGCTGCTTGTTGCTGGTGCTCACCGTAAAATCATCCCGCACCGGGGCCTGGTTGGCTCCCTTGGTTCCAAAAGGGGGATTGGTAAGAATGCAGTCGTAGCGCTCTCCCCGTTCCGGCTCGTAGATACTGTCACCCAGATAGATTTGAGGCTCCAGACCATGGAGAAACAGGTTCATCAACGCCAAGCGTCTTGGGCGCGGAACCAGCTCCTGACCATAATAGGTCTGTTTTTTAATCCGCAGAACATCCTTTCGTTCCAACGCTCCTTTGGTGATATGCATCAACCACTCATAGGCAACCATCAAAAACCCCGAAGTGCCACAAGCGGGGTCACAGATTTTGTATTCTTTGGCTACCCGTGGGTCGGGTTGCATGACATTGACAATCGATTGAATGAGCACGCGGGGTGTAAAGTACTGACCCGCCCCTTTTTTGCCCTCGGCAGCGGACTTTTCTAAAAGCCCTTCAAAGGCAGCCCCTTTTACATCCACCTCCATGGACGACCAGTCCTCTTCGTCGATCATGTTAATGATTTTTTTCAGGTTGACCGGATTGGTAAAGCGGGGCATGGCCTGGGTGAAGATATCACCGAGCAAGCCAGTCTGCCTGCTTAAGGCTCGTAAAATTTGGGCAAAGGCGTCGAGTAGTTCTGTCCCTGATTTTTGGGTAAAGGGAGTCCAGGAACAGTCGAGCTTGACCATTTTTTTATTGTCTTCGTACTGGATAGTGGAAAGATCAATTCCCTTTTCGTCAGACATTTTCAAAAAGAGCAGATAGGTCAACTGCTCAATATAATCGCCGTAATCCACCCCATCATGCCGAAGAGTATGGCAAAAGCCCCAAAGTTTATTGACAACATCAGACATAGTAGTTTTTTCCTTTATTAATATTCATTAGGCGGCTAGCGCCTCGTTAATGGCCTGAATTATCGGTTCAAAATCAGCCCCGAAAATCTGGCGGGCTTTGTTTAATCCACCACGACGCTCAAATACCGGCATGATCTCAAAATCATCTTGCGAAATTGCGAGGTTTTCGATTAAATGTTCCTTTATGTACGAAAGCCAGTTGAGTTGTTCATCGCTAAAGCTGTGCTTTTCTATGAGTTTGGCAACGGCTTTTTCCACTCTTTCCTGGGCGGTTAAAATGGGTATGTCATAATTAGAAGCGTGCTTCACCATAGAAATAATATCTGCCAGAGGTTTTTTATACACCAGCTCGTGCCCTCGTTGTAAATCCTTTTCTGAAAAATCGCTTTTACGAAGTTTCTCCCGTAGTTCATCCAGTACATCCGTATTCCACTTGGCTGGTCGCGACAGCAAGACTTCAATGGCTTCAATGTGTTCGGGGTTGTTTTTTACAAAGACCTCAAAAAGTTTCAGATAATCTTCGGGCCTTTGGTATTCATCACCCACACGGAACATAACCTCATCTTCCACGGTATCCACAATATCATAGCCTTTAAAAAAGACTCTCTTGGGTCTGGGATAATCTTCCAGTAACTTTTGAAAATCCTTGTTGCGAAGCAAGGCCATGGTTTCGGTAAATTTAGTTTCGATGTTCATTTTCAAGCTATCCGCAAAGGCCTTCATGTCGCCATCGGGAATATATTTTGAAAAGGCTTCCCGTGCCTCGGCCCCCATGTTTTTCTCAATGCGCCTGAGCCGTTTGATAAGCCGATTGGTGTTGTATTCCCGGTCACGGTTGTCATAAATACGTTCAATAATCTCGGAAAGGGGGACGGTCTCTTTTTTCAGATCCACATTAAAATCAGTGGCATTCTTGAAATACTCAATGAGGCCGCCGTCAAAGCAGTCAAAGATCGTAAATTTTTCCTTGTTAATTTCGGGGCAAAGTCGTGTACCGCGCCCCAGCATCTGCACCCAGAGGATACGGGATTTGACCATACGCATAAAAACCACCATCTCAATGGCAGGAATATCCACGCCGGTGGTGAGCATGTCTACGGTGACTACAATTTTCGGCTCTGGGCGGTTTCTGAACTGGCGGATTTTCTGTAGTGGTCTGTCAACCGTAGGACTTCCAGTTATTTTTATTACAAAATCATCGCCTTGACTATAGACCTCTTTGCAGGTGCGCACCACTTCGTCCGCATGGGAGGCATGAGGCAGATCATTGACCGCAAAGATCAGCATTTTAGGGAACCGTTTATGCTCGGCCTCGTGTTGGTCGGTATATTTTTTTATAGCAGTTACAATTTTTCTGATGCTATCGGGTGAAGTGATTTTTTGTTCAATTTCGTTTGCGCTAAACTCTCTTTCATCTTCCAGGGAATCAAGTGTTTCCGCTCCGGTTGCCATATCAATTTCACCAACCATCTCTCCTTCTTTAAGAAACGCCCCGTTGATATGAATATCTGATTTGATTTTCACGGCATCGTAATCAACAAGGTATCCATCAAGGATTGCTTGCTCGGTGCTGTACGAAAAAACCTTGTTTTTAAACATGGCAAGAGAATGAGTCGCCGGAGTGGCCGTCAAACCGATTTTTATCGCATCGAAATAATCCAGGACATATTTCCACCGGCCGGTTTCGCTAGCGGAATAACCCCTATGACATTCGTCCGCGATAATAATATCAAAAGCATTGATTGGGATATCGAGTTTGTTGGCATCAACATCATATTCAAAGTCTGCTACCGCCTCTTTTCCCAGCAGGTTGATGGTCATTCGTTGAATGGTGGAGACATATATAAAAGTGTGTTTCTCTTGAGGATTAGTCAGATACTCTTCGGGCAAGGCCTTTGAATCAAAACTACTTCCATCATCGAGATCTTCTCGTTTGAATTTTTGACTATACACTTCATAGTCCCGGTCGAGCTTTAAGCCTTCGGGAGTTTCAAAGGCAGATATTGCAGAGACGGTTTGCGCTGCCAGGGCTCTTCGGTCTACAAGGAAGAGAATACGTTTGGCATAGCCCGATTTTAAAAGCCGGTACATGGACGAAACCAGCGTAAAAGTCTTTCCGGTTCCAGTGGCCATGGCAATAAGCATGGATTTTTTACCATTGCAAATTCCGTTTTCGATAGCTTCAATGGCACCAATCTGATAGGGGCGTAAGCGGGTTATTTCCTTAACTGGACGATCTGAAAACCATTGTTCTGCTTTATCGGTATCCCGATTAAACTTGTCCAGCAAGGCCTGAGGAGAATGAAAATCGATAAGTTGGTGAGAGGTGTTTTCTTTTTTGCGAACATCAAGGTGAAAAATCAGTTCCCCGTTTGTGGAATACAGGAATGGGACCTTATATTCACGCCATTCACCAAGGGTATTCGGAACACCTCTTGCGTATCTTTTTGCCTGCTCTAATACATTTTCTGCACCAACTGCAATCTTTTTCGCTTCAATGATGCCAAGCAATTTACCTTCTACGAAAAGTGCATAATCAGCTGGACCTGTTTCTGTGGGGTATTCTTCGACCGCATGGGCCGACAAGGCAGAGTAATCAGATACATTATCATTGCGTATAATTGTCCAATTGAGAAGAGATGATTTAAGCTTCTCATCAATTCTGATTTTTCTTGTCTTTGCTTCTGATTCTGCCATAAAATCTTTTATCCTTTTTATCTCTTTAGCCCGCCAAGGACTTGGTGCGATTCGATGAGCACCAATGGCGTTCTTGGGGCGGGGTTAAGAAATGTATTTATCATCAATCCATCTTCCTTTTCAATGTCTTGGCGCTCTGCCTTTCGCACAACGTTTTGCGAGTACCCGAAATTGGTGACCAACGGGAGCCAATTGGGGCGGAGCGAAGCGTAGCCGGGTACTCGCTGTTATGGACAGTACATTTTTCATTCTATGTAATCTTCGTTAGAATCTTTAACAAACCTTCTTTGTGTTCCTTTTCTGGTTTTCCTTGTGGATGATGTGATTGAATGAAAAGTATTTCATTAAATATTTGGTATGTTGAAGAGTAACCACTCCACGATTTCACTTTATTCTTACTCTTTCTCAAACCAATCGAATCAAGATAAAAGGATTCCCAGCCAGAAGTGAGGTAAATAACTGCACTTGGCTTTAATTCTTTTATTTCTTCGTTAAGAATCGAAATACAAGTTTCCCGTTGAAGTTGTTGCAAATAACTTCCTGGGTTACCTCCTTCCCACGGAGCAATCTTGTATAGATTCGACCATGAAATATAGTTGTACCAATCTTCCTTTCCCAAATGATCTAAAGATACATTCTTTATTAGTCTCCAGAATGCTGATTTTTTTGTATTGTAATTTTCATTTACGCCTTCAAGATGATAAACCCATTCCATTTGGTCATGTCGATTTACAATCCTATCAGGGTTTTTTAAATCAAAGAATTTTGTTGAATTTCGTTCCTTTGTAACCCACCCATTTGTAGCTTTTCCAATGAAAAGCAATCTTTTCGGCGCATCAAAATATTTTTTTCCAACTTGGATAAAAAATGGACAAATATCACCTGAATAATCAGCTATATCTGTCATTAATTTATCATAAAGTCTTTTTAGTTCATTTGTGCTTTTAATCAATTCCTTAACTCCTCAGAAAAATGTATTGCCCATAACGAGGCGGCGGTGCCCGCCGCCTCGTTTTCCAAAATTGCATTGCAATTTTGGAAAACGTCCCGCGGCTATATGAAGTTTTTGCGGAACGCAGTGGAGCAAAAATTTGGGTAAAGCGAAGCGGAACCATATAGCCGCTGTTATAGGCTGTACCGCGCCTTCTTCGGGTTTCAGTTTCTTAAAATCCCCGCGCCCCACCGCCGTAGCACAGGACGTGCGGAGGCGGTTCTTCTTATAATTCCTCATCTTCTTTTAAAATCCTCCTGCCATTTTTTTAACTCGTTAAAGTCAGCTTCAAGCTCATCTGGTTCTGGTAGGCGAACAGGGGCTTCTATTGGCTGGGGGTGCACATACCTTGAATACTTTGTCATCAAATCATCAAAGTATTTACAGTCAACTTCAGATATTTTGGCTAAGCCTGCTATTTTCTTTGTATGTACTTCCCGTCTATACCTCTGGACAATATCGCCCATTAACTCTACTTCGATCATCCTTTCTAATAGATCTCTAAAATTACTACATATAGATTTTGCATAGGGCTCATAAACTTCTTTCCCGTGTTCATTTAGGAGCTTCTTTGCTTTTGCAAGGCGATCATTGATTAGTTGCTTCAGAGCTGAATCGGGCTTCTTAGCAAAAAATGGAGTATCTCCCGGTTCGCCGGTTCCCCACGGTTCTTCCCGGATGCATATTACCTCAGGCTTTATGTTAACCTTTCCGGCATATAATTGAACCATGGTCAGAAGCGACAGCCGATGGGTGAATATGATAACTTGCCTCTCGGAGGCAATAGCGCAGAGACGTTGAACGACGGCTTCTTCATAATCCTGATCAAGAGACGAAATAGGATCATCAAACACAAATGGTGCCGGATAGGTTCTGCCTGTAACATCAGCAAGAAACGCCGCAATTGATACGATGCGGTTTTCACCTTCACTTAGGACTTCATTCAGGTTGTGGGTAGCGCCATCCAGTTGAAGGGTATGGAGGACTTTACCTTTTGAAACCTTGGATTTGATTAGCTTCACCTTAAGCCGAGATGCCCCTAAAGCTTTGAGCTCGTCATTAAACCTCTGAACAAATGCATCTGTAATTAGCGTCTCCGCCAACTCTCCCTTTTTCGTGGATAAGGCTTTGGAGTTGGTTTTCTTTTTGGCCTCCTGAAGGCGTTCGAGCGCTTGCAGGCGCTTAACCTCTTCCTGAATGACTGCTTTCTGTTCAGAGAGCCACTTTTTTGCCTGAAGATTCTTTAATTTGGCCTGCAGTTCTACACGATTATCTTTTTCAGCATCTTCTTCATATTTCTTGGCGCTGTCCTCATAGCCTTGTGAAATTTTTCGTATTTCTTCAACCCATTCAGGGGATTGGCTTATGGTCTCCAGAGCATCTTCTGAATCAAGTGACGGGACTTGGGTTTTTCTTTTTTGGAGGGAGGAGAGAGTATCATTCAAAGCCTTAATGATGTCCTCATTCTCAATCCCCGCAGCGTCTATTTTTGTTTTTAATGCCTCGGCACTGGGAATATCGGGCAGAGCATCGATAGCTTGTTTGGCCTCTCTGGTTGCTTCTGTGGCCTGTTTTTGTGTTTCACCTTTTATGTACGATTCAAAAGAGGTGAACCGTTGTTTGGCTTCTTCGGATAAAGGTTGATGGCAAAGTACACAAACAGAATCATCCTGAACATGAGGAAACTCTTGTCCAGTGTATGCCACTTCTTCCGAATATTTTCGTGCGGTACTCCATAGTTCTTTCCATATCTCAGATCCAACGCCTTCGAGCTTTGCGCCACTGAAAACATCTTTTGCCGCCGTTTCGGCAGCCGACTTTTTCAGAATGGATTTCTTTTTAGCGGCGATGATCCTTTTGCAATTCTCATCTGAAAGTTGATTGAGGTAAGTCTGGACATCATTAACAAGGCCATCTGCATGACTTTTCTTAGTGCGGAATTGCTTGGCTTTTTCCGCTGGAGATGTCTCAGAAATCCTTTTCTGGAGGTCTTGTAGTTCTGTTTCATTTTCCAGCGTGAAAGAACAATGGGCTTCAACTTCATCTGTCGGTGTTTTGGCGCTGAGTTTTTGAACCCAAGCCTCCCCGGTGGAACCAACGAGAGAATTGGGAATACTCAGCATTTTTGATTTAAGTGCCCCGGCATCTGCATCAAGCTTGGAAGCAACCCTCTCACAAATATCGATCAGTCTGCTGAAAAAGGACAAGACCGGAGGTTCATAACTGACCTCATCTTCGCTCCCCATAAACACTCGGCCAAATGAAGTATCGAAGATATCGACGGAACATAAATCGTCGCAGATTCCCTGACCTGACCATTCATGCTCCGCTGGACTACTGCTTTTGAGAAAGGAAATTTTGGCTTTCTGAGCCACTTCTTCAGTCGAAAATACGTTGTTGTGCAGTTGTCCACGGATACAGTCACGGGCTCCACAAATATGTTTCAGAAGCCTTACATAACCTGATTTACCGGAGCCATTTTGCCCGTAAACAACAGCAATATTACTGTCACCTAAATCAAGTGGTCTACGGGGAGCCAGTTTGTTCACCCCAGCAACCTCACTGATGGAACATAAACGTATTTCTTCAGAATCATGCGCATCAAAAGCCCCAGCGGGGATGCTGCAATCTATATCAGGAAACTCATTATTGGCTTCCTGCTGACATAATATCGCAAGATCAGAAATGGCTTCATCATTCAAATTGCCGGATTCATGTAGATGCTTTGCGGCAACCTGCAGCCACTTTGGCCTTTGTGTCAACCACTTTGTTGTAGTCGATGAAACCATAATAATACCTCCTGATACACAATAAACTTTCTCAAAAAGTTCTTTTGCATCTCCAGCCCGGCATGGACGCCGGGCTTCTTGGGGCGCGGGGATTTTAAGATCTTCCACATTTCCATTCTTTCATCTACTTTCTGTCTTGGCGCGGTATTGCCGATAACGAGGCGGCGGGTATCCGCAGTGGCCAGGGAAAGCCGCAGGCTTGTACTGGACATTGTGGATACCCGCCAGTTGTCCGAAGTTGCGAAGCGACGTAGGACAGCTGGCGGGCGTGCCCGCCGCCTCGTTTTCCAAAATTGCTTTGCAATTTTGGAAAACTTCTATTCACACGCAGAGTTTCGTATATATTCAAATTGTATAATGAAAGTGTATGCGCTATTTTTGTAAGCACCAGTGCTAAACATTTATCCTCATTTGCTATGATCGTTCAATTATTGTTCATTGAACTGATTATTTCAAATATAAACACGGTTATTCATATAAATTAAGCCTTCAGTAGTGAATCATGAATGCTTACGGTATTTAAATAGATACTGATTTCGGAATCCACATGCATAAATGATCACATTGTATTGGATATACATTCATTCCCTGTCAAAATATTGGCCTCTACCCTTTTCTTTTGTCCTTTGTTCTGACTTACGAGCTGCTGCGAGTTCTTCATTCATCCAGGAGTCTGTAAATACGAGGGACAGTTTCATCCTGGCAGTAGCAGAGATAACTTCACGTTTGAAATCATCTGAGCCATAGATATGCAGATTGCTTCCATACTTCATAAGCGAAAAGCGTAATCCTGTTTCGGTGACTTTTTGGTCATTATTCACGAACTCAACTCGCTGTCCGTAATCGATCAAGGATTCATTGTCCTTATAGTGATAAATCACAGAACCATCTTCTTTTATTGCATGTGACCATAATGTCTGCAGGAGCAAAGCGGTATTATTAATTTCCGGACTGGCTGGACCTGTTGCATTATGATTATCATTCCAATGGTTTTGCCAGAGGCGTAATCTTTGTAATTCACGCAAGGCTTCTTCATCATCTTGCTCGGCCTTGCGGAATAACCAGGTTGAATATTTATATTTTTGTGCGAAGTCTGCTTCCAGTTCAATATTCTGTAGTTGCTGAATGTTATAGATTTCTTCATATCGATGGACTTTTTCCATATTCAGTACTGAAAGAGCCGCTTTTCGTTCAGCATGATTATCAGCGTATGTATTGTAAATCTGTCGCTTGTTTTCTGTATAATTGGTTTTAAGTATACTTCGCTGCTTGGCTGCGAATTCATAATTTGCTCTTTTGGCTCGTTCAATCTTGAGTAATGCATTTTCTTTCTCACAAGCGAATTCCTGCCATAATTCAGATGAATAATCGATTCGCTGATTATTGCTTTGCTGTTGCGGCGTTTTGTTACATACCTGCTGTATAAGCTGTAGCGCATTATCAGGACTAAGGTGTAGTATTTCGATCAGAAAATCAATTCCAGAAAGCAATCTACCATCCTTCATGTGAATGAGATTTTTTCCATCTTCATTTCGAACCTTGTAGTCTTCAATCTTGATTGCATGACTTTGGCTCAAATGATTCAAAAGTAATTGGAGATCCAATTTTTCGACATACATGGATTGAAATTTTTTGTAAGCACTTGTATATGCTGTTGTTTTTTCAGCATCCCTAAGAAGCTGACCGATTTCTGAATCTGGAGTGTTTTCTGCTGTTTCCTGTAGGTTGGAACGGGAACCGGAATCATGGGATTCATCAGCATCCGCTTGTTGTAATAAGTTTTCCTTATACTCACTGGGTAAATATAAATCCACACCTTCAAGCTCTGCTTCCAATGGAGTCCAGCGCTTATAAAAGGTATCTTCCAGTTCATTCAGCATCTGTCTGCGCTGCTGGGTGTCCATTGCCTGGTATTTTTTCCACTGGGCCCTGTTTCCACTGTTCAGGTACTTAACCTCGCGGCTTCGCAGATCTTTCCATTCGGCTAACAATTCTTCCAGCGAAACAACAGGAGAACTTGTACCCTGTTCCTGAAGGAGCGCCGATTGGGTCAGCTGGTTCTGTAGTTGTCTTATACGGTCTTTGCTGGCTTGGTCAAGGAATTTTCGAGTGAAGACAAACTCCTTCAGATTTATTCCACGTTTGTCCTGGGATCGCTTGAGATTCAGATACGCGTTATCAGCTCCGGAATTACGTTCCCGAAGCACGCCAAGTGTCTGTAAATATGTCTTGAAATCATTGTAATCAACACAGGTACATACCTTCTGTAGAAGTTGTTGCTTTAATTCTCTGCCGATGGGTCGGAAAAAATCTCCGCTATAACGACTTATTACTTCACTTCGGTCAGTTATATTCAACCGTCTATGATCTTTTGGACTTTCAAGTTGATATCTGCTATTCATCTGTTCCTGAAAGGCATCGATGTAGTCAATGTGCCGACGCACTTTCCCGAATGGATCCAGACGCTGCCCTGTAAGCAGATTGACCTTTGGAATTACAATATGTAGATGAGGTTTGCGCTGTAGCATCTGCCCTGTTTTCTGATCTAATTCTGCCTGTATTCTTGGAAGATGTGCTTCGCAGTAATAGTAGAACTCATCATTGCGATAGGCTGCAGTTACAAAGTCCCGAAACTCATTACTGATCTCACGCAGAATATCAACAGGCACGGTATCCTCACGAAATGAAATGGTAATGTGTAGATACCGCTCTCCCCTGCCCGGCGCAGTCTCATATATCTTTTCGGCTGCCAGCAGATCTCCATGCAGAATAACTCGCTTGTCCAGCTGATCACGGCTGTGTATACGTCCTTTCTTTCGCCCGGTCTGCAGATATTCCCGGATACCGGCCTTGCCACCTCGAATTCTAATCAGCATCAGCTATTCCGTTTCGCAAATAATCAGAAATCTGCAGAAGTACAATCAGAATAGAATGATACGTCTCTGCATCCAGCAGTCCACGCAAGTGATCCCTGTTTGCACGGTGGGCAAGCTGATTCATGTTATTGCTTGCTTTGCTGTACAGATAAATCCTGGAGCGTTGTTCTTTCGTGATTTTCCGCTGAGCGCGCACACTGCTGCGATTATGAATAATCGCCTGCCGGAAAAACTCGCTTGTGCTCAAACCGCTTTCTGCTACTTTTGCCTTCCAGCGATCATATTCTTCACGACTCAAACGAACACAAACAGAGCAGTCAAGCTTGTTGTGTGCAGTCTTTTTGGGTCGGGCCATTCTTCCTCCTCTGGCTCTTCCGGGGTTTTTAAGGGGGCACCCCTTAAGCACGCGATATGTGACCTAAACTGCGCAGCGGTTTAGGTAAACATATCTGTCGTGCCTATGGCATCACGTATGCCCATTTCATTACCCGAATTCACAAATCAGGCATTCAGAAAATCTAAACTATCTGAATACGCTTTAATTCGTGTTTATACGCGTCTTTACACGTAAGTATAATAATATTCTTTTAATATGCTTGCAATACGTAAATATACGTATTATAGTGTTATTTGTTGATTGTATTTGCGTATA